>NZ_JCALCY010000010.1:0-122558 GCF_059812585.1 Mycobacterium sp. NGS48
GTCGCGGCATAAAGGCGCTGGTCGTACACTCATGCGATGCTGGCTGAGTCCGCGATTCGCTTCCTCCCCCGCGGCGCCCGCCGCGTGGCGTATGAGATACGCGGGGACGGCCCACCGCTCGTGGCTCCCGCGTGGTGGCTGAGTCACCTCGAACTCGACTGGCAGAGCGCGGGTTTTCGGCGATTCTGGGAAGAAGTCGCGGCTGGCTACGCACTAATCCGCTACGACCGACTCGGCGTCGGCATGTCGGACCGCACGGTGCAAGAGTCGGATCTGAATCTCGACGCGGAAGTCGCGACGCTGTGCGCGCTTCTCGACGAGCTTGGGCTCGAACGGGTGTCGCTGTTCGGCGGCTCATCCGGAAGCTGCACCGCGATCGCGTTTGCCGCAGCGTTCCCCGAGCGCGTCGAGCGCCTGGTGCTCTACGGGTCCTATCCCGATGGCGCGGCGATTACGGCACCAGGCGTCGGGACCGCGATCCTTGCGGCCGTACGCGCGCATTGGGGACTGGGGTCGCGCCTGCTGAGTGACTTATTCCTCGGAGGTGCCGACTCTGCGGAGCAGGAACGCTTCGCGCGGTTCCAGCGGGAGGCGGCGAGTGCCGAGACCGCTGCAGCTTTGCTGGATCTCGTCTATCGCCTCGATGTCCGCGCACAGCTTCCGGTCGTCCGTCCGCCGGTATGGGTCGTGCATCGCCGCGACGATCGCGCCGTCCCTTACCGGCTCGGGCGTGAGGTCGCCGCCGCGATCCCAGATGCGACGTTCATCCCCCTGCAGGGCAGCGCGCATTTTCCCTGGCTCGGTGACGTCGATTCCGTTGTGCGCGCCTGCCGCGAAGCGCTGGGTCCGGTGCAGTCGCCGGCGCATCAAACGAGCGAGCAAGAGTCTGTCCTGCTGTCCAGTCGCGAGCGTGAGATCCTCGCCTGCGTCGCGCGCGGCCTCAGCGATCGCGAGATCGCAGAGCAGCTCGTCTTGAGCCCGCATACCGTTCACCGCCATGTCGCGAACATCCGTCGCAAGATGGGTCGCACCTCACGGACGGCCGCCGTCGCGGAGGCGGCGCATCTCGGGCTGCTGTGAGATAGCCGAAAGGGGCCATCTGCGGAAGATGGCCGCGTTGAGCGATGCGCCCACGATGCGACCACTCGTACGTTCGCTGGATGACGGACATCGCGAGCACCGAATCAAACACCGAGCTCCCGGCGGGTACGCAATCTGCAACGTGGCTGCGGATATTCGCGCTGATGTACGACCCGCTTCTCTCGCTGGGTGAGATAGCAGGCATGCGCCGCCGGCGCAGGACGCTCCTGGGCGGCGCCCGCGGACGCGTCGTCGAAATCGGCGCCGGCACTGGGCTGAACATCGCGCACTATCCCGACGGTCTCACCGAGCTCGTGCTCGCCGAGCCCGAGCCGGGAATGCGCCAACGGCTCGCGCGTCGTCTGCAGCGGCACGCGCGCATCGCGCGGATCGTCGACGCATCTGCGGAGCGGCTGCCGCTGGCCGACGCGTCCGTGGACACCGTCGTCTCGACGCTCGTCCTTTGCACCGTCGACGATCCAGCACGCGCGCTTCGTGAGATCGCACGCGTGCTCCGGCCGGACGGGCAGTTGCTGTTCATCGAACACGTGCGGGCGGGCTCTCGGTTCCTCGCGGCGTGCCAAGACAGCCTGCTCCAACCATGGCGTCGCTTCGCAGGCGGCTGCTGCTGCAACCGGCAGACCATCGAGCTGATGCGCGCCTGCGGCTTTAGGGTCGCAGCCGACGACACCGTGTGGCGCGGCGTGCCGCGGATCGTCCGCCCGCTCGTGGTGGGACGGGCGACTCCGTGAGCGGTGCTGCCGGTGTCCAGTAAGGAGAGCTGGACCTCAGCGTGCGACTACGACTACCTCATCCCAGGCCGCGGGGTCGCCGTGCTGCTCGACGACGGATCGCAGGTGGCGCTGTTTCGGCTCGACGACGGTTCGCTGCATGCCATCGGCAACATCGACCCGTTCTCGCGCGCCGCGGTGCTGTCACGCGGCCTTACCGGCGATCGCACCGGACGCGCAGTTATTCAATCACCCATCGGTAAACAGGCTTTCGCCCTCGATGATGGCTGCTGCCTCGACGATCCCGCTGTCGCGGTGCCGGTCTATCCGACACGACTGATCGACGAGGTGGTGCAGGTGGCTCGAAGGCCGGACCCGGCGCGCACGGCTACTCCACCAGCGTGGATGCCGCCTGCAGGTGTTTGACGGCGTCGGCCACGATCGTCTGGATCAGCTCCGCGCACGACGGCAGATCCTCGAGGATGCCGGCCACCTGACCGGAGGCCAGTACGCCGGCATCGGTGTTGCCTTCCACCAGTCCGGCTTTCAGCAACATCGGGGTGTTGGCGGCCATCACCACCTGCGACCACGTCAGATCCTTACCGTGGCGCATCGCCAGGCCGTCACGGATCATCGATGGCCACGTCATCTGCGACATCTTCTTGAATCTGCCGGCGTTGCGTATCGCGGCGGTAAAACCCCTTGCCCGCGAGCCGCTTTCCAGCTTCTCGACCAGCCCTGTACGCAGCACGCGGTGTGGCATGCCGTCGACACGGGTGGTGACCACCGTCCCGTTCAACGCGGACTCCAGATAGCGCTGTTTGACCGCGTCGGGAACGGTGGAATCCGAGGTGAGCAGAAACCGGGTGCCCATCGCCACCCCGGCCGCGCCGTAACTCAGCGCCGCGGCCAGCCCGCGGCCGTCGAAAAAGCCGCCGGCTGCGATCACCGGGATGTTCACCGCGTCCAGCACCGACGGCAGCAGCAGCGTCGTCGCAACCGGGCCCGTATGCCCGCCGCCCTCGCCGCCCTGCACAATCACCGCGTCGGCACCCCAGGAGGCCACCTTGCGGGCGTGCTTGGCGGCGCCAACCGACGGAATCACCACTGAGCCAGCGTCTTTGAGCCGGTTGATCAGTTCCTGCTTGGGCGCCAACGCGAACGACGCCACTTTCACGCTCTCGCGGATCATCAGATCCACCCGGTCGCCGGCGTCAGCAGCATCGGCGCGGATGTTGACACCGAACGGTTTGTCGGTGGCGGCCTTGACTTTCCCGATCGCAATCGCCAACTCGTCGACGGTCATCGTCGCCGATGCCAAGATACCCAGGCCGCCGGCGTTCGCGGTGGCCGAGACCAGTCGCGCCCCGGCTACCCAGCCCATCCCGGTTTGCACGACCGGGTGCTGAACGCCGACCAGCTCGGTCAGCGGCGTTCGCAGCCTCATAGCCACCGCCGAAATTGCAGAGCACAAGAGCGATGCGGGGGTACCTCCCGCTTGCGGGGGCGAGGAGGCGGAATAATCATGACCGCACCTCCTTGTCGCGCAACGACTTCGGATCGATGACCTCGCGGATCAACCGCAGCTCGTCCTCGCCCGGCGGCGGAGTCTCTTGCGCGTCAGACAAGCCGTGTACCTCAAACGAGGTGGCCTCCTGCACATCCTCAGCGGATACGCCCGGGTGCAGGGTCAGTGCCCGCATCGTGTGGTCAGGACCGCCGAAATCGAACACGCCGAGATTGGAGATCACCCGGTGCACGTTGACGAACCGGAACGCCGCGTTGTCCGGGTCGACTTTGTCGTAGCCGATCCCCGACACTACGTCGACGGAGTCGCAGAACACCCGCTTGGAGTGGTTGCCGACCCAGTAGCTGGTGGCGTGGTTGATCGTGTTGCCGGGTGCGCCGCGGACGCCGAACATCTGCCGGGTCGGCTGCTGTAGCGGGCCGAACGCGGACAGGTTCTGATTGCCATAGCGGTCAACCTGATTGGCACCCATGACCACATGCCGGCGGCCCCAGGCCAGCGTCTCGAACACCCGACCGAACGGCATCCAGCCCTCGACGGCGCCGGTGGCGCCCAGCGTCGGGGTGTCCGCCAAAAGTTGTGCCTCTCCGTCGGTAATCAGGATATCGGGGGAGAACGTCAACCGGGCCAGCCTCGCACCGACCGAGGCCACGGTGGTCATCGGGCTGATCATGATCTCGCCGGCGTCGCGGAACAGCTCGGCGCAGGCCATCACGCAAACTTCGGCTCGGGTGATCATGCGGACTCCTCGAACTTACGCACGGCCGTCTGATAGTCGGCTTCACTGCCGGACAGATAAGTGGTGACGAACTGTTGCCAGCTCTCCTCCGACGCAGCGGCCTCGGCGTAGTGCCGTTGGAATTTCTCGTCGCGTCCGTAATCGGGTGCAGCGGTGGTGAAGTGGGCGCCGCCGGGGGCTTCCACAACAGCGTCGACCATCATCCTGTTCACCAGCAGCGCCTGCGGCGGTACTGCCTTGACCAGCTCCTCGGTCGAGACCAGCCGCTCCACGGACAGGTAGCGCTTCTCGGCGGCCATCAGATACAAGTCGTCGAAGTACGGATCGATACCGGTGTAGGCGGCATTGCCTTGGACATCACCGAGATTCAGGTGTACGAATGCGGCGTCCAGTCGCAGTGCCGGCATCGCGATCAGCGTCTCGTGCCGCCCGTCCGGCGACGGATACGGCGAGCGGACCGTGGCCAGTTCACCCTCGAAGAAGTCGAGCACCGAACTGCCCAGCCCGGCGCGAATCGGCAGGAACGGTAGCCGCTGCGCCGCTGCCTGTAGCCCACAGCGCAGCATGCCCTCGTCCATTTCCCGGGCCTCGATCGCGCCGCTGGTGCGCGCCTTGGCGAACCACGGGTCATAGAACGGTGGCGAGTCCAGCGAGACGAAGCCGTAGTAGACGCGGCGCACTTTGCCTGCTGAGCACAGCAATCCGATGTCTGGGCCGCCGTAGCTGACGACGGTCAAATCCTTGACATCCGAACGCAGGATCGCACGAACGAAGGCCATCGGCTTGCGCCGCGACCCCCAGCCGCCGATCCCGATGGTCATCCCACTGCGCAACTGCGCGACGGCGTCGTCGAAGGTGGTCCGCTTGTCGCTCACTTCTTGCCCTTTTCCGTGCCGGCGAACGCGTCGCGGTGCTCGTCGGCGACGCCCGCGAGGTTGAGTTCGAAGGTAAAGCCTTGCTCCATACGGTAACTGGAGTTGACTCGCTGCACGTCGATGAGGTTCAGCGCTTCCTTGGCGGCCCGGATCACCCGGGTGTCCTTGGCCGCGATGTCACGCGCGACCCGTAACGCGGCCTCGTCCAACTGATCTCGCGGCACCACTTCATGCACCGAGCCGAAATGGTGCAGGGTGGCGGCATCGACGGTGGCCGCGGTGAAGAACAGCCGCCGCATCATGTGCTGCGGCACCAATCGGGACAGGTGGGTGGCCGCGCCCAACGCGCCGCGCTCCACCTCCGGTAGACCGAACGTGGCATCGTCCGACGCGACGATGACGTCGGCGTTGCCGACCAGCCCGATGCCGCCGCCGACGCAGAAGCCGTTGACCGCCGCGATCACCGGGACCGCACATTCGTAGACCGCGCGGAACGCGGCGAAGCAACCGCGGTTGGCATCGATCAGCGCGGTGAATCCCTCCGTGCGCTGCATCTCCTTGATGTCGACGCCGGCGTTGAAGCCGCGGCCCTCGGCCCGTAGGACCACTGCGTGGGTATCGGGGCCGTTGCCGGCGGCGGTCAGCGCGTCGGCGAGTTCAAACCAGCCGCTCGATGGAATGGCGTTGACCGGGGGGAAGTCGACGGTGACCGCGACGATGCCCGGTTCTTTGACGGCGGATGTGATCGTCAATTGGCACTCCCTGGGGTCGGCTACCTAAGCAAGCACTTGCTTGGTACGCTAGCACAGTGACCCGCGCCGAAGGAGACCCAGCGATCAATCTGGGCCTGGCCGGGCGGGTGGTGCTGGTTACCGGCGGCGTCCGCGGAGTGGGCGCCGGTATCAGCGCGGTTTTCGCCGGGCAGGGCGCGACGGTGGTCACCTGTGCGCGGCGCGAGGTCGAGGGACTGCCCTATGAGTTCCACTCGTGCGATATCCGCGACGACGACGCCGTCAAGGCGATGATCGACGCCGTCGTCGACCGGCACGGTAGCTTGGACGTCGTCGTCAACAATGCCGGCGGCTCGCCGTACGTGCTCACCGCGGATTCCAGCGCCAAATTCAACCGCAAGATCATCGAACTCAACCTCATTGGTGCGCTGTCGGTTTCACAACACGCAAACGACAAGATGCAGCATCAGCCGGGCGGCGGTTCGATCGTCAACATCGCCAGTGTCAGCGGCAGGCGACCGACTCCGGGCACCGCCGCCTACGGTGCGGCCAAGGCGGGTGTGGAAAGTCTCACCCAGACGTTGGCGGTGGAATGGGCGCCGAAGGTCCGGGTGAACGCGTTGGTGGTCGGCATGGTGGAAACCGAGCAGGCCGACTTGTTCTACGGCGACGCCGAGTCGATTGCGGCGATTTCGAAGAATGTGCCGCTCGGCCGCCTTGCCAAGCCGGACGATATCGGCTGGGCTGCGGCATTTCTGGCGTCGGACGCGGCCTCCTACATCAGCGGTGCCGCGTTGGAAGTGCATGGTGGCGGCGAGCCGCCGCATTATCTGGCCACAACGAATGCGATCAAGTAGAGGAGTCAACGATATGGGTTTGGTCGACGGCCGAGTGGTCATCGTCACCGGAGCGGGCGGTGGTATCGGCCGCGCGCATGCGCTGGCCTTCGCGGCCGAGGGTGCGCGTGTTGTGGTCAACGACATCGGGGTTGGGCTGGACGGCTCGCCGGCGGGCGGCGGCAGCGCAGCGCAGAGCGTGGTCGACGAGATCACCGCAGCCGGCGGCGAAGCCGTCGCCAACGGATCCAACGTTGCCGACTGGGACCAGGCGGCCGCCCTGGTTCAGACCGCGGTCGAGACATTCGGTGGCCTGGACGTTCTGGTCAACAACGCCGGCATCGTGCGGGACCGGATGATGGCCAACACCAGCGAGGAAGAGTTCGATGCCGTTATCGCCGTGCACCTCAAAGGACACTTCGCCACGATGCGCCACGCCGCGTCGTACTGGCGCGGACTGTCCAAAGAGGGCAAAACCGTTGACGCGCGGATCATCAACACCAGTTCCGGTGCGGGCCTGCAGGGCAGCGTCGGCCAAGGGAACTACAGTGCCGCAAAGGCCGGCATCGCGGCCATGACGCTCATCGGCGCCGCCGAGATGGGTCGGTATGGCGTCACCGTCAACGCGATCGCGCCGTCGGCCCGCACCCGGATGACCGAGACGGTCTTCGCGGAGATGATGGCAACCCAGGGCGACGATTTCGACGCGATGGCGCCGGAGAACATCTCGCCGTTGGTGGTGTGGCTGGGTAGTGCCGAGTCAAAGGATGTGACCGGCAAGGTCTTCGAAGTCGAGGGCGGCAAGATCCGCGTCGCCGAAGGGTGGGCGCACGGCCCGCAGGTCGACAAGGGCGCGATGTGGGATCCGGCCGAACTCGGGCCGGTAGTCACCGACCTGTTGGCCAAATCGCGGCCACCGGTCCCGGTCTACGGAGCCTGAGAGCAGCAAGCGGTGAAAGTTCTGGTGACCGGTGGAACCGGTTTCGTCGGCGCTTGGACGGCGAAGGCCGTGGCTGATGCCGGTCATCGGGTGCGGTTCCTTGTCCGCGACCCGGCGCGGCTGACGACGAGCGTCGCATTGCTTGGCGTAGACGCCACAGACTACGTCGTCGGCGACATTGCCGACGCCGAGGCGACTGGCGTGGCTTTAGACGGCTGCGACGCGGCGATCCACTGCGCTGCAATGGTTTCCACTGACCCACACCAGGCTGATGTGATGCTGCGGACGAACCTCGACGGCGGTCGGCATGTGCTCGGCGCGGCGGTGGAGCGCGGCCTGGACCCGGTCGTGCATGTGTCGAGTTTTACTGCGCTGTTCCGGCCGGGGCTCAAGATGCTCCGCGCCCAACTCCCGGTCGTCGGCGGAACCGACGGCTATGGCCGGTCCAAGGCGGCGGTGGAGACCTATGCGCGGTCGCTGCAGGAGTCGGGAGCGCCGGTGGCCATCACCTATCCGGGAATGGTGCTCGGCCCACCTGCCGGGAGCCAGTTCGGCGAGGCAGCCGACGGCGTGCAGGCGGCGATTCAGATGCGCGGCCTGCCCGGGCGCGGCGCCGCCTGGACCATCGTCGACGTTCGCGATCTCGCGGCGCTGCACGCTGCGCTGCTCACGCCCGGCAGGGGCCCGCGCCGATACATGGCAGGGGGCCAACGCGTCGCGATCGGCGACTTGGCATCGATGATCGGTTCGGCGGCGGGGCGCCCACTTCGGACATACCCGCTGCCGGACATTCTGTTGCGCGGCATCGGCCGGGCATTCGACGCTGTCGGCGGGTATCTGCCCTTCGATACGCCGATCAGCGAGGCGGCAATGCAGTACTACACGCAGATGCCGCCGTCAGATGACACACCGAGCGAGCAAGACCTCGGCATCACTTACCGCGACCCGCGCGAGACGTTGGCCGACACTTTTTCCGGGCTGCGCCAAGTCGGTAGGCTGCCCGGCTGATCCGCCGTCAATGGTGCGCTATGCGGGTTCGCAGACCACCAACGGGATCACCCGGTCGGTGGCGTCGCGGTATCCGCGGTAGGGCGGATAAATCCTGGTGAGCGGCGGCCAGTAGCGGTCCCGCTCCTCGTCGGTGGCGTCGCGGGCGGCAAGTTGTAGCCGCTCGGCGCGGATCTGCACCTCGACGATCGGGTTGGTTTGCAGATTGAGATACCAAGTCGGGTTCTCGGCGCGGCCACCGAAAGACGCCGGCACGATCACCCGATCGCCGTCGCGCAGGTACAGCGTCGGCGTGGTCCGCGGCTCGCCCGATTTGCGGCCGGTCGTGGTCAGCAGCGCCGCCGGAAACCACAACAATTTCGCACCGAGTCGGCCATTGGTGCGGCGGTACACCCAAATGTGGCCGCGGGCGAAGTATTTGAGCAACAGGGCCAGGAACCGTGAGTTGCGAATCCAGCGTTGCTGTGTCACGCAGCCCAGAATAGAAGTTACGGGTCGCAGATGACGACCGGTATAACCCGGTCGGTCCAGGACTGGTAGTCGTCAAACGAGGAGTACATCTCGACAAGCCGCGGCCAGTACTGTGCGCGCTCGTCGTCGGTGGCGTCGCGCGCCGTCAGGCGGAGTACTTCCTTTTTGATCTGCACCTGCACTTGCGGGTTGGCCTGGAGGTTCAGGTACCACATCGGGTTGTTGGTGCGGCCGCCCTGCGACGCCACCAGCACCACGCGGTCACCGTCGCGCAGGAACAGCAGGGGGCTGACCCGCGGCTGCCCGGTCTTGCGGCCGGTGGTGGTCAACAGCGCCACCGGCGCGCCCTGCAGGAACTTGCCACCGACTTTGCCGCCGGTCGCCTTATACAGCCACGAGTTGACCCGCGACATCCATTTGATGAACGTGCCGGTGCGGGCAGAGTTGAGGGCGCGCGGTGGATTGGCCATCGGCGGTGTTACCTAACGTCGAATGAACGGGCGAAGGTGAGCCCGGATGTGATGGATCGTGCCATCCGGGATGAGAAACGTCTCGTCGACGTGCGCGCACACCCGGCGGCCCGCGAACGACGGCTTGGTGATCACGTCGAACCGCGCCCGCACCTGATCGCCGTCGACGCTGAACTCCGGGGTGGTGGTCGCTGCGATCACCCGGTACTGCGCACCGCGATTGAGGCTGCGCCGCAGGTGGTTTCCGGAAAAGCCGGTCTTGAGACCGGCCTCGATCCGGACGCAGTTCGGCGCGAACGGAACACCGTCTGCGCGGTGGGTGGCCAGTGCGTCGATATAC
Organism: Mycobacterium sp. NGS48; assembly: GCF_059812585.1. Classification (NCBI taxonomy): domain Bacteria; kingdom Bacillati; phylum Actinomycetota; class Actinomycetes; order Mycobacteriales; family Mycobacteriaceae; genus Mycobacterium; species Mycobacterium sp. NGS48. Next base: position 9,750 of record NZ_JCALCY010000010.1, read on the forward strand.
GACTGCGCGGCTGCGATCCGCTCGGCGTCGGAAACCTGACTCACCTAAATCCGCTCGATGATGGTGCCGGTCGACAGGGCGCCACCGGCGCACATCGTGATCAGCGCGGTGCTCTGGTCGGTGCGCTCCAGTTCGTGCAGCGCGGTGGTGATCAATCGGCTGCCGGTGCAACCCACCGGATGCCCCAGCGCAATGGCGCCGCCGTTGACGTTGACCCGGGCCATGTCGGGATTGTGTACCCGCGCCCAGGACAGCACGACCGACGCGAATGCCTCGTTGATCTCGACGAGGTCGATGTCGCCCATCTTCATGCCGGCCTTCTCCAGCACCTTCGCGGTGGACTGCACCGGGCCGTCCAGGTGGTAGTAGGGCTCCGCGCCGACGAGTGCTTGGCTGACGATTCGGGCCCGCGGCCTCAAACCGATGGCTTTCGCTTTTTCCTCGTCCATCCACAGCACCGCCGCGGCACCGTCGGAGATCTGCGACGACGTGCCCGCGGTGTGGATACCGCCGTCGAGCACCGGCTTCAACTGGGCGAGGCCTTCCAGCGTGGTGTCCCGCAAACCCTGGTCACGGCCAACCATGTGCCGCTCGGCGGTTGGCTGCTTCTGCTCGTCGAGCATCGGTGCTTCGATGGGTGAGATCTCGCGGTCGAAGCGGCCCTCGTCCCAGGCCTGCTTGGCATGGCGCTGCGAGGCCAAGCCGAACTCGTCGATGTCCTCTCGGGTGATGCCGCGCCGCTTGGCAATGCGCTCGGCGGCCTCGAACTGGTTGGGCATGTCGATGTCCCACGATTCGGCCCGGATGGCGCCGCGGTCCGGGCCGGCGTTGGCACCCAGCCCGACCCTGCTCATCGCCTCGATGCCGCAGGCGATCCCGATGTCGATGGCGCCGGCGGCGATCAATCCCGCCACCAGGTGGTTGGCCTGTTGCCCACTGCCGCACTGGCAGTCCACGGTGGTGGCCCCCACGTGCTCCGGCAGACCCGCCGTCAACCAGCCCACCCGGGTGATGTTGTTTGACTGCTCGCCGTACTGGGTCACGCACCCGCCGATGACCTGTTCCACATCGGCCGCGTCGATGCCGGCCTTATCGACCAGCGCCTTTTGCACCGCACCCAGTAGCTCGGTGGCGTGCAGCCCCGACAACCATCCGTTGCGCTTACCGATCGGGCTGCGGGTGGCTTCAACAATGACAGGATTACCCATGCGGCCAGGCTAGAACACGTTTCATTACTCTGACAAGCGAGGATGCGTTCCCGCCTTTTGTCTGCGGTGAAGCCGTGTTTTACTGGCACTAGAACACGTTGCATTGAGGAGCGCACGCATGCCAACCCCCAATCTGCCCGCAGGGTTCGATTTCCTCAACCCTGACATCAATGTCGAGGGTCTTCCGGTCGATGAGTTCGCCGAGTTGCGTCGCCTCGCGCCGATCCACTGGATCGAGCAGGCTCCCGGCAAGGGTGGTGGCTTCAACGACGGCGGCTATTGGGCGATCACCAAGCACAAGGACGTCAAGGAGGTGTCGCTGCGCAGCGAGGTCTTCTCCAGTTACGAGAACTGCGTGATTCCGCGGTTCGAAGACGAGATGACCCGGGAGAACATCGAGGTTCAGCGGTTCGTCATGCTCAACATGGACGCACCGCACCACACCCGGCTGCGCCGCATCATCTCCCGCGGCTTTACTCCGCGGAACATCGAGCGCCTGCGTGACGAGCTCAACGAACGCGCGCAAAACATCGTCAAAGCGGCCGCGGCGGCCGGGACCGGCGATTTCGTCGAGCAGGTGTCGTGCGAGCTGCCGCTACAGGCCATCGCCGGTCTGCTCGGCGTTCCGTTGGAAGACCGCGACAAGCTGTTCCGCTGGTCCAACGAGATGACCGGCAGCGAAGACCCCGAATACGCCGACATCGACCCGCAGATGTCGTCGGTCGAGCTGATCCAGTACGCCATGCAACTGGCCGCCGCCAAGACAGAAAATCCCGGTGAAGACATCGTCACGACGCTGATCAACGCCGACATCGAGGGCGAGAAACTCTCCGACGACGAGTTCGGGTTTTTCGTGGTGATGCTGGCGGTCGCCGGCAACGAGACCACTCGCAACTCGATCACCCACGGCATGATCGCGTTCTCCGAGCACCCCGACCAGTGGGAGCTGTTCAAAAAAGAGCGCCCGACGACCACCGCGGACGAAATCGTCCGCTGGGCAACGCCCGTCACCTGTTTCCAGCGCACTGCGCTGGAGGACTATGAGTTGTCCGGTGTGCAAATCAAGAAGGGGCAGCGAGTGGTGATGTTCTACCGCTCCGCCAACTTCGACGACGAAGTCTTCGACGACCCGTTCACCTTCAACATTCTGCGTGACCCCAATCCGCATGTGGGCTTCGGTGGGACCGGCGCGCACTACTGCATCGGCACCCACCTGGCCCGGTTGACGATCGACCTGATCTTCAACGCGGTAGCCGACCATGCACCGGACATGCTGCCGCTGGCGCAACCGGAGCGGCTACGGTCGGGGTGGCTCAACGGCATCAAGCACTGGCAGGTCGACTACAGCGGAAAGTGCCCTGTCGCGCACTGATCGCAGACTGCGGGTAAGTGAATCAAGGAGGATTCGGGTGGATTTCAGTCCGGACCCGGCACAACAGGCTGTCGCCGATGTGGTCACCTCGGTGCTGGACCGGGACAACAGTTTTGACGCGTTAGTCGCAGGCGGAGTGACCGCGCTGCCGGTGCCGGAACGTCTCGGCGGCGACGGTGTCGGTCTGCCCGAGGTGGCGACGGCACTGACCGAGATCGGTCGCCACGGCGTCGTCGGGCCGGCGCTGGCCACCCTCGGACTCGGCGCGGTGCCGCTGCTGGACCTGGCCTCCGACGATCAGCAGGACCGCTACCTCGCCGGGCTGGCCAACGGGTCGCTGCTCACCGCCGCGCTGAACGAGCCCGGCGCCGCACTGCCGGAGCGGCCCGCCACCACGCTTGCCGACAACCGGCTCTCCGGAATTAAAGTCGCGGTCCCGTATGCCGAACAGGCCCAGTGGATTCTGGTCACCGCTGACAGCGGAGTCGCGGTGGTCGCGTCCGACGCCGACGGTGTGCAGGCGGTGAAAACGCCGACGTCCAACGGATCCGACGAGTACGTGGTGACATTCGCCGACGTCGAGGTAAACGGCGTGCTGGACGGCGCCAGCGCCCACCGGGTCAACCAGCTGGCGTTGGCGATGATCGGCGCCTACACGGCCGGACTGGTCGCCGGCGCGCTTCGGCTGACCGCCGACTACGTGGGCAGTCGCGAGCAATTCGGTAAGCCGCTGTCGACCTTCCAGACGGTGGCCGCTCAGCTCGCCGAGGTTTACATCGCCTCGCGGACCATCGATTTGGCGGCGACATCGGTGGTCTGGCGGTTGGCCGAAGGCCGCGACGCCGCCGACGACCTCGACGTGCTCGGCTACTGGATTGCATCGCAGGCGCCGCCGGTGATGCAAATCTGCCACCACTTGCACGGCGGGATGGGGATGGACATCGACTACCCGATGCACCGCTACTACTCCACGATCAAAGACCTGACCCGGCTGCTGGGCGGGCCGTCGCATCGTCTCGACCTGGTGGGAGCGCAATGTTCATCGACCTGACGCCGGAGCAGCGGCAGCTGCAAGCCGAACTGCGGCAGTACTTTTCGAATCTCATTTCCTCGGATGAAGCCAAGGCGATGGAATCGGACCGGCACAACGAGGCTTACCGAGCAGTGATCCGGCGGATGGGTCAGGACCGCAAGCTCGGCGTCGGCTGGCCAAAAGAGTTCGGCGGCCTGGGTTTCGGCCCGATCGAGCAGCAGATCTTCGTCAACGAAGCTCATCGAGCCGACGTGCCGTTGCCTGCCGTGACACTGCAGACGGTGGGCCCCACCCTGCAGGTGTATGGCAGCGAGATGCAGAAGAAGAAGTTCCTGCCGGCGATCCTGGCCGGTGAGGTGCACTTCGCGATCGGCTACACCGAGCCGGAAGCCGGCACCGACCTCGCGTCGCTGCGGACCACCGCGGTGCGCCACGGCGACGAGTACATCGTCAACGGTCAAAAGGTCTTCACCACTGGTGCCCATGACGCGGACTACATCTGGCTGGCCTGCCGTACCGATCCGGAGGCCGTGAAGCACAAAGGGATTTCGATCCTGATCGTCGACACCAAAGATCCCGGCTACTCGTGGACGCCGATGATCCTGGCGGACGGTGCCCACCACACCAACGCCACCTACTACAACGACGTCCGGGTGCCGGCGGACATGCTGGTCGGCGAGGAGAACGGCGGCTGGCGGCTGATTACCACCCAGCTCAACAACGAGCGGGTGATGCTGGGCCCGGCCGGCCGCTTCGCCACCATCTACGACCGGGTGCACGCGTGGGCGTCCAAGCCCGGCAGCGACGGTGCCACCCCGATCGATCACGACGACGTCAAACGCGCACTCGGCGAAATCCATTCGATCTGGCGGATCAACGAGTTACTTAATTGGCAGGTGGCCGCCGCAGGCGAGGACATCAACGTGGCCGACGCCGCGGCGACGAAAGTGTTTGGCACCGAGCGGGTTCAGTATGTGGGCCGACTTGCCGAGGAGATCGTCGGCAAGTACGGCAACCCCGCCGAGCCGGAGACCGCCGAGCTGCTGGAGTGGCTGGATTCCCAGACCAAGCGCAATCTGGTGATCACCTTCGGCGGCGGCGTCAACGAGGTCATGCGAGAGATGATCGCTGCCGCTGGGCTCAAAGTCCCGAGGGTCCCGCGATGAGGGATCTGCAAGCTGCCGTCGAACAAGTGAAGGCGGCGGGCAAGAGCAAGCCGCGGCTGGGCCGGGATCCGGTGAACCAGCCCATGATTCACCACTGGGTCGATGCCATCGGCGACCAGAACCCGATCTACACCGACGAGGCGGCCGCCAAAGCGGCCGGCCATCCGGGCGTTGTCGCGCCGCCGGCAATGATCCAGGTCTGGACCATGATGGGGCTCGGTGGGTCTCGTCCGGACGACGACCCACTCGGCAAGATCATCGAGCTGTTCGACAATGCCGGCTACGTCGGAGTGGTCGCGACCAACTGCGAGCAGACCTACCACCGCTATCTCCGTCCCGGCGAGGAGGTCAGCGTGACCGCCGAGCTGACTGATGTCGTCGGCCCCAAGCAGACCGCGCTGGGCGAGGGCTATTTCATCAACCAGCACATCGCCTGGCAGGTGGGCGACGAGGATGTCGCCGAAATGAATTGGCGGATCTTGAAGTTCATTCCGCGCGACCAGCAGTCTGCTGCTGCGCCGGTGCCCGAGGACCTCGAGGCCGACAAGATGATGCGGCCGGCGTCCTCGCGGGATACCAAGTTCTTCTGGGATGGCGTCAACGCCCATGAGTTACGTATCCAGAAGCGGGGCGACGGCAGCCTGCACCATCCGCCGGTACCGGCGATCTGGCAGGACAAACAGGTGTCGATCGACTACGTCGTTGCCAGTGGCAAGGGCACGGTGTTCAGCTTCGTAGTGCATCACGCCCCGAAGGTGCCCGGCCGCACATTGCCATTCGTCATCGCGCTCGTCGAACTCGAAGAAGGCGTGCGGATGCTCGGCGAGCTTCGCAACGTGGACCCCGCATCGGTGGAGATCGGAATGCCTGTACACGCAACGTATATCGACTTTCCCGCCAACGACGTGGGTCCGGCGTGGACGCTGTACGCGTGGGAGCCGGACGCATGAGCGCGCCGGCAGTCGAGGTCGGCACGATGCTGCCAGAGCTCAAGCTGTACGGCGATCCGACCTTCATCGTCTCGACGGCGATCGCCACCCGCGACTATCAGGACGTGCACCACGATCGGGACAAGGCGCAAGCCAAGGGATCCAAGGACATCTTCGTCAACATCCTGACCGATACCGGTTTGGTGCAGCGTTACATCACCGACTGGGCCGGACCGACTGCGATCATCAAGTCGATCGGGCTGCGGCTGGGTGTGCCGTGGTACTCCTACGACACGGTGACGTTCAAGGGCGAGGTGACCGCCATCGAGGACGGCTTGATCACGTTGAAGATCGTGGGCAGCAACAGCCTTGGCGACCACGTCATCGCGAATGCGACATTGACGATCGGAGATGCCTGATGTCCCCCGCAAGCGGGAGGTACCCCCGCTCGGGTAGGGCCGCGATTGCCGGCATCGGCGCCACCGATTTCTCCAAGGACTCGGGGCGCAGCGAGTTGCGGTTGGCCGCCGAGTCCGTGCTCGACGCGCTTGACGACGCGGGCCTTACACCGGCCGACGTCGACGGCATGGTCACCTTCACGATGGACTCCAACACCGAGGTCGCGATTGCACGGGCCACCGGAATCGGGGAGCTGAAGTTCTTCTCCAAAATCCATCATGGTGGGGGCGCGGCGTGCGCCACGATCCAGCAGGCAGCCATCGCAGTGGCAACCGGCGTCGCGGATTGCGTTGTGGCGTATCGGGCTTTCAACGAACGATCGGGCATGCGGTTCGGGCAGGTGCAGACCCGGCTGGTGGAAAACGCGGACTCGACCGGGGTCGACAACTCGTTCTCGTATCCGCATGGTCTTTCCACGCCCGCCGCACAGGTTGCAATGATCGCCAAGCGCTACATGCACCTGTCCGGCGCGACCAGCCGCGACTTCGGGGCGATCTCGGTCGCCGATCGCAAGCACGCTGCCAAAAACCCGAAGGCGTACTTCTACGAGAAGCCGATCACGATCGAGGATCACCAGAATTCACGGTGGATCGCCGAACCGCTGCGGCTGCTTGACTGCTGCCAGGAGACCGACGGTGCGGTGGCCCTCGTCGTCACATCGGTGGAGCGGGCCAAGGATCTGAAGAACCGGCCCGCCGTCATCGAGGCCGCGGCCCAGGGGTCGAGTCCGGACCAGTATTCGATGGTCAGCTATTACCGGCCCGAGCTCGACGGCTTACCGGAGATGGGGCTCGTCGGCAAGCAACTCTGGCAGCAGTCCGGGCTAAAGCCCACCGACATCCAAACCGCGGTGTTGTATGACCACTTCACCCCGTTCACGCTGATCCAATTGGAGGAGTTGGGATTCTGCGGCTGGGGCGAGGCCAAGGACTTCATCGCCGACGGGGCAATCGAGATCGGCGGGCGGCTGCCGATCAACACACACGGTGGTCAGCTCGGCGAAGCCTACATCCACGGCATGAACGGAATCGCCGAAGGCGTACGGCAACTGCGAGGAACGTCAGTGAACCCGGTGCCCGACGTCGAGCATGTGCTCGTCACCGCCGGCACCGGCGTGCCGACGTCGGGCTTGATCCTGGGCTAGTCGACGCCCTCCTCTGCCCGCGAGCGTGAACTTAGGTTCACGTTGGCCGCCGAGTGTGAACCTAACTTCACGTTCGACGGGTGAAGTGACGCGCCGTGCCACCCATGACACGCTGCCGCCATGGCGGGACCATTCATCGCCAGCGAGGCCATCTCGGCGGGCACTGTGACCAAGCGCCAGCTGACCACGCGTCATACCCGGCTGTTCCGCGATGTCTACATCGCCAACGACATCGAGATCACGGCTGCCGACCGTGCTACGGCGGCGTGGTTATGGTCGCGACGGCGCGGCGTCGTCGCCGGCTTCTCCGCAGCGGCGTTGCATGGCAGCGAATGGGTGGACGCCGCACAGCCCGCTGAACTTATCCACGACAACCGGCATCGGCTGCCGGGGCTGCAGGTGCGAAGCGATCGCCCGCAGCCCGACGAGATCCAGACAGTGGGCGGTGTGCTCGTCACTACCCCAGCGAGGACTGCGGTCGATCTGGCCTGCTGGCATCCCACAATCCCAGGGGTGGCCGGCCTCGACGCGTTGGCACGCGCCGCCGAGCTCAAAGATGTAGAGGTACAGACAATCATGCAGCGCTACGACGGTCGGCGGGGGATTGCGCGCGCACGGGTATCACTGGATCTGGTCGATGCCGGTGCGGAATCGCCGAAGGAAAGCTGGCTGCGCGTCATCTTGATTCAAGCGGGGCTACCCAGGCCGCAGACCCAAATCCCGGTCTACAACAACTGGGGCGAGGCATTCGCCTATCTCGATATGGGCTGGCCCGAAGTGAAGGTGGCAGTCGAGTACGACGGCGAACAACATCGCAAGGATCGCGTCCGCTACAGGTGGGACGTGAAGCGCCACGAGAGGCTCCAACGCTGCGGCTGGATCGTTATCCGGGTACTGGCCGGCGATCGGGAAATGGACATCATTCGCCGTGTCCGCGCAGCATTAGTCCGCCGAGCGTGAAGTTAGTCTCACTCTCGAGCGTCAGCGTGAACCTAACTTCACAGTCGGCGGAATAGCGGGATTACGCCGGGACCAGTTCCACACCAGACAGCACGACGGCGTTCTCCCGCGACGGCGCGACCACGCTGGCCAGCATGCGCCCGTCTTCCTTCCAGACGTCGGCTCGCAACGTCTCGCCGGGAAACGCCACACCGGCGAAGCGGGCGCTATAGGAGCCGACGGCCGCGACGTCGGCGTCCAGCAGCGCATCGACGATGGCCTTACACGTCATGCCATACGTGCAGAGGCCGTGCAGGATAGGACGCTCAAACCCTGCGGCCGCGGCGAATTCGGGATCCGAGTGCAGCGGATTGCGGTCTCCGCACAGCCGGTATAGCAGCGCCTGCTGCGGCAGGATCGGTATCTTCAGCTCGACGTCGGGCGCCCGATCCGGTGCGGCCGTCGACGTCGACTGCCCCCGCTCACCGCCGAATCCGCCTTCGCCGCGGGCGAAGATCGACCGCCGTTGCGTCCACAGCAGGGTGCCATCCGGTGCTGTCACCGCGGTTTCGGACCAGATCACCGCGGCCTTGCCCTTGTCCCAGATATCGGTGAACCGGGTGACGGCGCGCGCCGAACCGGACGGCGGCAACGGTGCCGGCGCCGAAACTTGTTCGCTGGCGTGCAGCACCTTGCTCAGCTCGATGTCGATGCCGGGAAACTGCACGGTCGGCGGTTTGGTGGCGTGGAAGGTGGCGGCCACGTTGCCGAACGTCGGCAGTACCTGCGGTGTGTCGTCGATCAGATAGCGAAGCTCGCGGGGATCCATCGGGTCGGCGCCGGCGCCCAAACCCAAGTGGTAGAGCTGCACATCGCTGCTGCTCCAGGAGAATTCGATCGGGTCCAACTCGGCAGCAAGCGCGACTTCGGGGTTGATTGGCATCTTTAATTCTCCCCTGCGATGTGCAGCGCCGCCAGGTAGCCGAATGTCATCGCGGGCCCGATGGTGCCGCCCGGCCCGGGATAGGTATGGCCCATCACCGGGGCGCTGACGTTGCCCGCCGCGTACAGCCCATCGATGACGCTGCCGTCGTCGCGCAGCGCGCGGCCGTGTACGTCGGTACGGATACCGCCCTTGGTGCCCAGATCGCCGGGGACCATCTTGGCCGCGTAGTAGGGCGGGTGGCTGATCTCGCCGAGGTTGGGATTGGGCTTGTTGGTCGGGTCGCCGTAGTAGCGGTCGTAGGCGCTCTCCCCGCGGCCGTAGTCCTCGTCGACGCCGGAGCGCGCAAAGCCGTTGAAGCACTGCACGGTCGCGGTGAACTCGTCGACGGGTAGGCCCGTCTTCTCGGCGAGCTGCTCTAGGGTGTCGGCCTGGATGATCACGCCGGATTCCATCCACTTGCGTGGAATACGTTGTCCAGGCTGCAGTCCCGCGAAGATATAGCGGTCGCGGTATTGCTGGTCGAACACCAGCCACGCCGGAATGTTCTCGCCCGGCCCGGGTCCCTGGCCGTGCTCTCCGCCGTACATGTGATGGCAGGCCTCGACGTAGGGCATCGATTCGTTCATGAACCGCTTGCCCGACATGTTGACGATGATCGACCCGGGGGAGTTGCGCTCCGACAACGCAAACCATGGTGCGCCGACCAGCGGCACCGTCGGTCCCCACCAGGCGTCTTCCATCAGTTCCAATGTCGCGCCAAGCTTTTCGGCCGCGAGGATGCCGTCACCGGTGTTCGCCTTGGCGCCTACCGTCCACTCGGTGGTGATCGGCGCTCGTTGGTACTTCACCCGCATCTGCTCGTTGTGCTCGAAGCCGCCGCTTGCCAGGATCACGCCGCGCCGCGCCATGATCAGCGTCGGCTCCGCAGCGTCGGAAGCGCTGTCGACGACATACACCCCGCGCACCACACCGTCCTCGACATAGAGATCCGTCAAAGCGGTGTTGAGAAGCACCGGAACACCGGCCTGCTGCAATCCGATTCGCAGCGGTCCGATCAGCGCGCGCCCCATCCCGACGAGGTTCTTGCCGGTCGCCTTGGCCCACATCGTGCGGGCACCGACTTTCAGGCTGCGCAGCACGCCGCGCGGGTGTCGCTTCAGTTGGTTCAGTCGGACGTAGTCCTGCTGCATCACAACGACATTGAGTGGAACCTTGCCGTACGGCGGCTCCAGCCCGGGCAGATCAGGTCCGAGCTTGTTGGCGTTGAACGGCTTTGGCTCGATGGAACGGCCGCCGGGGCGCCCGCCCGGCGCCTCCGGGTAATAGTCGGAGTAGGCCGGTACCCAACACATTTTCAGCGGTGTGTGCTCGAGAACGAACGACAGCATCTCGGGTCCGCGCTGCAGATAGGTGTCGATGCGTTCGGGCTCGCCGACGTCGCCGATGATTCCGTGCAGGTATTTGCGTGCCGCTTCGGTGGTGTCGGTGACGCCGTCGCGCTTGAGGACCTCGTTGTTGGGAATCCAGACGCCGCCTCCCGAGCGAGCGGTCGAACCACCGTAGTGTGCTGCCTTCTCGACGACTAGTGTCGAGAGACCCCGGTGAGCGGCGGTGAGGGCAGCAACCATGCCCGCGCCACCGCTGCCGACTACGACGACGTCGTACTCCTGAGCTGTCATGTAGAACACGTTATAGAATTGCCCTGGCTGGGCGCTACCGCCCCGGTCACACCGACGAGGGGACTTCGGTCAATGATCTCGGTTGCCACCCGTGACGAGCTGGCCGCCGACCTGGCGCAGGCTGAGCGGAGTCGTGAGTCGATTTCGCCGTTGACGGCCGCCCACCCGGAGATCGACGTCGTGGACGCCTATGAAATCCAGCTGATCAACATCCGCCAGCGGGTGGCCGAGGGGGCCCGGATTGTGGGCCACAAGGTGGGGCTGTCGTCGCTGGCGATGCAGCAGATGATGGGCGTCGACGAACCGGACTACGGCCACCTGCTCGACGAGATGCAGGTATTCGAAGATCAGCCCGTCACCGCGGCGAATTATCTCTACCCGCGGGTGGAGGTCGAAGTGGGATTCATCCTGGCCGCCGACCTTCCCGGGGCCGGCTGCACCGAGAACGACGTGCTGGCCGCCACCGAGGCGTTTGTGCCGTCGATCGAGTTGATCGACACCCGCATCACCAACTGGCAGATCAAGCTGTGCGACACCATCGCCGATAACGCCTCGTCAGCCGGCTTTGTGTTGGGCCAGGCGCGGGTGTCGCCGGCCGACATCGACATCAGAACGATCGACGCGGTATTGACCCGAAGCGGGGAAGTGGTGGCCAAGGGCCGCAGCGACGCGGTGCTGGGCAACCCGGTCACCGCGGTGGCGTGGCTGGCGCGCAAGGTGGAAAGTTTCGGGGTGCGCCTGCGAGCCGGGGACATCGTGCTGCCCGGCTCATGCACCCGGGCCATCGATGCGCGGCCGGGCGACGATTTCGTCGCCGATTTTGCCGGACTGGGGTCCGTCCGGCTGACGTTCGAATAAGAGGAGCAAACATGCCGTCCAAGGCAACCGTCGCCATCGTCGGATCGGGCAACATCAGCACCGACCTGCTGTACAAGCTTCTGCGCTCGGAATGGCTGGAGCCGCGCTGGATGGTCGGCATCGATCCGGAGTCCGAGGGTCTGGCCCGGGCCCGCAAACTGGGCCTGGAGACCACCCACGAAGGAGTGGACTGGCTGCTGGCGCAGGACGAAAAGCCCGACCTGGTGTTCGAGGCCACCAGCGCTTATGTGCACCGCGACGCGGCCCCGCGCTATGCCGAGGCCGGGATTCGGGCCATCGATCTGACCCCGGCCGCCGTCGGGCCGGCGGTGATTCCCCCGGCGAACCTGCGCGAGCACCTGGACGCCCCCAACGTCAACATGATCACCTGCGGCGGGCAGGCCACCATCCCGATCGTGTACGCGGTGTCGCGGGTGGTGGACGTGCCTTATGCCGAGATCGTGGCGTCGGTGGCGTCAGTGTCGGCCGGGCCGGGCACCCGGGCCAACATCGACGAGTTCACCAAGACCACGTCCAAGGGGGTGGAGACGATCGGCGGTGCCAAGCGCGGCAAGGCAATCATCATCCTCAACCCCGCAGATCCGCCGATGATCATGCGCGACACCATCTTCTGCGCCATCCCCGAAGACGCCGACCGTGACGCGATCGCGCAGTCCATTCGCGACGTGGTGGCCGAGGTCCAGACCTATGTGCCCGGCTACCGGTTGCTCAACGAACCGCAGTTCGACGACCCGTCGATGAACTCCGGCGGGCAGGCGCTGGTCTCGACATCCCTGGAAGTGTCGGGCGCCGGTGATTACCTGCCGCCCTACGCCGGCAACCTCGACATCATGACCGCTGCCGCGACCAAGGTCGGCGAGGAAATCGCCAAGGAATCACTGTCTGCCACGGCAGGAGGCGCGCGATGACCGACAGCATCTGGGACGTCCGAATCACGGACACCTCGCTAAGGGACGGCAGCCACCACAAACGCCACCAGTTCACCAAAGACGAGGTCGGTGCCATTGTCGCGGCGCTGGACGCGGCCGGCGTGCCGGTGATCGAGGTGACCCACGGCGACGGGCTGGGCGGGTCGAGCTTCAACTACGGGTTCTCCAAAACCCCCGAGCAAGAGCTGATCAAGCTGGCCGCCGAGACCGCCAGCGAAGCCAAGATCGCCTTTTTGATGCTGCCCGGTGTCGGTACCAAAGAGGACATCAAGGAAGCCCAGAACAACGGCGGGTCGATCTGCCGGATCGCCACCCATTGCACCGAGGCAGACGTATCCATCCAGCACTTCGGCCTGGCGCGCGAGCTGGGTCTGGAAACCGTCGGGTTCTTGATGATGGCCCACACCATTCCGCCGGAGAAGCTGGCCAAACAGGCCCGGATCATGGCTGACGCCGGCTGCCAGTGTGTTTACGTGGTCGATTCGGCGGGCGCGCTGGTGCTCGAAGGCGTGCGTGACCGGGTTGCCGCGCTGGTCGCCGAACTCGGCGACGACGCTCAGGTCGGATTCCACGGCCACGAAAACCTCGGGCTCGGGGTGGCCAACAGCGTGGAGGCCGTGCGTGCCGGGGCCAAGCAGATCGACGGGTCGGTGCGGCGCTTCGGCGCCGGCGCCGGCAACGCGCCGGTCGAGGCGCTGATCGGGGTGTTCGACAAGATCGGCGTCAAGACCGGCATCGACTTCTTCGATATCGCCGACGCCGCCGAAGACGTGGTGCGCCCGGCGATGCCCGCCGAATGTCTGCTGGACCGCAACGCGCTGGTCATGGGGTACTCCGGGGTGTACTCCAGCTTCCTCAAGCACGCCGTCCGGCAAGCCGAACGCTACGGCGTGCCCGCCCACGAACTGCTGCACCGGGCCGGCCAGCGGAAACTCATCGGCGGCCAGGAAGACCAGCTGATCGACATCGCGCTGGAGATCAAGCGCGAAGAGGCTGCCAGGACTTAGCGGGTTGCCGCGCGGAACGCTTCGACGAGTTCGGTCAGCAAATCAGTCGCGCGGCTGACCTCACGCGGCAGCGACACGGTGACCCGCACATCGGTCACACCGGCCGAGATCAGCGGCGCAGCCGATGCCACGGTCGCAGCTATGTCGACCGAACGGTCGGGTCGCTTGACGGTTGTCGCATGACCGAGGACCTGCAGGTCAACGGGGTCACCACCGAGGTCGGCGATCTTGTCCTTCATTGCTGTGATGGCTCCCGCAGGATCGCTCACGGCGGAGCCCCACGGGATCCAGCCGCGACCGAACTTGCTCAACCGGCGTGCGACGGCGTCGTTCACCGTGCCACTAACCCAGATCGGCACTCCGCCAACCTGAACGGGTTTGGGCATCTGGTGAATTTTGTCGAACGACAATTCGGGTGACCGATAGGAACTGCGCTGCGCTGTCCACAGCGCATTGCACACTTCCAGCGTGTGATCGAGCAGCCTTCCGCGGCGCTCGAACGGCAAGCCGGCCGCCTCGTACTCCTCGCGCTGCCATCCCACGCCCACACCCAGATCAACCCGGCCGCCTGACAACACGTCCAGGGTCGAGACCTGCTTGGCAAGGACAGCAGGGCGGCGCAGCGCGGCCAGCAGCACCGCCGTACCGAGCCGGATGCGGGTCGTCATCGCCGCCAGCGCGGTGAGCACTGTCAGCGGCTCGAGCCACTGCCCATCGGGGCCCGTCGGTTGGCGGCCGCCGGCGATCCCCCCCAGCGCCGGGTTGCTGTACGCGTCCGGGTTTTCGCCGAATACGACGTGGTCAGAGACGACGACGCGGTCAATGCCCGCAACATCCATGGCCTGCCCCAACGCCAGCGTCGAAGTCCACGCGTGGTCCTGATCGTCGGTGAATGTGCGCAGCTGAAGCGAGATTTGTGGCGATATCGGCATGCCTCCTCCTACCCGGCGGACGTGATGCCGCTAGCGCGTCGTTGCACATCGCCTGTCGCGCATAACTTTATGACGCGCATGCCAAGCCAACCGTCGGCGGCCGAGTCGTTTCACGCAGGCCGCTCAATCGAATCCATGTTTGGCCCGCGCCGCATCGGGCAATGGTGGTGGCCATGGTGCCCGCTGCGCACTCCGCGCCGAGCCCCTGCAGCCCGACCCACCCGGCGCAGGTGCATTTCCCGGCCTGCCAGGCCCAGCTGCGCTAACGCTGTCGCGAGTATTCTCGATTAGCAGACATAGAGCGACGAAATACCGCACAAAAGGACCGAGCCGATGACCGCTTCTAACCACATTCGCCGCAGACCGCACGGCCTGCTCGCCGGGGGGCTGCTCACTGCAGCCGCCGCGGCCGTGATCGCGCTGCCCTTGGCGGGCACAGCCAACGCGGAACCCGCGTGCGACCAAACCGTCGGTAACTCCATCGACTCGTACCTGCAGCGGCATCCTGACCTCCACGCGCAGCTGCAAGCCAAATCACGGGCCGAGGGCGGTAACGGCAGCGCCATCGACTACCTGAACCGGCATCCCGATGTGCGGCAGCATCTGATCGATCTGTCGCAGCAGTGCGCGCCGTAGTGAGTCGGCCTCGTCTTTGAACGCCGCGGCCGACGCCTCGGAATGTTCGCCCATTGACGAAAAATAGAACACGTTCTAGCGTCTAGGCGTGTTCTCCCAGCCGCTCATCGACGCCATCGCCGAGGCCGAGGAACTCGTAGTGGCCGCGCCGCACATCGAGACCGAAGCCGACCTGCTCGAAGGACTGCAATACCTGGCCGGCTGTATTGCCGCCTGCACACACCTGGCGTTCGACTATGAACGCGACCATCCATTCCTACTGTCTGGCACTGGTCCGTTCACCAAGATGGGCCTGGACAATCCGGACACCCTTTACTTCGGCTGCCGGGTGCATGCCAACCACGACTACCTGGTCACCGGCACCCGCGGCACCACGACGGACCTGAGCTTCCAATTGCTCGGCGGCGAATACACCGACGACAATGTGCCGGCCAGCCAGGCCGCGTTCGACGACCGTGAGCTCGAGATCGCCGACGACGGCAGTTTCGAGTGGCGGGTGCGGCCGACCGGCCCTGCACAGCTGGTGATTCGCGAGGTCTACGGCGATTGGTCGCAGCAGCGCGGCACCTTGGCGGTCACCCGCCTGGACACCGCGGGTACCGCGCCGCCACCGCTGACCCGCGCCACCATCGAAAAGCGTTACAGCACAGCAGGAAAGCAACTCGTCAACCGGGTAAAGACCTGGCTCCAGTTTCCGCAGTGGTTCTATCTGAACATCCCGGTTAACACCATGGTCTCACCGCGGCTGACGCCGGGCGGCTTGTCGACTCAGTATTCATCCGCCGGGCATTTCGACCTGCGGCCCAACCAGGCTCTGATCATCACGCTGCCGGTGACGGACGCGCCGTATCTCGGCTTCCAGCTGGGCAGCATGTGGTACATCTCGCTGGACTACATCAACCACCAAACCTCGCTGAACGCCGCGCAGGCTCAGGCAGATCCCGACGGCAAGATCCGCATCGTCGTCGCCGACCAGAACCCCGGCGTCACCAACTGGGTCGAAACACTGGGGCACCCTCGCGGATTCCTACAGTTCCGCTGGCAACGGGTCTCACGTCATCTCACCGAGGCGGACGGACCCAGCGTCGAGCTCGTGGACTTCGACGCCGTCCCGGCCGCACTGCCGCATTACGAGCACAACAAAATCACCGAGGATGGCTGGCGCGCGCGAATCGCCCAGCGCCAAAACCAAATCGCCAACAGAATGCTGGGGTAGTGATGCCAGGAATGCTCGACGGCAAGGTCGTGGTGATCAGCGGCGTGGGCCCTGCTCTCGGCACCACGCTGGCCCGGCGCTGTGCTGAAGATGGCGCCGACCTGGTGTTGGCGGCGCGCACCGTCGAACGCCTCGACGACGTCGCCAAGCAGATCACCGACACCGGCCGGCGCGCGGTGGCGGTCTCCACCGACATCACCGACGACGATCAGGTGGCTAACCTGGTCGAAGCTTCGCTGGCCGCCTACGGCAAAGTCGACGTGTTGATCAACAACGCCTTTCGGGTGCCGTCGATGAAACCGTTGGCCGGCACCACGTTTCAACATATCCGTGATGCCATCGAACTCACTGTGCTCGGCGCGTTGCGGCTCATCCAGCGATTCACGCCCGCGCTCGCCGAGTCGAACGGCTCGATCGTCAACGTCAATTCGATGGTGATTCGGCACTCGCAGGCCAAATACGGCGCTTACAAAATGGCCAAGTCCGCGTTGCTGGCGATGTCCCAGTCGCTGGCGACCGAGCTCGGTGACGACGGAATTCGGGTCAATTCAGTTGCGCCAGGCTATATCTGGGGAGACACCCTCAAGGGATACTTCACGCATCAGGCCGGTAAATACGGGACGACGGTGGATCAAATTTACGCCGCCACCGCCACGAACTCCGACTTGAAGCGGCTGCCCACCGAAGACGAGGTAGCGTCGGCGATCCTGTTTTTCGCCAGCGATCTGTCCAGTGGCATCACCGGACAGACGCTCGACGTCAACTGCGGAGAGTACAAGGCCTGATGACCGCGCGAACCGACGTCGGCACCGTCGACGACTTGCACGCCTCGGCGACGAAGTTGGTTGGGCTGGACGATTTCGGCACCGACGACGACAACTATCGGGAAGCACTGGCCGTATTGCTCGAGTCCTATCAACGGGAGGCCGACCTCACCGAACTGGGCAGCAAGATGAACCGGTTCTTTCTGCGTGGCGCGCTGGTGGCCCGCTTGCTGTCCCAAGCCGCCTGGCAGCAATACCCCGGGCACGCCGACGTCGTGATCGAGCGGCCGATCTTCGTCACCGGGCTGGTGCGCACGGGAACCACTGCGCTGCACCGCCTGCTCGGCGCCGACCCCGCGCATCAGGGCTTGCAAATGTGGTTGGCCGAATACCCGCAGCCGCGTCCGCCGCGGGAAACCTGGGACTCCAACCCCATCCACCGAGAAATCGACGCCCGGTTCACCCAGCACCACAACGAGAACCCGGACTACACGGGGCTGCACTTCATGGCCGCCGACGAGTTGGAGGAATGCTGGCAGTTGCTGCGGCAGTCATTTCATTCGGTGTCCTACGAGACGCTGGCGCACCTGCCCAGCTACGCGAAATGGCTGTCGAGCCAAGATTGGGGCCCGGCATATCGACGGCACCGCAAAAACCTTCAGCTGATCGGACTCAACGATCCCGGAAAACGCTGGGTGCTCAAGAATCCCAGCCATCTGTTCGCCTTGGACGCGCTGATGGCCACCTATCCCGACGCGCTGGTGGTGCAGACCCATCGCCCGGTCGAGACGATCATGGCGTCGATGTGCTCGCTGGCCCAGCACACCGCCGAGGGTTGGTCGAACACGTACACCGGCGCTCAGATCGGGCACGATTCGATGGATACGTGGTCACGCGGGCTGGAGCGCTTCAATGCGGCACGGGCTGAGTACGATCCGGCACAGTTCTGCGATGTGGACTACGCAGATTTCGTCGCGGACCCGGTGGGCACCGCGGAAGGCGTGTACCGGCACTTCGGCTTGACCCTGACCGATGAGGCGCGGGGCGCGATGGAACTCAGCCACGCCGAAAGCCAGACCGGCCCCCGCGCGCCCAAACATACGTATTCACTGGTCGATTACGGGCTGACCGCGGAGGCGGTCAAGGAACGCTTCGCCGGGCTGTGATCGCTAGCCGTCGCCGGGGGCCGGCGCGCTGGACTCTTCCTCCAGACAGCCTTCGGCGACTGCGTGTTTGATGCTGTCGGCCAGCTTCGGGCATGATCGGGCGCGGCTGCTGTGTCCGCCGTCGGCGCGCAGGTCGGCGAAGAATGCGCAGCGCTGCGCCGCCTCGGAATTCCACTGCACCGCAGTGTGTCCCGGTCCGAGCTTCTTGACGGCAACGGTCGCGTGGCAGAACCGGCAGTCCACCGGCACCAGGCCCGACGAGAGATAGCGCTCGCGGTCGGCGCGAGTGGATTCGGCGATAGCGGCGGCCCGTTGGGGGTCGTTGGCGAAATCGGGTGCCTTGGCCCACTGCCCGCCCGCGGGACCGCCCGGCGGAGCATGGTCGTGGTCGTCGTGCGGGCCGTGCAGGGCCAACATCGACCGGGCAAGTTGGTCGACGTCGGGCGGCTGCTCGCTGCCGGTCATGACGACGCCTGGTCGGCCTTTTCTTCCTCGGCCTGCCGTTTGAGGTTCTCTTCCACTTCGACGTGCCACTTCTCGTTGGCCACAGTGGTGTCCACCTCGATCTCGAAGCGATCGGTCATCTCCGCGGTCACCTCCGCGGCATCGACGTAGAACTGTTGGTACCAGCGTCGCATCTGGTAGACCGCGCCGTCCTCCTCGACCAGCAGCGGATTGTCGATGCGGGTCTTGTGTTTCCAGATCTCGACATCCTGCAAAAAGCCCTTGCTGACCCCGTCGGTCATCGCATCGGCGAGCTTCTCGGTCATCGATTCGTCCATGCCCTTGGGCTTTTCGACGATCACACCCCACTGCAGGACAAACTTCTCCTGCGTCACCGGGTAGTGGCAGTTGATCAGGATGGATTCGGCCTTGTAGCCGCCATAACTGTTGTGCAGCCAGTTGATCATGAACGACGGTCCGAAGTAACTGGCCTCCGAATCCAGGTGCGCCTCCCCGTAGGTGGTGCCCATGTCGTTCACGTCGGGTCGGCCGACGTTGTGGAGGTACTGCGAGGCGATGTGGCCCTCGAACACGTTCTTGAAATACGTGGGCAGCCCGTAGTGGATGTAAAAAAAGTGCGCCATATCGGTGACGTTGTCGATGATGTCGCGGCAGTTGGAGTTGATCTCCATGCTGTTCCACCGCCAGTCGGTCCACTCGCCGCCGGACCACTCCGGGATCTCCGGGATCCGTACCTCGTCCGGCGGCGGGTTGCCCTCAGGGTCGTGCCAGACAAACAGCAGTCCGCCGCGCACATCGGTGGTCCAGGCACGGGTGCGGGCCAGCCGCGGCGTGCGCTTGGCGTAGGGCACCAGCTTGCACTTGCCGTCGCCGCCCCAGCGCCAGTCGTGGAACGGGCAGGCGAGTTCATCACCTTTGATGGTGCCCTGCGCCAGGTTGCCACCCATATGCCGGCAATAGCCGTCGAGGACATTCAGACCGCCCTGCGAGTCGGCGAACACGACGAGGTGGGTGCCGAAGATTTCGATGCCGTGGGGCTGCCCGTCCAGGAAATCCTTGACCGGGCCCAAGCAGTGCCAACCCCGGGCGTACCTGTCGGGCAGGGTGCCTGTGTCGATCTCGCGAATGCCGGCCGTCTCGGTAGCCATGCCACGCCTCCAACTTTGTCAGCTTCTAACTAGAACACGTTACAGTTTTTCTATCGGATCGCGCAATCATGGCCGCTGTCACTAGGGCCTACCCGCTCTGAGGTATATCTGAACGATGCCGTTGTTTTCCTTCGAAGGCCGCGCGCCGAAGGTCGATCCCACCGCCTTCGTTGCGCCCACCGCGACCTTGATCGGTGACGTGACGATCGAAGCCGGCGCGTCAGTGTGGTTCAACGCCGTACTGCGCGCCGACTACGGGCCGGTCGTCGTGCGCGAGGGCGCCAATGTTCAGGACGGATCGGTGCTGCATTCACCGCCAGGCATCCCGGTCGACATCGGCCCGGGGGCCACGGTGGCGCATATGTGCACCATCCACGGCGTGCACGTCGGGGCTGAGGCGCTGATCGCCAACCACGCCACCGTCCTGGACGGGGCGGTGATCGGCGCACGCAGCATGGTCGCAGCCGGTGCGCTGGTGCTCGGTGGCACGAAGATCCCCGACGAGGTGCTGGTGGTGGGCGCACCGGCCACGGTGAAGGGACCGATCGCGGGCACCGGGGCCGAGATGTGGGTGAAGGCCAACCCGCAGGCCTATCAGGACCTGGGCCGCCGTTACCTCACCGGCCTGGAACCGCTCTAGATTTTGCGCGCTGACGCCGTCGCGCGGTCGACCTCCCAGTACGCGCGCAGTGCCACCAGCTTGCCGTCGTCGTCGGCCTTGTAGGTGAAGACGCCATCGGTGGTGATCCGGTACCCGCCCATGGTGATCACGATGTTGCCGACGTTGGCTTCCTCGTTGCCGCACTGGAAGGTGTCGACGAAGTTGAACTCGATCTTGTCGGTCGGGGCGATCGCCTGGTCCCAGAACGCCGAGATGGCGTCGCGGCCGCGATGGCCCTTACCCTCCGGGTCGAAGTGCGACGGACCGATGGGGTCTTCGACGATCGCGTCGTCAGCGAAAACCTCCAACCAGGCCGCCTTGTCGCGGGCGATCACCGCGTCGCGGGAACGCTTACCGGCCAGGTGCGCGGGCGAGTCTGTCATTTGGCGCCGCTCCTCCTCATCGCTTCGCTCTGCATCGTCGCCGGCGCGCACTGTTGCCATCCCGAGTGGATATAGGTGTCGGCGAAACGCTTCAGCGAATCCTTCTTCTTGTCGAGCGGCGCGTCGAATCCCAGTCCGTCGAACACCCAAGGAATCACGATGTTGTCGGTGACGCCGATCTCGGCAAGCTCGCGGTGGCCATCGACCCCGAACTTGTCGATGCATACCGCCTGGAACTCGAAAGGCTGCTCGGCACGGCCGTATTCGGTGCGCAAAGCATTGAGCTTGCCGATGGTTTCGGCGAGTTGGTCAGCGGTCATCATGGCGCTGGTCCAGCCGTCGCTGACGCGCGCCGCGCGCTTGAGTGCGACGTCGGTGTGGCCACCGACGTAGAACGGCACCGGCTGGCTGGGGGCCGGGCTCATCTGCAGTCGGTCGAAGTCGTAGAACTCGCCGTGGAATTCGACCATCCCACCGCCCAGTACCAGTTTGATGACTTCGATCATTTCATCGACGCGTGCGCCGCGGCGCTTGTAGGGCACCCCGCACCACTCGAATTCCTCCGGCGCCCAGCCGATCCCGACACCGAAGCCGAACCGGTTGCCGGTCAGGTTGGCCACCGAGCCGACCTGGCGAGCCAGCAGCAGCGGATTGCGGGAGCCGAGTTTCATCACGTTGGTGTAGAACCGCAGTGTCGAGGTCACTGCGCCCATCGCACCGGCGGCGATCAGCGGGTCCACCCACGGCGTGTTCTCGTCCCACATCCGCGAGCCGTCCGGGGTGTAGGGATAGTCGGCCGCGGCTTTTTCCATGTAGAACAGCGAGTCTGGCAGCGCGATCGCGTCGAACCCCACCTCCTCGGCGGTTCTGGCCAGCTCGGTCAGCTGGTCGATTGGGCCCATCGCGACGCTGCAGGTGTATTTCATGGCTTGTCTGCCCCCACCACCCACATCGAGTAATACTGCGAGCCGCCGCCGTAGGCGTGTCCGAGTGCCTTCCGGGCGTTGGGTACTTGGTGATCGCCCGCTTTGCCCATCACCTGGATAGCCGCCTCGGCGAAGCGGATCAAACCCGAGGCGCCGATCGGGTTAGACGACAGCACACCGCCGGAGGCGTTGAGCGGGATCCGCCCGCCGATCGCGGTTTCGCCGGCCTCGGTGAGCTTCCAGCCCTCGCCTTCGGGGGCAAACCCGAGGTTCTCCAGCCACATCGGCTCGAACCACGAGAACGGCACGTAGATCTCGGCGGCATCGATTTCGTCGATCGGGCTGGTGATGCCGGCCGCCTTCCACAGCGCCTTGGCGGCGTCGCGCCCGGCCTGCGGGTTGACCTGGTCGCGCCCGGAGTACGCCAGCGGTTCGGTGCGCAACGCGGTGGCGTGGATCCATGCCACCGGATGGCCGTCGGCGACCCGCTTGTCAGCGGCGTCCTCGTTGCCGATCACCACCGCACAGGCGCCGTCGGACGACGGGCAGGTTTCGTCGAAGCGGATGGGATCCCACAGCATCTGCGACGACATCACCTTGTCCAGCGTGATGTCCGGTTGGTGTAGATGCGCCAGCGGGTTCTTGGCGCCGTTCAGCCGGTCCTTGACCGCCACCAGGGCACCGATGTGCGTCGGCGCGCCGGATCGGCGGATGTAGGAGCGCACGTGCGGAGCGAAGTAGCCGCCCGCGCCGGCGCCGACAGGCTTGGTGAAGGGCACCGGAATGCTCAACGCCCACATAGCGTTTGACTCGGACTGCTTTTCCCAGGCCATCGCCAGCACCCGCCGGTACTTGCCCGACTGCACCAGGCTGGCTGCCACCACACCGGTTGACCCGCCGACCGAACCCGCGGTGTGCACCCGGATCAGCGGCTTGCCCGTCGCGCCGACGGCGTCGGCCATGAACAGCTCGGGCATCATCACGCCCTCAAAGAAGTCGGGCGCCTTGCCGACCACTACGGCGTCGATGTCTTCCATGGTCGACCCGGAGTCGGACAATGCCTTGTCGATGGCCTCGCGAACCAGCCCGTTCATCGAGACGTCCTGGCGCTTGGCGACGTACTTCGTCTGGCCGGTGCCGAGCACCGCCGCAAGCTGGCCTGCCATCCTATTTCCCTTCCAGCACGGCGACGAGGTTCTGTTGCAACACCGGGCCGCTGGTCGCGTGCGCCAGCACCCGGCCTGCCGAGCGATCGAAAATGTGTTGTGCCGCAAAGCCGATGCGCTCCAGCCCCGCGGAGAACATCGGATTGGCGGCCAGTGCGCCGCCCGACGGGTTGACCTTCGTCGACGACGGCAGGCCGATCGCTTCGGTCAGGAGCAATTGCTGATGGGTGAACGGCGCGTAGATCTCGGCCACCTCGATCGAGCTGGTATCTCCGCCCGTCGCGGCCTTGGCTGACGCCTGCGTTGACGGCGAGGTGGTCAGGTCCCGGGCGCCGATGACCGGAGTCTCGATACGGTGCTCGAACCCGGTGATCCAGGCGGGGTTCTCCCGCAGCTCACGGGCTTTGTCGCCGGCAGCCAGCACGATCGCCGACGCGCCGTCGGTGATCGGCGCAATGTCGTGGCGCCGAAGAGGATCGGCGAAGAACGGCCGGGCCAGCAGCTCGTCGATGCTCTTGGCAGGCTTCTCCGAATCGGTGCGCTCCGCAACCGCCAAGGAGTCCAGCGCCACCTGCGCCATCTGCTCGGCCGTCCACTTGCCGGCGTCCAAGCCGAAACGGGCCTGCAGCCCGGCCATCGACACTGCGTCCGGCCACAGCGGCGCGACGGTGTACGGATCGGTCTGCATCGCAAGCACCCGGCGCAGCGTGCCGGCGGAAGACTTGCCGAAGCCGTAGACCAGCGCGGTGTCGACTTCACCGGTCAGCAGCTTGATATAGGCCTCGTAAAGCGCCCACGCGGCGTCCATTTCCACGTGCGACTCGTTGATCGGGGGCACCGCCCCGATCGAGTCGATCGCGGAGATAAACGAAAACGCCCGTCCGGCAAGGTAATCCGACGACCCAGAGCACCAGAAGCCGATGTCGGTCTGCTCAAGACCGAGTTCGTCATAAAGTGCATGGAAGCACGGCATCAACATTTCGACGCCGTTGGTGGTGCCGTCGGTGCGGCGCACATGCGGCGCATGGGCGAATCCGACGACAGCTACATCGCGATCGGTCACG
This sequence comes from Mycobacterium sp. NGS48, assembly GCF_059812585.1. Lineage (NCBI taxonomy): Bacteria > Bacillati > Actinomycetota > Actinomycetes > Mycobacteriales > Mycobacteriaceae > Mycobacterium > Mycobacterium sp. NGS48. Next base: position 33,967 of record NZ_JCALCY010000010.1, read on the forward strand.
TTATCCCTCTTACAGGTGGTGTTTGTAGGTGTCGTAGTCGGCGTCGGGTTCGCCGGTCGGCTTGAAGTATTCGATGTTGTCGATGCCGAGGCCCCATTCCTCCTGGGGCTTCCACACCGCCTGCACCCGCATACCCATCCGCACCTCGGCGGCGTCGATCTCCTGGATCAGGTGCAGGAAGGCGATGTCGGCGCCGTCGAGAAGGACGTAGGCGGCGACGTACGGCGGTTTGATGCGCTGGCCGGCGAACGGGATGTTGATGATCGCGAACGTCGTCACTGTGCCCTTGTCGGGCAGCTCGACGAAGTTGTCGAGTTCGCGGCCGGTCGCTGGATCTGCTTCCTTCGGCGGGAAATACACCTTCCCGTCCTTGCCGGTGCGGGCGCCGAGCAGCTTGCCCTCTTCGAGGGCGCGCAGGAACGCGGTCTCGGGAAGTGAAGCGGTGTGCTGGATTTCGATGCTGCTGGGCGTCTCCTGGACCGTCACCGGGTCACGGTCGTCGGTCGTTTCGGCAACGGGCTCGGTCTGTTCGCCGAGCGCGAAGTACGCGATATCGGTGATCGCGCCCACCGGCTCGTCGACCCAGTGCGCGTGCACGCGCGCCCCGGTAATGCTCGCGTCGGACGATCCAACATCAACGGCGTGTAGTAGGCCGACGTCGGCACCGTCGAGTTTGATCAGCGCCCAGGCGAACGGCCGGTCCAGCGGCTGCCCCGGCAGAGGTTCGGGCTGCCAGGTCCACGACAGCACGGTCCCGACACTGGCCACCGGTACGATCTCGGTCAATCGTTCGTAAGTCACGGGGTCGAACTCGGCGGGCGGGACGTAAACCCGGCCGTCCGAGCCCCGGACACCGACGATGCGTCGCTCACGCAGGGCGGTGAAGAACTGGCTGAGGGTAGGTCCGACTGAACGGGTGTAGTCGAAGGACAGCTTCAGAGGTGCCGCGAGAGGCCGCTGATCGGTGTCGATCTGCACCGGGCTGCTTTGGCTGGTGGTCACAGCAACGAGTAGAACAGGTTCTAAGAATCTGAGCAAGGAGCCGGAGATGAAGCTGGGACTGCAATTGGGTTACTGGGGCGCACAGCCGCCGGAGAACGCGGGTGAGCTGGTCGCGGCGGCCGAAGACGCCGGATTCGACGCGGTGTTCACCGCGGAGGCCTGGGGCTCGGATGCCTACACGCCACTGGCCTGGTGGGGAGCGTCGACGAGCCGGCTGCGGCTGGGCACCTCGGTGGTGCAACTGTCTGCGCGCACCCCGACCGCGTGCGCGATGGCGGCGCTGACCCTGGACCATCTTTCCGGCGGGCGCCACCTGCTGGGGTTGGGCGTGTCTGGTCCGCAGGTGGTCGAAGGCTGGTACGGGCAGAAATTCCCCAAGCCGCTGGCCCGCACCCGGGAATACATCGACATCATCCGGCAGGTATGGGCCCGGGAGAAACCGGTCGCCAGCGACGGCCCGCACTATCCGTTGCCGTTAACGGGTGATGGCACAACGGGTCTGGGCAAAGCGCTCAAACCCATCACCCATCCGCTGCGGTCCGACATCCCGATCATGTTGGGCGCGGAAGGACCGAAGAACGTGGCGCTGGCCGCTGAGATATGCGACGGCTGGCTGCCGATCTTCTACACGCCGCGACTGGCCGACATGTACAACGAATGGCTCGACGAAGGTTTCGCCCGCCCGGGGGCCCGTCGCAGTCGCGAGGATTTCGAGGTCTGCGCGACGGCCCAGGTGGTCATCACCGATGATCGCCCCGCGGCGTTCGCCGGCATCAAGCCGTTCCTGGCGCTCTACATGGGCGGCATGGGTGCCGAGGACACCAACTTCCACGCTGACGTCTACCGCCGGATGGGCTACGCCGAGGTCGTCGACGAGGTCACCGCACTGTTTCGCGGTAACCGCAAGGACGAGGCCGCCAAAGTCATTCCCGATGAACTCGTGGACGACGCGGTGATCGTTGGCGACATCGACTACGTGCGTAAGCAGATCACGGTCTGGGAGGCCGCCGGCGTGACGATGATGGTGGTCTCGGCGCGCAGCGTCGAGCAGGTCCGCGAACTGGCCGCATTGGTGTAGTTCCCCCGCGAGCAGACGCAAACTCGCACGTTCGAGCAGCGAATCGTGCGATTCTGCGTCTGCTCGCCAGAGTCCTTGCGGCTGGGTTAGAACACGTTCTAGATTGGCCGGATGACCAGCCCGGTGACGATGCAGAGCGCGGAGCGCGATGAGGAGGAGCCGGGCAATCGAACCCGGTCAGGCCAGCACGTGGGCGTCGCCGAACGACATTTCCACATTGGCGACCGATCCCGACACCATCGCTCGCTTCGGCAGGCCCAGCGACGCCAATTCCGCGGCGTACGGGTGATCGCCCAACCGCAGGGCCGCCCCGCCGATCCCGCCGCGCAACCCGCTGACCTTCATCTCCCACGGCACCTCGCGGGTAGTGCCCTCGGCGTAGGTGTAGGTCTTGAGCACCTGCGGTTTCGACGTGAACAGCGACGGAACGGGCAGACCGCGGCCGAAATCGATGCCCGCGATGTGCGAGCCTTCGGCGCTGACGTCGAACCCGAAGTTGCCGTCTTCACGAATGGTGAAGTCCGCCATGATCTTCGGAAATCCCCAGATGGTGCGCCCAGCCTCCAGCGTGAAGCCTTGGTCGACCGGCAGGTGGTGGATGAACGCCGCCGCAGCGCCGAGGGCGCGCAGTCCACGTGCCTGCGAGCCGGGCGGATTGACCATCACGCAGGTGCCGAATTCGTGGTACTGCCCGAGGTCGCCGTCGATATAGCGAGCCAGCATCAGGTTGACCACGGCGCGGCCCGGGCGGTGTTGGCAGACCTGCAGGCCGCTGTAGTCGATGAGCCGCTGGGCCGCCTCCGCGTCCACCGAGAACATCGCCGTGTGCACGTCTGCCTTTCGGACCCGCACCGGCATAGTCAGCACCGTTCCGGCGATGGTGTGTTGTGATTCAGGCATATCTGGAGGTTAGTCCATGACAGTCACGATTCCCGATGTCGATTTGACAGACGGCACCTTCTACGCCGATGGCCGGCAAGCCCGGGAGGCGTATCGCTGGATGCGCGCCAACCAGCCGGTGTTTCGGGATCGCAACGGGCTGGCCGCGGCCACGACCTATCAGGCCATCATCGACGCCGAGCGCAACCCGGAACTGTTCTCCAACGCGGGCGGGATCCGGCCCGGGGTGGACGCGCTTCCGCACATGATCGATATGGACGATCCCGAGCATCTGCTGCGCCGCAAACTGGTCAACGCCGGGTTCACCCGTAAGCGGGTGCGCGACAAGGAAGAATCGATCGCCAGGCTGGTCGACACGCTGATCGACGGGGTGTGCGAACGCGGCGAGTGTGACTTCGTCCGGGACCTGGCCGCGCCGCTGCCGATGGCGGTCATCGGAGACATGCTCGGCGTGCTACCCGAACTGCGGGCCACCTTGCTCAAATGGTCTGACGATTTGGTGTGCGCGCTCAGCTCGACCGTCGAAGAGGTCGACTACCAGGCGGCACTCGACGCCAACATCGCCTACACCGAGCTCACTCTCAAGACGATCGCCGCGCGGCGACAGCAGCCGACCGACGACTTGACCAGCGTGCTGGTGCACGCCGAGGTCGACGGTGAGCGGTTGACCGATGAACAGATCGTCTCGGAGACGCTGCTGATCCTCATCGGCGGCGACGAGACGACCCGGCACACGTTGTCCGGCGGCACCGAACAATTGCTGCGCCACCGCGACCAGTGGGAGCAACTGGCGGCTGACCCGTCGCTGCTGCCCGGAGCGATCGAGGAGATGCTGCGCTGGACGTCGCCGGTGAAGAACATGTGCCGGAAGTTGACCGCCGACACCGAGTTCCACGGAACTTCGCTTCGCGACGGCGAGAAGATCATGCTGCTGTTCGAGTCGGCGAACTTCGACGAGTCGGTGTTCGACAACCCCGGGCAGTTTGACATCCGGCGAGACCCCAACAGCCATTTGGCCTTTGGCTTCGGAACCCATTTCTGTCTGGGCAATCAGCTGGCCCGCCTGGAGCTTTCGTTGATGACACGTCGAGTATTGGAGCGGTTGCCGGATCTGCGGCTGGCATCCGATGACCCGTTGCCACTGCGCCGCGCCAACTTCGTGGTCGGCCCGGAAGCCATGCCGGTGGTCTTTACGCCCAGCGCACCGGTGGGCTGATACGACCTTCTCAGCTGGGCACATTAGCGGCGATCTGGTGGGCAATCGTGATTGCTGAGGTTTCTACAACGGGGTTGGCAACCCCAGGCGGCTCATTAACCCCCATGGCGAGCAGGTCGACCACAATGTTGTTAGAGACCGTGAGGACGCGTGCCCACGTGCCCTCTTGGGAAGAGAAGCGGATGCTCAGCGTCCGATCGCTATCGGAGAGCGGTCCCAACGTCAGGGGCCCATGCTGGTTGGCGAATTCTCGATGGCACGCCGCCCACTGACGGGTCGAGACCGCGTAGAACGCAGCGGCTTGTGCGGCGGTGGGATATGACACCACTGCTTGCCACAGGGCATGGGAGTAGTTGCCGTTGTTATCGCGTTCAGTCACAAGCTGTACGCGCGCGGCGGTGTAGCCGCTGCCGGCATAGAGGGTGTCTTGAGCTACTGCGTCGATCACCAAACATTCCGGCGGCTGCACGCGGTCCTGGGTATGCGCCAGCGCGGACCGGACTTCGCCTTCGGTCATCCCGGACGTAGCCATCGCGCGGTTCACCTGATCCGCATTGAGCAGCAGCCCGTCCAACGCATCCTCGTGGACCGGGGGCGCGGCGCTCGACGCGGTCGCAGGTTCGGAAAGCGAAGGCATCGAGGCGGACCGTGGCGCGTTGCTCCCGGCCGGCGATAGCTGATTTTTGACGACAATCCCTGCGACGACGGCCACCACAACCGCCAACGCGACTCCTGCTACCCAGAGCCAAGGTCTGGGGTTTCGCCGATCGACCAGCGGTCGCTGGCCGTGGATCGACCCGAACTGCGCTCCGGGGAATTGCCCTGGCGGGACAGGCGCCAGGTGTGTGGGCGCGGCGACGGCGCTGACGGTGGGTGCCGCCAGAGTCAGCATGTCGGACCCACTGGGCTGCCGGTCGGCGGGAGCGGTGAGGGCCGCCCGAGCGGCCCGCCCCAGGTGTTTGGTGGTCGGATACCGGTGGTCGGGAATTTTCGCCATGCCTGTGGCGATGACCTGGTCCATTGCCGGGGGGATATACTTTCTCAGCTCTGAAGGTCGTGGCGGTGGCGTGAAGAGGTGGGCAGCGGCGACCTGCTCGAGGCTGTTGGCCGGGAAGGGCAATTCACCAGTGAGCGCCTGATACAGCACGCAGGTCAGCGCGTAGATATCGGCGCGAGTATCCGCTGTGCCGTGCTGGAGTCGTTCAGGCGCCATGTATTCCCAGGTGCCTATCGTCGATCCGGTGGTCGTCAACCCTGCTTCCCCGGACGCTCTGGCGATGCCAAAGTCGATGAGATAGGCGAAATCGTCTTCGGCGATCAAAATGTTTGACGGCTTCACATCGCGATGCACCAAACCGACGCGGTGTGCGGCATCCAAGGCAGCGGCGATCTGTTCGACGATTCCCACCGCTCGGTGGGGCTCTAATGGTCCGCTGGCAAGCACCGTTTTAAGGTCGTGACCGTCGATCAGACGCATGCTCACATACGCGCGTCCCGCTATCTCGCCGAAATCGTGGATCGGTACCACATGGGGGTTGCTAAGGCTTGCCGCCGACCGTGCCTCGCGCTGGAACCTCTCCCCGAACATCTTGTCGTCAAGTAACTGGGTCGGCAGGACTTTGATCGCCACAATGCGATCGGTGAGCGTGTCGAACGCTCGCCAGACCTCCCCCATTCCACCTCGGCCGACCACGTCGATCAATCGGTAGCGGCCGAAGGGCGTCCCCTCCACGTCACCCTCCTCGGCGAAAAGCGGTTCGGGACCACTCTAGGGGGCGCTGTTGTGCCCGGAGACCAATCGGATCTTGTGGGCGGCCGGGACAAGCCGGACTGACGCAATGTCCCAATTGACGAGCGAGATCGAGGCTTTCACATCTGCTCGCGGTGTACGTGGGTTGGTCAGGTGCGCAACGATTCAGCGATCGCATCGGCCGGCGAGCGCCACCGCACCCGGGCAAAAGCCATCAGCGGTTCTCGAACTGCGGCGTGCGCTTCTCTTTGAAGGCCAGCGGCCCTTCTTTGGCATCGTCGGACATGAACACCCGGATACCGATCTGGGTGTCGATCTTGAATGCGTCGTTTTCGGCCAGGCCCTCGGTTTCCCGGATGGACCGCAGGATCGCCTGCACAGCCAGCGGCCCGTTGGCCGAAATGACCTCAGCAATCTCCAACGCTTTGGTCAGCGCCTGCCCGTCCGGAACGACGTGCCCGATCAGTCCCATCTCCTTGGCCTCGGCGGCAGTGATGTGCCGCCCGGTCAGCAGCAGGTCACAGGCCACCGTGTAGGGGATCTGCCGGACCAGTCGCACCGCTGAGCCGCCCATCGGGTACAGGCTCCAGCGGGCCTCGGAGATCCCGAATTTGGCGCTTTCGCCGGCGACCCGGATGTCGGTGCCCTGCAGGATCTCGGTGCCCCCGGCGATGGCCGGGCCTTCGACCGCGGCGATCAGTGGTTTGGTGAGCCGGCGGCCCTTGAGCAGCGCGTCGATGCGCGACGGGTCGTAGCTGCCGTCTTTGAACGATTCACCGGGCGGTTTGGCGGTGGCGGCCTTGAGGTCCATGCCGGCGCAGAAGTAGCCGCCTGCTCCGGTCAGGATGCAGCAGCGGATGTCGGGATCGTTGTCGACGCGGTCCCAGGCCTCGACCATGATCTGCATCATTTCGCCGCTGAGCGCATTGCGGGCGTCGGGGCGATTCAGCGTCACGATCAGGGTGTGTCCGCGCTGTTCAATCAGCGCATGAGCCTCGCTCACCGGTGTCTGCCTCTCTGCGCAGCTGTCACAAACTTGTCAAGAAATGTAACACGTTCTAGTTTGGGTCCGTGGCTCTGAATATTGCCGACCTTGCCGAGCACGCCATCGACGCTGTGCCTGACCGCGTCGCCTTGATCTGCGGCGACGACCAGCTGACGTACGCGCAACTGGAGGACAAGGCCAACCGGTTGGCGCACTACCTGATCGACCAGGGCGTCAAAAAGGACGACAAGGTCGGGCTGTACTGCCGCAACCGCAATGAGATCGTGATCGCGATGCTGGGCATCGTGAAGGCCGGCGCCATCCTGGTCAACGTCAACTTCCGCTATGTCGAGGGTGAGCTGCGGTACCTGTTCGAAAACTCCGACATGGTCGCGGTGGTCCATGAGCGCCAGTACGCCGACCGGGTCGCCAACGTGTTGCCGGAGACCCCGAACGTCAAGACGGTGCTCGTCGTCGAGGACGGCTCAGACGCCGACTATCAGCGCTTTGGCGGGGTCGAGTTTTATTCCGCGCTCGAAGAAGGCTCGCCGGAGCGTGACTTCGGTGAGCGCAGCGCCGACGACATCTACCTGCTCTACACCGGCGGCACCACCGGGTTCCCCAAGGGCGTGATGTGGCGCCACGAGGACATCTACCGCGTGCTGTTCGGCGGGACCGACTTTGCGACAGGCGAATTCGTCACGGACGAGTACGACCTGGCCAAGCAGGCCGCGGCGAATCCGCCGATGATTCGCTATCCGATCCCGCCGATGATCCACGGCGCCACTCAGTCGGCCACGTGGATGTCGCTGTTCTCAGGTCAAACCACCGTTCTGGCACCGGAATTCGATGCCGACGAAGTGTGGCGGACAATCCACGACCACAAGGTCAATCTGCTGTTCTTCACCGGTGATGCGATGGCCCGCCCACTACTGGACGCGCTCATGAAGGACAACGATTACGACCTGTCATCGCTGTTCTTGTTGGCCAGCACCGCGGCGCTGTTCTCACCGAGCATCAAGGAGAAGCTTCTCGAACTGCTGCCCAACCGGGTCATCACCGACTCGATTGGCTCGTCGGAGACCGGTTTCGGCGGCACCAGCATTGTCGCCGCAGGCCAAGCGCACACCGGCGGCCCACGGGTCGCGATCGACCATCGCACTGTCGTGCTCGACGACGACGGCAACGAAGTGAAGCCCGGCTCGGGTGTGCGCGGCATCATCGCAAAGAAGGGCAATATCCCGGTCGGCTACTACAAGGACGAGAAGAAGACCGCCGAGACGTTCAAAACCATCAACGGTGTGCGTTACGCGATCCCCGGGGACTATGCACAGGTGGAGGCCGATGGAACGGTCACCATGCTGGGCCGCGGTTCGGTGTCGATCAACAGCGGTGGGGAAAAGATCTACCCCGAGGAAGTCGAGGCCGCGCTCAAGGGCCATGCTGACGTGTTCGACGCGCTGGTGGTCGGAGTGCCCGACGAGCGCTACGGCCAGTGCGTGGCCGCCGTCGTACAGCCACGCCCCGGAACACGCCCGGCGCTGACTGAACTCGACCGGTTCGTGCGCAGTGAGATCGCGGGATACAAAGTCCCCCGGGCACTTTGGTTTGTCGACGAGGTCAAGCGCTCGCCCGCGGGCAAGCCCGACTACCGCTGGGCCAAAGAGCAGACCGAGGAGCGCCCCGCCGACGACAGGCACGCCAACCACGTAAAGGCTTGATGCGTTTACAGTAAGTCTGTGAACGGTGCCCATGCGCTGATCAACACTCTGGTCGACGGCGGGGTCGACGTGTGCTTCGCCAACCCCGGTACCTCCGAGATGCATTTCGTGGCCGCACTGGACGCGGTGCCGCGGATGCGTGGGGTGTTGGCCTTGTTCGAAGGCGTGGCCACCGGGGCGGCCGACGGCTATGCGCGCATCGCCGGCCGACCCGCGGCGGTGCTGCTGCACCTCGGGCCGGGGCTGGGCAACGGGCTGGCCAACCTGCACAACGCGCGCCGGGCGAGGGTGCCAATGGTCGTCGTTGTCGGCGACCACGCCACCTATCACAAAAAGTACGACGCGCCACTGGAATCCGACATCGACGCGGTGGCCGGTAGCGTATCCGGGTGGCTGCGCCGAACCGATGGCGATGTCGCGGCCGATGCCGCCGAGGCTATCGCCGCTAGCCAAAGCGGGGGACAGGTCGCCACACTGATTCTGCCGGCGGACCTTTCGTGGAACGACGTCGCGCAAACCGGCCATCCGGTGCCTGCCCGGCCCACGACGTCAACCGTCGACGTCGACGCGGTGGAGCTGGTAGCCAAGGTGCTGCGTTCCGGCGAGCCCTCGGTGATATTGGTCGGTGGCGACGCCACCCGAGCTCCCGGCCTAGAGGCGGCGGCCCGGGCTGCCTCGTCCACCGGCGCCCGCTGGTATTGCGAGAACTTCCCGACCCGACTGGAGCGCGGTGCGGGCATTCCGGCGGTCGAGCGCATCGCCTACTTCGCCGAAGCCGTTGCCGCCCAACTCGACGGCGCCAAGCATTTGATTCTGGCCGGGGCGGCCTCACCGGTGTCGTTTTTCGCCTATCCAGGCAAGCCCAGCGACCTGGTACCGGACGGCTGCGAAGTCCACGTGCTCGCGCGCCACACCGGAGCTGCCGACGCGCTGGCCGCGTTGGCAGACGAGGTGGCGCCGGGCACCGTCGCTGAGGCTGCCGCGCCAGCGCGCCCGCAACTGCCCACGGGCGGGTTGACCGCCGTTTCGGTCGCCGACGTAATTGGTGCACTGATGCCTGAGCGCGCAATCGTGGTCGACGAGTCCAACACCTCCGGGCTGCCACTGGCTGCTGCGACGGCCGGGGCGCCGGCACACGATTGGCTCACCCTAACCGGGGGAGCGATCGGCTACGGCATCCCCGCCGCGGTGGGCGCTGCGGTCGCTGCACCGGACCGGCCGGTGCTGTGCCTGGAATCCGACGGCTCGGCGATGTACACCATTTCGGGCCTGTGGACTCAGGCGCGGGAGAACCTCGACGTCACCACCGTCATCTACAGCAACGGCGCCTACGACATTCTGCGGCTCGAACTGCAACGCGTCGGCGCCGAGGGTGCGCCCGGCCCCAAAGCGCGCGAATTGCTCGACTTGGCCAGCCCAAGAATGGATTTCGTCAAGATCGCCGAGGGAATGGGGGTGCCGGCGCGGCGGGTCGGCACCGCCGAGGAGTTCGCCGACGCGCTGCGCGCGGCGTTTAACGAACCAGGGCCGCACCTCGTCGAGGCGATGGTGCCCTCAATGCTGGGATGACGGGCTACTGGATCGGTTCGTCGCCGAGTACGGTGGTGCGCAGCATCTCTCGTGGTGAGTCCGGGTCGTAGGGTGCAGCCCGGTGCAGTACGCCCCGGTTGTCCCAAATCACCGTGTCGCCAACCGACCACCGGTGGCTGTAGACCTTGTCGGGCACGGTGGCGCGGTCCAGCAGTTCGGTCAGCAGTTCGCGGCCCTCGCCGAGATCCATGCCCGTGACGTAATCGGCAGAGGCGCCGAGCACCAGCGACTTGCGGCCGCTGTGATGCGTCCACACCAGAGGGTGTTCGTGGGTGCGGCGCGCCCGCCACCGCGCCAGCTGCTCGGGTGTGGGATTGGGGGTGATACGCCGCTGCGAGGCTTCCAGGGAGTGGACGACGCGCAACGATCCGTAACGTTGCTTCTCGTCGTCGCTCAACGCGTCGTAGGCGGCATATGAACTGGCAAACTTGGTTTCGCCGCCGCGTTCGGCGACGTGGACGGCCGACAGCACAGTGGCTTTCTGCGGGCATTCGTCGCCGATCGGGGTGCAGCCGTCGATATGCCAGTCGAAGGTGGCTCGTAGATAGGCCGCCGAGGAGTTCTTCGACACATCCAGGGTGATCGGGTAGATTCCCGGCACCCGATGGTGCCCATCGGAGGAGTAGTCGACCTCGCCAAGTCGACGGCAAAACGCCACCTGTGCTTCAGGATTCAGGTGTAGCCTGGGAAAGACCAGCACGCCGTTTTCTTCCAGCGCGTCGAGGACCGCTTCCCCGAGGGTGCCGTCGGTGGCCAGTCGATCGGGATCAATACCGTCGACCTCGGCGCCCACCGTGGTCATGAGCTTATTGATGGCAAGCAGACTCATCGTCTGTCCTTTCCTCACGGCACCGGTTCGCTGATTCGAGTCATGACGGCGTCGGCGGCGTCGGTGGGTTTGATTTGATGCATGACCTCGACTGACATGGCGACCATGATCAGCGAGTAGATGAGCTGCAGCAGATGCAGCGCGTCGTCGGGCAGGTCGTCGAGCGAGAACTTGTCGCAGTACTCGATTGCCTCTTCCAGCCGCGGGAAAAAGGCGTCGTAGAACTCCCGCATGTCGGCCATGCTGCTGGCCATTCGTCTATCCCACCGCTCGGATTCCGTCGGTAGACACCAGGTTTCGGCGTAGGGCTCGAGTTCGGCGAAGGCACTGGGCAGAAGCGGCTCAGACATGGGCCACACCCGCAGGTTCGTGCTCGCGTTGGTATTCGGCGACCCAGTCGCCGACCGCCTTATGCAGGTGGCGGACCAGGACTTCCTGATCGTTGAGTGGGAAGTCGTCGACGATGCCGGTTTCCAGTGCGGCCTGGGTGCCGCCCAGCATGCCGGCGTCTTGCAGCGCGAACTCTTTGAGCACCACGGCGGCGACCTCATGTTCGATGCGCTCACGCACGCTGCGAGCGGGGTGAAATGCGGTGTAGGCCTCGAACCGGTGGGTGTTGTGGGAGGTCGGCCAATACCGGTAGATCAGGTACCAGCCGCCGTAGATCAGGATCTCCAGGTTGGGGAAGATCTGGAAGTTGCTGATGCCCCATGGATCGATGCCGCCGGGGTTGAGCCCGGCGGGCAGGTCACCCAAATCCGGGGTCCGCCAGGGCCCGACAAGACCACTGCGAGTGGCTCGTTCGATCGGATACATGTACTCCGGTGCCATCAGCCAGCGGCGGGTGCCGGCGGTGGACACCAAGCGGTGTGGCCCGTCGATCTGGAAATGGGCGCATTCGAATCCGGCGTTGGGGTCGCGCACCGCGGGTGGAACCTGTTGTGGGTGCAACGCGGGGACGTGGTAGTACTCCTGGAACGCGTCGGCGAAGATCTTCCAGTTGCTGTTGTTGTCGGCCACCCAGTCGTAGCGTTCAGTGAGCTTATGGAACGGGTAATCGTCAAGTCCGGTGATCATCGGTCCGAGAAACTCCCGCAGACTTTGCCGCGGTTCGGGATCGAAGTTGACGAAGATGAAGCCGTTCCAGATGTCACAGTGCACCGAACGCAGCCCGTAGCAGTCGGTGTCGAGATCGAAGAACTCTCCTGGCTGCTGTACGAACGTCAGCGCACCGTCCAGGTCATAGCGCCAGCCGTGATATTTACAGGTGAACTGTCGGCACACGCCCTTGGTTTCCGCATTGGGGAAGTCGTTCCACACCAACTTATTTCCGCGGTGGCGGCAAATGTTGTGGAAGGCGCGCACCACCTTGTCTTTGCCTTTGACCACGATGATCGACGTGCCTGCTGCCGCGATGTCCTTGGTGAAGTAGCTGCCGACGCGCGGGACGTCCTCGATGCGGCCGACGTTGAGCCAGGCGCGCTGGAAGATCGCCTCGCGTTCGGCCGCATAGAACTCCGGTGACGTGGAATCTCGGAAGGAAACCGGCCCGGTCCCCAGATCGGGGTAGTGGCCGGTCCAGCTGCCCTCCGCTGGTTTAGGCCATCTCGCCACGTGAATCATCTCCTGTCACATCACTGCTCCGCCGTTGACGCCGAGCACCTGTCCGGTGATAAATCCCGCCTCCTGCGAGCATAAGAACCCGACCGCCGCCGCGATGTCATCACCGGTGCCGAGGTGTCCCACCGGAATCTGAGCGGCCATCGTCTCGTTCGACGGCAGGTTTCCGTCGGCTTGTGATTGGCGCTGCATTGGGGTCTCGATGCCTGACGGCGGGATGTTGTTGACCGTGATTCCCGCACCGGCATATTCGCGCGCCAGCGATTTGGTCAGGCTGATCAGCGCACCCTTCGAAGCGGCATAGTGGGCCATGCCCGGAGAACCGCGCTGGGCGGACGACGACGAGATCATCACGATGCGGCCCCAGCCCGCGGCCACCATGTCGGGCAGCGCCACCTGGCAGCAGTGAAACGTGCCGGTGAGGTTGACATCAATGATCCGCTGCCACGACTCCGGGGTGATCTCGCTGAACGGCTCGAAACCCACCATCCCCGCGCTGGTCACCAAAACGCCTACCGGGCCGAGCTCACTGCGTACCTTGGCGAACGCCTCCTCGACCGCTTGGCGATCGGTGACATCCACCTCCGCCGCCAGTGCGGTGACGCCATCGCTTCGCAGCTCGTCGCAAACCCGCTGGGCCGCTTGGCCGTTGAGATCGAGAACGGCGACCTTGTGCCCGCGGCGGCCAAGCTCGTGACAGGTGGCTTCACCCATGCCCGACGCGCCGCCGGTCACCGCAGCAACTCGCTGACTAGTCATAGACCACCCGCACCGAACGACTGGTCGGCAGCGACTGGCAGGTGAGTATCCAGCCGTCGGCGACTTCCTCCTCGCTCAACGCGTCGTTGTTGAGCATCCGCACGCTGCCCCCCACCAAGCGAGCCATACAGGTTGCGCACGAGCCGGTTTCACACGACGACGGCGCCGACAGCCCAGCCATGCGAGCGGTTTGCAGAACGGTGTTGCCGTCTCGATACGGGACTACGGTGGTGTGCCGCTCAAGCTGAATCGTCACTTCCTCCGTGACAGCGTCGTTCGTCGTCTGCTCCATCACACAGCAGGATATCAAGTACTTGCGACTAGTATCAAGTACTTGATTCATGATGATCCGTGTAGAGCGGATTGCCGGTGCCCTGTTCGACCACCCGGGCCAGCAGGTCGTGCAGCAGTTGTTGCTCGTCTGCATCCAGCACGCCGAAAACCCTTTCGTGAGCGGCCAGCGCATCGGCGAGTACGGCCGAGACCACCGCGCGGCCTTGGTCGGTGAGATAGGACTGCAGGATCCGGCCGTGCTGCGGGTCCTGTTTGCGCTCCACCAGGCCGCGGCTTTCCAGCGCGGTGATCGCCAACTGCACGCCCTGCGGACTGATCAGCAGCCGGCGCGCCAGCTCGGCACCGGACAGGCCGGGTTCATTGGCCAATTGACGCATCAGGCCGATCTGTGCGGTGGTCACCCCGTGGCTGCTGATCGCATCATTGACGGTTTTGAGTGAGAAGTGGAAGGCCTGCTTCAGCAGCCACAAGATATTGTCGGTGAGTTCCATGCTCGTTTTCCTCAGCGGACTAACGGCTGCTTGTAAACGCGACCGTCTTTCATGACGAACGACACGTCCAAAGTGGCGGTGATGTCGCGGGACGGGTCGCCGGGTACAGCGATGATGTCGGCGAGATAGCCAGGCGCCAGCCGGCCGAGCTCGTGGTCCGCGTCGATGAGCTCGGCGCTGGTCACGACTGCCGCGCGGATCGCCTGCATCGGTGTCATGCCGCGATCGACCAGTGCGCAGAGTTCCTTGGCGTTCTGGCCATGCGGTATTGCGGGCGCATCGGTGCCGCACGCAATCCGCACCCCGGCGGCAATTGCCTTGGGCAGCATGGATCTAGCTTGCGGGAATACCTCGGCGGCCTTCTTGCGAAGCTCGGGTGCCACCCGGTCGACCGCAAGCGCCTCGGTGAGATACGTGGTTGAAACCAGGAAGGTGCCGTGGTCGACCATCATCTGGATGGTGTCGTCGGTGGCCAGGAAACCGTGTTCGATGCAGTCGATGCCGGCGTTGATGCAGGCCCGGATCGCGCTGTCGCCGATCGCGTGGGCGGCCACCCGGATCCCGGCGCGGTGGGCCTCGTCTGCGATCGCGGCGAACTCCTCGTCGGAGTACTGCTGCGAGCCCGGCGAGGTGCTGTGCGACATGACGCCGCCTGAGGCCGACACCTTGATTACCTTGGCGCCGTGGCGGATCTGGTAGCGCACGCAGGCGCGCACGTCGGGTACACCATTGGCGATGCCTTCGGCTACCGACAGCGGCATGATGCCTGGGGCCAGGCGTTGGAAGACGGTCGGATCCAGGTGACCGCCATAGGGTGTGACGGCATGCCCGGCCGGCACGATCCGTGGACCGGCATGCCAGCCCTGATCGATCGCGCGTTCCAGTGCTACGTCGAGCAGGTAACCGCCGGTCTTGACCATCAGGCCCAGATTGCGCACTGTGGTGAAACCCGCATCCAGGGTGGTGCGGGCGTTTACCGCGCCGCGCAGGGTGCGGTAGGCCGGGTCGTCCTGCACGCCATGCATCGGCGACGGCAACCCTTCCGGTCCGCCGGGGCCGCCGATGAGCAGGTTGAGTTCCATGTCCATCAGCCCGGGTAGCAGCGTCACATCGCCGAGGTCGATCTCGGACGCCGAATCCGACGGTAGCTCAGGCGGATTGACCGCGGTGATCCGGTCATCGTCAATCACGATCACCGCCGGTGAGTGCACCTGTCCGGAGTCGACGTCCGCCCAGCGGGCGGCTCGCAGAACGATCACGGCACGGGTTCGCTGACGCAATCCAACGTCGATGCGCCCGAGTCGGGAATGCGCGGCTGCTTCCAGCATTCGACCGGGAAGGACACCATGATCATCGAGTACAGCAGATACATCAGGTTCATGACGTCGTCGGGCATGTCGTCAAGGCTGAACATGTCGCAATAAGCCAGCGCATCCTCGGCGCGCGGTGTGATGGCGTCGTAGAAGGACTGCATCTGGACCATCGTGCTGGTGAGCCGCTTGTGGTAGCGCCGGGGTTCGCTTGCCAGACACCAATCGGAAAACTGTTCCAGGTCTGCGAATTCGGGTGGCAGGTGAGCCGTCATCAGACCCCCACCGAGTTGCGCTGGTAGTCGTCGACCCACAGTGCGGTCTCGTGGTGCAGGTGCCGCAGCAGCACCTCCTGGTCGTTGAGGAGGAATCGGTCAACCGCACGCGATTCGACCATCGACTGAGTGGCCTCCAGTGTGTTGGCGTCCTGCAGACCGAATTCCTTGAAGGTCACCGTCGCCAGCTCCTGGGCGACACGTTCGCGCGGAGTGCGCGGCGGCGGGAAGTACAGGGTGCCCTCGAAGACATGGCTGTTATACGAGGTCGGCCAGTAGTGATAGGTCAAATACCAGCCCTGTCCCCAGATCAGGATCACGAAGTTGGGGAAGATCTGAAACGAGTCGAGTCCCCACGGGTTGCAGTTCGCCGGGTTGACGCCGGCCGGCAGCGTGCCGACATCCGGATTGTCCCACGGCCCGAAAAGCCCGCTGCGGCAAATGTCTTCGATGGGCTTGCGCATCTCGTCATCCATCTCCCACGCCCGCACACCCGAAGTCGACACCAGCCGGTGCGGCCCGTCGATGCGGTAGTGCGGCGCCTCGAAGCCGGCTTCCGCCGCCGCCTTGGAGTATTTGGTCGGTGACTGGTTGGCATGCAGCACCGGGGCGTGATAGAACTCCTGGAACGCGTCCAGGTAAAGCTTCCAGTTCGCTTTGACATCTGAGCGATAGCACCACCGCGACGTTAGTTGGCCGAACGGATAGCCCTTTAGGTCGGTGATCATCGGGCCCAGGAACTCCCGTAGCGACTGCTCGGGTTCGGCGGCGAAGTTGACGAAGATGAAGCCTTCCCATACGTCGCAGTGCACCGGCACCAGCCCGTAACGGTTCTTGTCGAGGTTGAAGAACTCGTTTTCCTGCGGGACATGGGTCAGGTGGCCGTCCAGGTCGTAACACCACGCGTGGTACTTGCACCGGAACTGGCGGCAAAAGCCGCTGGTTTCCTCCCGCGGCATGTCGTTCCACACCAGCTTGTTGCCGCGGTGGCGGCAAATGTTGTGGAACGCTGTGATGTCACCGGTCATGTTGCGCACCACGATGATCGAGGTGTTGGCAACCTTCAGCTCCTTGGTGAAGTAGCTGCCTTTGCGCGGAAGTTGCTCGGCACGGCCGACATTCAGCCAGGCCCGCTTGAAGATCGCCGCCCGTTCGAGTTCGTGGAACTCCGGTGAAATCGAATCCTCGTAGGACACCGGACCGGTTCCGAGATCCGGGTAGTGCTGCGTCCAGCTGCCTTCCGGCGGCTTGGGGAAACGAGCCATGTCTACTCCTGTCGCTCACGACCACCCGCCTGCAGCGCTGACCGTATATGCTCGAGACCGCAATCGCAAGTAGTTGATATTCCGGGGCGCGCGGGGAGGTTTGTGTGCAGCGACAAGACGCACTGTTCATCGGCGGGAGCTGGTCATCGCCGCGCAGCGATTCCGTGATCGAGGTGATCTCGCCGTCCACCGAAGCACCCGTCGCGCACGTGGCGTCGGCCGGACCTGCGGACGTCGACGCTGCCGTGGCGGCCGCGCGGGAGGCATTCGACCAGGGGCCGTGGCCGCGGCTCGATCCCGCCGAACGCATTACCGCGGTGCGGCGACTGGCCAAACGCTACGGTGAGCGCCGCTCGGAGATGGCCGAGCTCATCACCACTGAGATCGGCGCTCCAATCAGCTTCGCCCAGCGCGCCCAGGTCGGACTGCCGTGGATGATGATGGCCGCGTTCTGTGATCTGGCCGAAAGCCTGTCGTGGCACGAGCTTCGGGCCGGCCGCTACGGCGCCGATATCCACATTCGCCGCGAACCGGTCGGGGTGGTCGCCGCGATCGTGCCGTGGAACATGCCGCAGTTCCTGATCGTCACCAAGCTGGTGCCGGCGCTGCTGGCCGGTTGTTGCGTGGTACTCAAGCCGGCGCCGGAATCGCCGCTGGACGCCCTGCTGCTCGCTGAGCTCATCGAGCAACTCGAGCTGCCGCCCGGTGTGGTCAGCGTGTTGCCCGGCGGGGCCGACATCGGCGAGTACCTGGTCGGCCATCCCGGCGTGGACAAGGTGTCGTTCACCGGATCGACGGATGCGGGCCGGCGGGTAGCCGAAACCTGTGCCGCCGGTTTGAAACAGGTGAGCCTGGAGCTTGGCGGCAAATCCGCGGCAATCGTCCTCGACGATGCCGACCCGGGCGCGGTGGCGGCCGGAATCCGGTCAGCCAGCCTGTCCAACAGCGGACAGATTTGCAACGCGTTAACCCGAATCCTGGTGCCGGACAGTCGAAGAGACGGTTTCATCGACGCACTGGCGACCGAGATGCAGACGATTGTCGTCGGTGACCCTACCGATTCCGCGACCCAGATGGGCCCGCTGGTCGCGCGGCGGCAACAGGAGCGGGTGACCGGTTACATCCAGACCGGCCAGGCCGAAGGTGCCCGGCTGATCACCGGCGGCATCGGCATGCCGGATGGCGTCGAGCGCGGATGGTACGTACGGCCCACGCTGTTCGCCGACGCCGACAACACCATGCGGATTGCCCGCGAAGAAATCTTCGGACCAGTGCTCACCGTTATCGGCTACCGCAACGACGACGACGCGGTGCGCATCGCCAACGACTCCGATTACGGTCTGGCAGGGTCGGTATGGACCGACGACCCCGACCGTGGGGTGGAGTTGGCTGCCCGCATCCGCACCGGCACCTTCGGTATCAACCAGGGTTACACGATGGACCCCTACGCGCCGTTCGGCGGCGTCAAGTCCAGCGGCTACGGGCGGGAATTGGGCCGCGAAGGAATTGAGAGCTACCTGGACACCAAGTCGATCTCGGTGGCGCCTACTCGCGCCTGATCGCCCACACAGGATCCACACAGTCGACCCCCTCGGCCGAGAGCTCGCGTTTGAGCACCTTGAACGTCGCGGTGCGCGGCAGCGCCGTACTGATGCGGACGTAGCACGGCCACTGCTTGGGCCCCAGATCGGACTGCTCGGCCAGGAATGCGCGGAACGTGTCGGCATCGAATTCCGTGCCCGGGGCCATTACCACTGCGGCCATCACCTGGTCACCGACGGCCGGGTCGGGCACGGCGTACACCGCGACCTCGCTGACCCCCGGGTAGCGGGCCAGCACCCGCTCGATCGGCGCTGTGCCGAGGTTCTCCCCATCGACCCGCAACCAATCACCGAGCCGCCCAGCAAAATACACGTAGCCATTCTCGTCGCGGTAAGCCAAGTCACCGCTGTGGTAGACACCGTCGGCCATCCGCTGCGCGTCAGCCTCCGGATCGTTGTAGTAACCCTCGAACCGGCCCGGGCCGGCGATGTTCACCAACTCGCCGATCGCTCCGGGCGGGCAGGGGACACGGGTGTCGACGTCGATGATCCCGATGCCGTCGGGCAGCGGACCCAACGAGCCCTCCGGCGTGTCCGGTGTGCGGGCGATCGCGACTCCGCCCTCGGTAGAACCGAAGCCGTCGACGGCGATACAGCCGAATCTGCGGGCAAACTGCTCCACGTCTGCCGGCGCGCCCTCGTTGCCGTACACCACTTTCAGTGGGTTGCCGGCGTCGTCGGGCAGCTCGGGAGTGGCGAGCACATACGACAGCGGCTTGCCCACATAGTTGGCGTAGGTGACGCCGTAGCGTCGGATATCGGGAATGAATCCCGAGGCCGAGAACTTGCGGCGCAACACCATTGAGCCGCGGCACGTCACGGCCACTGACCACCCGACCAGCACCGCGTTGGAGTGGAACAACGGCATGGACACATAGCAGCGGTCATCGCGACCGAGCCCGAAACGTTCGGTCATTGTCACACCGGCGATCGCGACCTTGCCCTGACTGCATTTCACTGCTTTCGGATCACCACTGGTGCCGGAGGTGAAGATCAGCATGAACAGATCGGCGGGCGTCGCGGACCGGAACCGCACCTGTGCATCCGCGTGTGCGGCCACCTCGTCCGCCCAGGCCGTCGAGTCAACGTCGATATGCGGCATATCACCCAGTGCCGCAGCGGATTTCGAATCGGCCAGCACCAACTGGCAATCGGCGTGGTCGATGTCGCGGCCCAGCGCGGCGCCCCGGCGGACGGGGTTGAGTCCGACTGGCACGATGCCCGATAGCCCGGCCGCGACCAGCAGGGCAGAGAAGAACGGAGTGTTTTCCAGTAGCACCCCGACGTGGGGTGGCCGCACGGGGTCGAGCCGCTCGCCTAACGCGGCGGCCACCGCTGCGCCGTGCCGAAGGTGCTCACGCCAACTGGTGAACGAGTCTTCGAAGTAGACGCCACGATCGTCGACGTCGACCAACGGCTTGAGTAGGTCGGTGACAGTCGGGAGATCGTGAGTCACGCAGGCGTGTCCGCCAGTTCACGACCTATCTTGCGCAGCGCCCCGGTGGCGCTGCCCAGCGCGAACTCGGTCTCTTTGGCCGCCAGGAAGTAGCGGTGCACCGGGTGGTCGATGTCGATACCGACACCGCCGTGTACGTGAACAATGGTGTGCGCCACGCGGTGTCCCGCGTCGGCAGCCCAGAACGCCGCGGTCGCCACCTCGATGTCGGCAGGCAAGTCCTCAGCCAGCCGCCATGCTGCCTGAGTGAGCGTCAACCGCAAACCCTTGACGTCGATGTAGCCGTCCGCCAGCCGCTGGGCGACCGCCTGGAAGCTGCCGATCGGACGATCGAATTGTTCGCGGGTGCGCGCATATTCGGCGGTCAACTGCAGCCCGCGGTCCAGCGCACCGAGCTGAAATGCGCTGCGACCCAACGCAGCATGCGTGGAAAGCCAAGCGACCACCTCGTCGCCGCCGACCCGCCGCGCATCGCCCACCTCGACTCCGTCGAGCCGCAGGTGTCCCACACTGCCGAGACCGGTGGTCTCCAGCGCGGTCGCCGATACCTCTTCAGCAGTAACCAGGAAGACTGCTGTGCCGGAATCGGTTTCGACCGACACCAAAAATGCATCGGCAACCGGCCCGTAAAAGACCTGAGTACGCGTTCCGGTCAGCCGGTAGCCCTCACCGGAACGCGTGGCCTGCACCGGCCCGTCGCCCATTTCACCGTCCAGCGCCACGGTGAGGATCTTCTCGCCGCTCACCGCTGGCGCACCCCACTGCTGCTGAAGTTCCGCCGAGCCGAACCGGGCCAGCGCGCCACCGGCCAGCACCACCGACTCCAGATACGGCACTGCGGCCAGCCCCCGCCCCAGCGCAACCAGCACGGCGGTCTGCTCCAACACCCCGTACCCGCCGCCGCCCAGCGACTCCGGAGCCGCGGTGCTCAAAATGTCGGCCTCGATGAGGTTGCGCAGAAGGTCGCGGTCGAACCGTTGGTCCAGGCCGTCCAATTCTCGTTGGTGCTCCGGTGTGCAGACGGCGTCGACGATCGTGCCGGCCAAATCACCGAGGTCGTGCGCCGCTTCGGTTGTCGAGAAGTCCATCAGAATCCTTTACCGGTTGGCTCGGGGCAGACCCAGCGCCACCATGCCGATGATGTCGCGCTGGACTTCGTTGGTGCCGCCGCCGAAGGTGAGAATCAGGCAGGCCCGGTGCATCCGCTCGACCCGACCGCGCAGCAACGCGCCGGGCGAATCCTGCCGCACCGTCGCGGCGGTGCCGAGCACCTCCATCAGCAGCCGGTAGGCCTCGGTGGCCAGCTCGGTGCCGAACACCTTGGCGGCCGACGCATCCGCCGGCGACGGGGCGGCGTCGGCCGCCGACGCCAACTCCCAGTTGATCAGCTTGAGCACCTCGACCTTGGCGTGCACGCGCGCCAGGTTGAGCTGAACCCATTCGGAGTCGATCAGCCGGGCTCCACCGCCATCCTTGGTGTTCTGCGCCCATTCGCGGACCTGGTTGAGCGCCAAAATGATCGGTTGCGCGGACACCAGTGCGACGCGCTCGTGGTTGAGCTGGTTGGTGACCAGCTTCCACCCGCCGTTCTCCTCGCCGACCCGATTGGCCACCGGTACCCGGACATCCTGGTAGTAGGTGGCGCTGGTGTCCACGCCCGCCATGGTGTGCACCGGTGTCCAGGAGAAGCCGTCCGAAGCGGTCGGGACGATCAACATCGAGATGCCGCGGTGCTTCTTGGCTTCGGTGTTGGTGCGCACCGCCAGCCACACGTAGTCGGCGTAGGCGATCAGACTGGTCCACATCTTCTGGCCGTTGACGATGTAGTCGTCACCGTCGCGCACCGCTGAGGTCCGTAGGTTCGCCAGGTCGGTACCTGCGCCGGGCTCGGAGTAGCCGATAGCGAAATGCAGGTCGCCAGCCGCGATCTTGGGCAGGAAAAACTTCTTCTGTTCCTCGGTGCCGAAGGCCATGATGGTCGGCGCGACGCTGTTGATGGTCAAAAACGGCACCGGCGCCCCGGCGACCGCGGCCTCGTCGGCGAAGATCAGCGAATCCATCGGGGAGCGGTCCTGGCCGCCGTACTCTTTCGGCCAGTTCAGCGTAAGCCAGCCGTCCTTGCCCATCTGGGCGACCGTCTCCCGGTAGACGTTGCCTTCACCGACCTCACCCGACGTCGAGCTCAGGGCCTCGCGGCGCTCGGGGGTGATCAACTTGGCGAAGTACGACCGCAGTTCGCGGCGCAGTTCCTCCTGCTCCGGGGTATAACTGATGCGCATTGGCCGTCCCTTCGGGATCCCGTTTACCTCCCTGGTTGTAACACGTTCTAGTCTGGGGGTCCAGCGGCCGATTCGCCCGACCTTCCGTCGTATGGTGGGAATACCGGCACTCGGAAACGCCCAAGGAGGATCCCGTGCGAGTGATAGTGGACCGCGATCGGTGCGAGGGCAACGCGATATGCGTAGGAATCGCGCCGGATGTCTTCGAACTGGACGACGAGGATTACGCCGTCGTCAAAACCGATCCGATTCCTGCCGATCGGGAGGCGCTGGCCGAGCAGGCCATTGCCGAATGCCCGCGCGCGGCCCTGAAACGCGAAGACTAGAGGTATTCATAAATTGACTAGCAGCACGAACGCGACCGACCTGTCTGGGAAGGTCGCGGTGGTCACCGGTGCGGCCGCTGGCTTGGGACGTGCCGAGGCGATCGGCTTAGCCCGAGCCGGCGCCAGCGTCGTCGTCAATGACATCGCCACGGCGCTGGACGAATCCGACGTCCTCGACGAGATCAGCGCCGCCGGCGCCAAGGCGGTCGCAGTGGCCGGCGACATCAGCCAGCGCTCAACCGCCGACGAACTGGTCAGCTGCGCCGACGGCCTGGGCGGCCTGAGCATCGTGGTCAACAACGCCGGGATCACACGCGACCGGATGCTGTTCAACATGTCCGACGAGGACTGGGACGCCGTCATCGCGGTGCACCTGCGCGGCCACTTCCTGCTTACCCGCAACGCGGCCACCTACTGGCGGTCCAAGGCCAAGGAAGCCGGTGGGTCGGTCTACGGCCGGATCGTGAACACGTCGTCGGAAGCAGGTCTGGTCGGTCCGGTCGGGCAGGCCAATTACGGTGCCGCCAAAGCCGGCATTACCGCGCTGACCCTGTCTGCCGCGCGGGCGCTGGGCCGCTACGGGGTCTGCGCCAATGCGATCTGCCCGAGAGCGCGGACCGCGATGACCGCCGAGGTCTTCGGCGAGGCACCTGAGGTCGGTTCGGGCCAGATCGATCCGCTCTCACCCGAGCACGTCGTCACGCTGGTCCGTTTCCTGGCCTCCCCGGCGGCTGAAGCGGTCAACGGCCAGGTTTTCATCGTCTACGGACCCCGGGTCACGCTGGTGGCGGCGCCGACTGCAGAACGTCAATTCACCTCAGATGCGCAGGCGTGGGATGCTGGCGAACTCAGCGCAACGTTGCACGATTACTTTGCTGAACGCGACCCCGAGGTGAACTTTGCCGCGTCCAGCTTGATGGACTCTTGATCCGGTCGGGAGACAGGCGTCCCGGCTCAATGCAGCTAGAACACGTTACAGAATGACCTGGATCACAATAGCTTCTGACCTGGTCAAACTACTAACCTTGACCTAATTTTGCAGTTCTTTGACACTGCGAACCTGTTCTAGTTAATATGATCCAGCTCACGCGGAGCGTCGTCCGCTCAGAAGACAGCTTTGACGGCGCCGACCGGAGAAGTATAGCTTCGCTCCAAGTTGCAGGCTGCCGCGGGAGAAAGGGACCAGGTTGATCGAACAACTTGCGGTTCCGGCCCGGGCCGTGGGCGGATTCGTCGAAATGTCCCTAGAGACGTTCAGCAAAAGTTTTCGACGCCCATTCCAGTTCCGTGAGTTTCTCGACCAGACCTGGATGATCGCCCGGGTCTCGCTGATCCCGACGCTGCTGGTAGCCATCCCGTTCACGGTCCTGGTGGCGTTCACCCTCAACATCCTGTTGCGCGAACTCGGCGCAGCCGACCTGTCCGGAGCGGGAACCGCCTTCGGCACCATCACCCAGCTTGGTCCCGTCGTCACCGTGCTGGTGGTGGCCGGTGCGGGCGCCACTGCGATCTGTGCAGACCTCGGCGCCCGGACCATCCGCGAGGAGATCGACGCCATGCGGGTCTTGGGCATCGACCCCATCCAGCGTCTGGTCGTGCCCAGGGTGTTGGCATCGACGTTCGTCGCGTTGCTGCTCAACGGCTTGGTCTCGGCGATCGGGATCGCCGGCGGGTACGTCTTCTCGGTGTTGCTGCAAGGCGTCAACCCGGGCGCCTTCGTCAACGGGCTGACCGTACTGACGCACCTGGGCGAGTTAGTGCTCTCCGAGGTCAAGGCGCTGTTGTTCGGTGTGGTGGCCGGCCTGGTCGGCTGCTACCGGGGGCTGACGGTCAAGGGCGGCCCGAAAGGGGTCGGCGTCGCCGTCAACGAGACCGTCGTCTACGCGTTTATCTGCCTGTTCGTGATCAACGTGATCATGACGGCGATCGGCGTCCGGGTGCTGAGCCGGTAAGCCCATGAGTTACGACGCCACGCTGCGCTTTCGCCGCTTCTTCTCCCGATTCGCCGGACCGGTCGACAGCTTCGGTGAGCAGGCGCTGTTCTACGGCGAATCGATGCGCTACATCCCGAATGCGCTGACTCGCTACCGCAAAGAGACCGTCCGGCTGATCGCCGAGATGACGATGGGCACCGGCGCGTTGGTGCTGATCGGCGGAACGGTCGGGGTCGCAGCGTTTTTGACGTTGGCATCCGGTGGTGTCATCGCGGTGCAGGGCTACGAGTCGTTGGGCAACATCGGCATCGAGGCCTTGACCGGTTTTCTGTCGGCGTTTCTCAATGTCCGCATCGTCGCCCCGGTGGTGGCCGGAATTGCGCTGGCCGCCACTATCGGCGCCGGTACCACCGCACAGCTCGGCGCGATGCGGGTGGCCGAGGAGATCGACGCGATCGAATCGATGGCCGTGCACTCGGTTTCCTACCTGGTATCCACCCGGTTGATCGCCGGCCTGATCGCGATTATCCCGCTGTATTCGTTGGCCGTGCTGGCCTCATTTTTCGCCGCTCGGTTCACCACCGTGTTCATCAACGGTCAGTCGGCGGGACTGTATGACCATTACTTCAATACATTCCTGAATCCGACCGACCTGCTGTGGTCGTTCCTGCAAGCCATCGTGATGTCGATTGCGGTCATGCTGGTCCATACGTATTACGGCTACAACGCTTCTGGCGGGCCGGTGGGCGTCGGCCTGGCGGTCGGCCAGGCGGTCCGCACGTCGCTGATCGTCGTCGTGGTCATTACTTTGTTCATCTCGCTGGCTGTTTACGGCGCGTCCGGTAACTTCAACCTCTCCGGGTAGGCAGGCGACGATGCACAGCGAAGCGATGAAACCGAGCCAGGGAATCCGGTAGAGGGAGCGATGGCAAGCACGGGCGCGCGACGCACACACGTCAGGCTGGCAGCAACGCTGCTGGCCTCTCTATTAGTGGGCTTTGCGCTGTTGACGTACCTGTCCTACAACGCCGCATTTTCCTCGACCGACACCGTCACGCTGACCGCGCCGCGCGCCGGGCTGGTGATGGACCGCGACAACAAAGTGAAATACCGCGGCATCCAGATCGGCAAGGTCAAGAACATCAGATACGCCGACGAGCAGGCCCAGCTCGAGTTGGCTATCGACAGCCGAGAGCTGCGTTTCGTTCCGTCCAATGCCACCGTCCATATCGCCAGCAACACCATCTTTGGGGCCAAGTCGGTGGAATTCATTCCGCCGCAGACACCGTCGGCGAATTCCCTTCGTCCGGGAGCGCACCTGAAGGCGGACACGGTTTCCCTGGAAGTCAACACGTTGTTCCAGTCGCTGATCGATCTGCTGCACAAGATCGACCCGGTGGACCTCAACGCCACCCTGAGTGCCGTCGCCGAGGGGCTGCGCGGTCACGGCGATGACCTGGGCGCGCTGCTGGCGGGTACGAATACCCTCACCCAACAGGCAAACCCGCAATTGCCGACCCTGCGGCAAGACTTCGCCAAGGTGGCCGAGGTGGCCAACATTTACGCGGCCGCTGCACCCGACCTCGTCACCGTCTTTCAGAACACGCCGACGATCGCCAAGACCGTCGTGGACCAGCAAGGCAACTTGAATGACACGCTGTTGGCGGCAATTGGCCTGTCCAACAACATCTATGACACGCTGGCGCCCGCTGAGCAAGACCTCATCGACGCCATCAAGCGGCTGCGAGCTCCCCTGAAGGTCGCCGGCGACTACTCGCCGGAGTTCGGCTGCATGTTCAGGGGAATCCAGCGGGGTCTCGACGAGTTCGCGCCGCTGCTCGGCGTGAACAAGGCCGGTCTGTTCACCTCGTCGAGCTTTGTTCTGGGCGCGCCGTCGTACACCTATCCGGAGAGCCTGCCGATCGTCAACGCCTCCGGCGGCCCAAATTGCCGTGGGCTACCTGACATTCCGACCAAGCAGACCGGCGGCTCCTGGTTCCGGTCACCGTTCCTGGTCACCGACAACGCCTACATCCCGTACGAGCCGTTCACCGAAATGCAGGTGGATGCGCCGTCGACGCTGCAGTTCCTGTTCCACGGAGCTTTCGCAGAACGGGACGACTTCTGATGGCCGCCGGGTACGAGTCGCACCGCTCGATGATGGTGAAGGTCGGCATCTTCACCGTGACCATGCTGCTGGTCGCCCTCGGGCTGGTGGTGGTCTTCGGTGAGTTCCGGTTCGGCCCGTCGAACGCGTATCACGCCAACTTCTCCGACGCGACGAAGCTGAAGTCCGGGCAGAAGGTCCGCATCTCCGGTGTGCCGGTCGGCGCGGTGAAAGGTGTCAAGCTCAACCGCGACAACAGTGTTGACGTGGCGTTCACCGTTGACAAGCGCTACACGCTGTATTCGTCGACCCGAGCGGTGATCCGCTACGACAACTTGGTAGGCGACCGGTTCCTGGAGATCACCTCCGGTCCCGGCGAGCTGCGCAAGTTGCCGGCGGGCGCGACCATCGACCGGAACCACACCCAGCCGGCGCTCGATCTCGATGCGCTGCTCGGTGGCCTGCGCCCGGTGGTCAAAGGCTTGGACGCCGACAAGGTCAACACGATCAGCGGCTACGTGATCCAACTGCTGCAGGGTCAGGGCGGAGCGCTGTCCAACCTGCTGGCCGACACCAATGCCTTCAGCTCGGCGCTGGGCGCACGTGACCAGGTCATCGGCGACGTGATCACCAACCTCAACGCCGTGCTGACCACCGTCGACGACAAGGGCGCACAATTCTCGGCCAGCGTCGATCAGCTGCAGCAGTTGATCACCGGGCTGGCGCGGAACCGCGACGCGGTGGCCGGTGCAATCCCGCCGTTGGCATCCACGACCGCGGATTTGACCGAGTTGCTCAAGGGCGCACGCCGGCCGCTGCAGGGCGTCATCGAAAACACCCGGCCCATCGCCACCGAACTTCACGATCGCCAAGACGAGGTGAACAACGACATCGAGCAGCTGGCCGAGGACTATCTGCGGCTGTCCGCGCTCGGTGCGTACGGGGCGTACTTCAACATCTATTTCTGCGCAGTGTCGATCAAGATCAACGGGCCGGCCGGTAGCGACATCCTGATCCCGATGGGCGGCCAACCGGACCCCAGCAAGGGGAGGTGCGCTTTTGCCAAATAGAGCAGAAGGCCGCGATCCGCTGCGGACCGGCATCTTCGGAATGACCCTGGTGATCTGCATCGTGTTGGTCGCATTCGGCTACACCGGACTGCCGTTCTGGCCGCAGGGCCGCGGTTACGACGCCTACTTCACCGACGCCGGCGGCATCACGCCCGGCAACGACGTCTACGTATCGGGTATCAAAGTGGGCCAGGTGAAGTCGGTCGCGCTGGCCGGGGACGCCGCCAAGGTGTCCTTCACCGTGGACCGCCACGTCGCCGTCGGCAGTCAGTCGCTGGCATCGATTCGGACCGACACCATCCTGGGTCAGCGAGCGATCGCGGTGACCCCGGCGGGCAGCGGTAGCGCAACGGCGATCCCGCTGAGCCGGACGACGACACCGTATGCCCTCAACTCCGCGCTGCAGGATCTGGGCCGCAACTCCGGCGACCTGGACAAGGACCAGTTCGAAAAGTCGCTGCAGGTTCTCACCGATTCGCTGCAGGATGCCACCCCGCAGTTGCGTGGTGCCCTGGACGGCGTGACGTCATTGTCTCGCACGCTGAACCGTCGCGACGAAGCGTTGGGAAGCCTGCTGGCACACGCGAAGTCGGTGACGGCCATCCTGGCTGACCGCGCCGGCCAGGTCAACCAGCTGATCCTGGACGGTAACCAATTGTTCGCCGCGTTAGATGCGCGCCGTGCTGCTCTGGGTCAGTTGATCGCCGGGATCGACGATGTCTCCCACCAGCTTTCCGGTTTCGTCGCCGACAACCGCAAGGAATTCGGCCCGTCGCTCTCCAAACTCAACCTGGTGCTGGATCAGCTCAACGAGCGCCACGAGTACATCAGTGAGGCGCTCAAACGACTGCCTTCATACGCGACCACGCTGGGTGAGGTGGTTGGCTCGGGACCCGGATTCAATGTCAACGTGTACGGCGCGATACCGGCACCGATCGTCGGGATCATGTTCGACGCCGTCTTCCAGCCCGGCAAGATCCCGGACAGCTTGGCAGATTACCTGCGCGGGCTGATCCAGGAGCGGTGGATCATTAGGCCGCAGTCGCCATGACGATCCTCTCCGTCCTCCAACAACGCAGCCGAACGCTGCGGCTGACGCTGGCCGTCGCGCTCGCGGTTCTCATCGCTGCGGGCGCTTACCTGGTCTGGCCGGCTCGCACCGGTCACAAGATCGTCGGCTACTTCACGTCCGCTGTCGGGCTCTATCCCGGAGACGAAATCCGCATTGTCGGGGTGCCGGTGGGCAAGATCGACTCGATCGAACCGCGCGCGGCGGACGTGAAGATCACCATGTCGGTAGACCGCGGCGTCAAAGTCCCCCAGGATGCCCGGGCGATCATCATGGCTCCGAACCTGGTGGCAGCGCGCTTCATTCAGCTCGCCCCCGCCTATACCAGCGGGCCGGCAATGCCTGACGGGGCAAGCATCGACTTGTCTCGCACCGCCACGCCGGTGGAATGGGACGAGGTCAAAGAAGCGTTAACGGATTTGGCCAACCGGCTCAGTCCGGCAGCAGGACAGATGCAGGGACCGCTGGGCAAGGTGATCAACCAGGCCGCGGACACCTTCGACGGCACCGGCGATTCGTTTCACAGCGCGCTAACCGAACTGTCGCAAGCCGCCGGCCGGTTGGGCGATTCGCGCACCGACATCTTCGGCGCGGTAAAGAGCCTGCAGGTGTTGGTCGAAGCGCTGTCGTCGAGCAACGAACAGATCGTCGCGTTCTCCGGGCATGTGGCCTCGGTGTCGCAGGTGCTCGCCCACAGCTCGGACCATCTCGATCAGACCATTGGCACGCTCAACCAGGCGCTCAACGATGTCAAAGGCTTTTTGCACGAGAACAACTCGACGTTGATCGGAACGGTCAACAAGGTGGGCGATTTGAGCAAGACCTTCAGCGACCAGAGCGAGAGCATCGAACAGGTGATGCACGTTGCCGGTCCGGGGATCAGCAACTTCTACAACATCTATGACCCTGCGCAGGGCACACTGAATGGTTTGTTGTCGCTTCCGGAATTCGCCAACCCGGTTCAGTTCATCTGCGGCGGCTCGTTCGACACTGCTGCCGGTCTGGTCGCGCCGGACTACTACAAGCGCGCCGAGATCTGCCGGCAGCGGCTGGGTCCGCCGCTACGCCGGTTGACGGCGAACTACCCGCCGATGATGTTCCACCCGATCAACTCGATCACCGCCTACAAGGGCCAGATCATCTATGACACGCCGGCCACCGAAGCGAAGGCGCAGACGCCGATTCCGGAGCTGACCTGGATACCGGCGCCCGGTGTTACTCCGCCCAACCCGGACGACTTGCAGGCGCTGTTCGTTCCGCCCGCCCCCGGCGCGCCCAGCGGTCCGGCACCCGGACCGGCGCCGGCGCCCGCCGGCGCGCCGATCGCCCCGCTGCCCGCCGAACAGGGAGCCGGCGGGTGAGTCGAAAACTGCGGTGCAGCATAGTAATCGGGGTAGGCAGCGTGTTGCTCGCCGGCTGTCAGTTCGGCGGCTTGAACTCCATCGCACTGCCTGGCACCGCCGGTCACGGCATTGGCGCTTACTCGATCACCGTGGATTTGGCCGACGTGGCAACGCTGCCGCAGAACTCGCCGGTCATGGTCGACGACGTCACCGTCGGCAGCGTCTCGGGAATCGACGCGGTGCAGCGCCCGGACGGAAGTTTCTTTGCCGCAGTCAAGTTGGCGCTGGACCGCAACGTGGTGCTGCCGGCAAATTCGACCGCCAAGGTGGCGCAGACCTCACTGCTGGGCTCCCAGCACATCGAACTGGCTGCTCCGAAGAAGAATCCGGCGGGCAGGTTAGCCGACGGTTCGACCATCCAGGAGTCGCACACCAGTCGCTATCCCACCACCGAAGAGGTGCTCTCGGCGCTGGGTGTGGTGGTCAACAAAGGTAATCTCGGCGCGTTGCAAGAGATCACCGACGAGACATATCGCGCGGTGGCAGGCCGGGAAGGCGCATTCGAGGGCCTGGTGCCGCGGCTCGCGGAGCTGACCGCGGGATTGAACAATCAAGTCAACGACATCATCGCCGCCCTCGACGGCTTGGACCGGTTCTCGACGATCCTGGCGCACAACAAGGACAGTCTCGGACGGGCGCTGGACTCGCTGCCGGAGGCGCTGCTGGTTCTCAACAAGAATCGAGACCACATCGTCGAGGCGTTTGCCGCGCTCAAGAAGATGGCGACGGTGACGTCGCATGTGCTCGCGCAAACCAAGGTCGACTTCACCGAGGACGTCAAATACATCTACTCGGCGACCAAAGCGATCGCTGACAGCAAGAAAGAATTCGTCAGCTCGCTGCAGCTCTTGCTGACGTTCCCATTCCCGAACTACGGCATCAAGCAGGCGGTGCGCGGTGACTACCTCAACGTGTTCACCACGTTCGACCTGACCGTGCGCCGGCTGGGTGAAACATTCTTCACCACATCGGTTTTGGACCCGAACATGCGTCACATGGACGAGATCCTCAACCCGCCGGACTGGCTGATCGGCTCGATGGCCAACCTGTCCGGCCAGGCGGCTGACCCGTTCAAGATTCCGCCCGGGGCGGTCGGAGGGCAGAACTGATGATCGACCGGCTGACCAGAACGCAACTGGCCATCTTCGCGGTGGTCACCGTGATCACGGTTGCCGTGATGGCGACGTTCTACCTACGGTTGCCCGCTGCGCTGGGCGTCGGTACCTACCAGGTGACCGCGGACTTCGTCGCCGGTGGCGGTTTGTACAAGAACGCCAACGTCACTTACCGCGGTGTCGAGGTCGGCCGGGTGGAGTCGGTGACGCTGAACTCGAACGGCGTCGATGCGGTCATGCGGCTCAACAGTGGAACTACGGTCCCGTCGAACGTGACTGCCACGGTGAAGAGCGTGTCGGCCATCGGGGAGCAGTATGTCGACCTGGTACCCGGCGACAGCCCGGCGGCGGCCAAGCTGCACAACGGATCTCGGATCGGCCAGCAGAACACCCGGATCGGCCAGGACGTCGCCACGCTGCTGCGCCAGTCCGAGACGCTGGTCAATAGCGTGGCGGACACCCGGCTGCGGGAGCTGCTGCACGAGACGTTCAAGGCGTTCAACGGAACCGGCCCGGATTTGGCAAGACTGATCGAGTCGTCGCGGCTGCTGGTGGATGAGGCCAACGCCTACTATCCGCAGACTTCGCAGTTGATCGATCAGGTAGGCCCGTTCTTGCAAGCTCAAATCCGCTCGGGTGACGACATCAAGTCGCTGGCCGACGGGCTGGCGCGATTCACGTCCGAGGTGCGGCAGGCCGACCCGCAGCTTCGCGAGCTGTTGGCGGTGGTTCCCTCCGCGGCCGACGAAGCCAACACGGCGTTCTCCGGCATCCGTCCGTCATTCCCGATGCTGGCGGCCAGCCTGGCCAACCTGGGACGGGTTGGTGTCATCTACCACAAATCGATCGAGCACCTGCTGGTGGTGTTGCCGGCGCTGTTCGCCGCGATCACCACTTCAGCCAACGGCGTACCCCAGGACGAGGGCGCCAAGCTGGACTTCAAGATCAATATCGACCCGCCGCCCTGCAACACCGGCTTCATCCCGCCGCCGATGATCCGCACACCCGCCGACGAGACGGTGCGGGAAATCCCGACCGATATGTACTGCAAGACCGCCCAGAACGACGCATCCACCGTACGCGGCGCGCGCAACTACCCCTGCCAGGAATTCCCGGGCAAGCGGGCGCCGACGGTCGCACTGTGCCGCGACCCGCGCGGCTACGTGCCAATCGGCACCAACCCGTGGCGCGGACCGCCGATCCCGTACGGCACCCCGATGACCAACGGGCTGAACGTCACGCCGCCCAACCATTTCCCGTATATCCCGCCGGGCGCCGACCCTGACCCGGGTACACCGATAGTGGGCCCGCCCCCGCCTGGTGTGGTCCCCGGACCCGGTCCCGCTCCGCACCAGCCGTTCCCGGTCCCGCCGCCGCCCAACACCGGCGGGACCGATGGCCGGCAGGCGTGGATACCGCCGGCGCCCTACCCGCCGCAGCCACCGCAAATCCCGTTCCCGAAGAACCAACCACCGCCGCCACCGCCGATCGGGATCAATCCGCCGCAAGGCCCACCGGCGGAGAAGCCATGGGGCCCGCCGCCCGGACCGGTGCCGCAGGCCAGCGGTGCGGCCTACACGACGTATGACCAGGCCACTGGAACTTTCCAGGACCCGTCAGGCGGCACTGGTATCTTCGCGCCCGGCAGACCATCGACCGCGGAGAACTGGGTGGACCTGATGCGCGATCCGAGGCAGTTGTGACCGACGCCGAGCCGACCGCAAGCGCGGCCGGGCCGGGCGCGGCGGGTCGACGACCGACGAACCCCGAGCCGACGAAGCGCCACACGCGTCGGCGGGCTTCGCGCGCGGCCGGCCCGACCGGCGGTGAGCCGGCTACCGCTACCACGGTCCACGTAGAGACACCGTCCGAACCAGCCAAGCGGCGGGCCGCGCCGCTCGGGCCGCCGCCACGCCGGCCCGCACATCGCCGGCTGGTGGGCGCAATCGCGGTGACGGCCGGACTGGTTGGGATCGCAGCGCTGACTGCCGGGGTGGCCCTGTTGTTCTTCCAGCAGCGCGATGCCGACGCCCAGCGGGCGCGCGACCAGCGCTTCGTCGACACTGCCACCCAGACGGTGGTCAATATGTTCAGCTATACCCAGGAGACCATCGATGAGAGCGTGACTCGAGCGGTCGACGGCACCAGCGGGCCGCTGCGTGGCATGCTCAGCAGCAACGCCGAGAACATCAAGACCCTGTACCGCCACACCGACGCCACCTCAGAAGTGGTCGTCAACGGCGCCGCGCTGGAAGGCGTCGACGATGTCACCGACAACGCGTCGGTGCTGGTGTCGGTGCGGGTCACCGTGACCGACCTCGACGGTGTCAACAAGCCGTCGTCGCCCTACCGGATGCGAGTCATCGTGCACCAGGACGACACTGGACGGATGACCGGATATGACCTGAAGTATCCGGAGGGTGGCAATTGATGCGGTGGTTGATCGCCGCCGCCGTCAGCCTGATGACCACAGCCTTCGTCGGGTTGGCCGCGGCCGGAGGCTGGTTCTACTGGGACCGGGTGCAGGCGCACGGCGAGCAGTCGGCGCGGGCCGTCCTGGCGCCGTTGGCCGCCAAGGAGATACCGCAGGTGTTCGGCTACGACTACCAGACGGTCGAGCGTAGCCTGACCGCCACCTATCAGCTGCTCACGCCCGGCTATCGGCAGGAGTTCGAAAAGAGCGCCACCCAGCAGATCATCCCGGAAGCCAAAAAACGTGAAGTGGTCGTCCAGGCCAACGTTGTCGGTGTGGGAGTCATGGCAGCCAAACGTGATTCGGCGTCGGTCATGGTCTACCTGAACCGCACGGTGACCGATAAATCCCGGCAACCGGTCTACGACGGCAGCCGATTGCGGGTGGACTACAAGCGCGTCGGCGGAAAGTGGTTGATCAACTACATCACACCGATTTAGCCCGCCGGGCAGTTCGGCTCAGCGGCAACTGCCGATCGGGTCACACTCCAGCGGGTAGCGCTCGACCGGGTTGGGCAGCGGTCCCTTGAGCGCCAGCGTGAACGGTGTTTTCGTCATCGCCGGCTCCATACCGCACACCGCGCCGTGGAGGCTCGTGTGGGTGCCGGTCAGCGATACGTCGTCGAAGGCGTAGGTGTCCGTTGACGCCGCGGTACTGCCGTCCGGACATGACACGCCATTGGACTTCCCGACCTTGAATGTCCACAGATCGCTTGTCAACCGGGCCCGTCCGATGTAGTTCGCCCGCTTCTCGCCGACAGAGATGACACGCGGTGTCGTGCTCGAGACATTAAGTGCGCAAAGGTCTGCGGCGATGACGGGGTCGGTGAAGTCGGGAATGGCACGCTGGCGGGATATCGGGTCGCACAGCGCGGTGATCTTCCAAGTCCCTGCCGGCACACCCTCTTCGGTGAACGTGTAGATACCGTCAGGCGGCGGGCCCAGCGCCTGGGCGGGGCTCGCGGATCCCACAGCCACCAGTGCCACGCCGGCAGCGGCGCTCAGGCCGCGGAAGATTTTCACGCGTTGAGTATCGCAGCGTCGCAGCGCCGGCGGCAACGATTCAGCTGTTCTGGGGTCGCGCATCGGCGAGCGCATCGAGAAACGACCGGGCCCAGCGGTCCACGTCGTGGGCAAGCACCTGACGGCGCATGGCCCGCATCCGGCGTCGGCCGTCCTCCTCGGACTGGTTGAGCGCGGCCTCGATTGCGTCCTTGATGCCTTCCGTGTCGTGCGGGTTGACCAGGTAGGCCTGCTTGAGTTCAGCTGCGGCGCCGGTGAATTCGCTGAGAACCAGTGCGCCGCCGAGATCGCTGCGGCAGGCGACGTACTCCTTGGCCACCAGGTTCATCCCGTCGCGCAGCGGCGTGACCAGCATGACGTCGGCGGCCGTGAAAAATGCGATGAGCTCGTCGCGCGGGACCGGACGGTGCAGATAATGCACCACCGGATGGCCGACTTCGCCGTACTCACCGTTGATGTGGCCGACCTGGCGTTCGATGTCGTTGCGCAGGATCTGATAGCTCTCGACCCGTTCGCGGCTGGGGGTGGCCAGTTGCAGCAGCACGGTGTCGTCGCGCTTGGCGCGGCCCTCGGCGAGAAGTTCGGAGAACGCCTTCAGCCGAACGTCGATGCCCTTGGTGTAGTCCAGCCGGTCGACGCCGAGCAGCACCTTGCGAGGATTGCCGATCTCGGCCCGGATCTCTCTTGCGCGCCGCCGGATGGCGCGATCCCGGGCCTTGTGGTCCAGATCGCCCGCGTCGATGGAGATCGGGAAGGCGCCCACCCGCACGGTGCGGGAATCCACCTCCACCTGGCCGAACCGCGTCCGCACCCCCACTGATCCGCGAGAGGTGTTCGCGCCGACCAGACGTCGGGACAGGATCAGGAAGTTCTGCGCGCCACCGGCCAGATGGAAGCCGACCAGGTCGGCGCCGAGCAGCCCTTCGACGATCTCGGTGCGCCACGGCATCTGCATGAACAGTTCCACCGGCGGAAACGGGATATGCAAGAAAAATCCGATGGTCAGGTCCGGCCGTAGCTCACGCAGCATCTTGGGGACGAGTTGCAGCTGGTAGTCCTGCACCCACACCGTCGCGCCCCTGGCCGCAGCGCGTGAGGCGGCTTCGGCGAACCGGCGGTTGACGTCGACGTAGCGGTCCCACCATTGACGGTGGTAGATCGGCTTGACGATGACATCGTGATACAGCGGCCACAGCGTGGCGTTGGAAAACCCTTCGTAGTACTCGGCGACGTCCTCGGCGGACAGCCGTACCGGATGAAGCCGCAGGTCTTCCGCATCGATCGGATCTTCGTCGGCGTCGACAATGCCCGGCCAACCGACCCAGGCGCCACGCCGACGCCGCAGCAGCGGCTCGAGAGCAGTGACCAGCCCGCCCGGGCTGCGCTTCCAGGTGGTGCTCCCGTCGGGAAGCCGCTCCATGTCAATGGGCAGCCGATTGGCGACCACCACGAAGTCGGAATCCCCGGGGCCTGAGTCTTTCGAGCTCTTGCCGCCCCCGGGAGCCATTTAACTCTCGGTTTTCGCTGGTCCAATACCGAGCATCGACAGGAAAATGCGGCACTCGTCGGCGTCATTCGCGTAGGCGGCGACTACCCGCCTGGCCTGGCGCGCGGTGCTGTCAGCTAAAGGTTCCACATCGCCGATTTCGGCAGTATCTG
The DNA here is from genome assembly GCF_059812585.1 of Mycobacterium sp. NGS48. Taxonomy (NCBI): domain Bacteria; kingdom Bacillati; phylum Actinomycetota; class Actinomycetes; order Mycobacteriales; family Mycobacteriaceae; genus Mycobacterium; species Mycobacterium sp. NGS48. Next base: position 70,566 of record NZ_JCALCY010000010.1, read on the forward strand.
ATTTGGCAGGCATGACATAACTGTATGCGAAGTGTGTTTTGCGTCGCAGCCGCGCTGGCAGCCTGTGTTGACGGAGCCGTTGTTCGACGTGGCACCCGGCGCCGCACGCGTTACGTTCTGGCCGTAATGTGCAAAGCGTCTGGAACGAGAACAAGCGAGGTGGGCACAATGACGAGCCCGGATCATGCCGGCGCCAGCGCGGTCAACGGCGAATCCGCCGATCTGGTGGCCTACGAAACTCTCGACGAGGGCCGAATCGCCCGGATCTGGCTTAATCGGCCCGACGCGCACAACGCGCAGAACCGGACTCTGCTGGTGCAGCTCGACGAGGCATTCGCCCGCGCCGAGGCGGACGACGACGTTCGGGTGGTGATCCTGGCGGCGCGCGGCAAGAACTTCTCGGCCGGTCACGACTTGGGGTCGGAGGCAGCGCTGCTGGAGCGTAAGCCCGGCCCGGGCCAGCACCCGACGTTCCGCGGGTACGGTGCGACCCGGGAGCCGATTGCCGAGAAGACCTACTTGCAGGAGTGGCACTTCTTTTTCCAGAACACCTGCCGGTGGCGCGATCTGCGCAAGATCACGATCGCCCAGGTCCAGGGCAACGCGATCTCCGCAGGTCTGATGCTGATCTGGGCGTGTGATCTGATCGTCGCCGCCGACAACGCGAAGTTCAGCGACGTCGTCGGCGTCCGCATGGGTATGCCAGGCGTCGAATACTATGCTCACCCTTGGGAATTCGGTCCCCGTAAAGCCAAAGAGCTACTGCTGACCGGTGATTCGTTGGACGCCGACGAGGCCTGCCGGCTGGGCATGGTGTCCAAAGTCTTTCCGCGCGACGAGCTCGAGGACAAGACGTTGGAGTTTGCGCGACGTATCGCCGAACGGCCCACGATGGGAGCGCTGCTGATCAAGGACTCGGTCAACGCGGCTTCCGATGCGATGGGATTCACCGAGGCGCTGCGGCACGCATTCCACGTTCACGAGCTCGGGCATGCGCATTGGGCGGCGCACAACGAGAATCGATACCCCATCGGCCTGCCACCCGACGTCGAGGACTGGCGTACCGCGAAGCCGTCGAAAGTGGCCCGCCGGGACGAGCCGTAATTCTTGGCGAACAGACGCAGAATCGCATCATCCGGCGCTCGGACGTGCGATTCTGCGTCTTCTCGCGCAACCTTAAGGAGCCAATGTGCAGCTTTCGTTCGAGGACCGTACCTACCTGGTCACCGGCGGTGGAAGCGGAATCGGCAAGGGCGTAGCCGCCGGCTTAGCCGCCGCCGGGGCTGCGGTAGTGATCGTGGGCCGCGACGCCGACCGGTTGGCGACGGTCGCCGAAAAGATCGGCGGCGAAGTCCGACCCGAGCCGGCCGACATCACCGACGAAGAGCAGGCGGCACGGGTGGTCGACGCCGCGACGGCCTGGCACGGCCGCCTGCACGGCGTCGTGCACTGTGCTGGCGGGTCGCAGACCATCGGGCCGATCACCCAAGTCGACTCCGACGCGTGGCGTCGCACCGTCGACCTCAACGTCAACGGCACCATGTATGTGCTCAAGCACGCCGCCCGCGAACTGGTCCGCGGCGGCGGCGGGTCATTCGTCGGGATCTCGTCGATCGCGGCCAGCAATACCCACCGCTGGTTCGGCGCCTACGGGGTGACTAAATCGGCGCTCGACCACCTGATGATGTTGGCTGCCGACGAACTCGGCCCGTCATGGGTGCGGGTCAACGGCATCCGTCCCGGACTGATTCGCACGGAGCTCGTTGCGGCGATCACCGAATCGCCGGAGCTGAGCGAGGACTACCGGATGTGCACTCCGCTGCCCAGAGTGGGCGAGGTCGAAGACATCGCCAACATGGCGATGTTTCTGCTCAGCGACGCCGCCGGCTGGATCACCGGTCAGATCATCAACGTCGACGGCGGCCACATGTTGCGCCGAGGCCCCGACTTCACCGCAATGCTGGAACCGGCGTTCGGGGCTGACGGATTACGCGGAGTGGTCTGAGCCCGAGTCCCGGCTGGCGAGCGTGGCGATCGCCGACCAATCCAAGTGGCCGCCACCGTTGGCCAGCAAGCTGAGGAAGCGGTCGCGCAGCAGGCTGGCGACCGGCAGCGGCACCTGCATGTCCTCGGCGGCGGCGAGCACCAGTCGGACATCCTTGAGTCCCAGCGTTGCGGCGAATCCGGCCGGCTCGAACTCTTGGCTCGCGATCAGCTTGCCGTAGGTCTGGTAGGCCGGCGCGCTGAACAGCGTCGACGTCAGAATGTCGACGTAGTGCAGTGGATCGACGCCGGCCTTGTGGACCAATGCAATCGCCTCGCCTAGCGATTCGATCACCGACGCGATCAGAAAATTGCCGGACAGCTTGACCAGGTTGGCGGTGTGCTGCTCGCCTGACACTACGAAAGTCCGCTGGCCGATCGCATCGAACAGTGGGGCTACTGAATCGAGCACTTGTGGTGGGCCGGCGGCGACCACGAAAAGCTTTGCAGCAGCTGCGGCTTCGGGGCGGCCGAACACCGGCGCGGCGACGTAATGCTGCCCGGCGTCGGCGTGTGCGGCGGTCAGGCGTTTGGACAATTCGACACTGATGGTGCTCGCCGAGACGTGGGTGGCGCCGGCCTGCAACGACGACAGCACACCGTGCTCACCGAACACCACGTCTTCGACCGCCGGGTCGTCAGCCAGCATCGTGACCACGACGTCACCGCCGCACGCGTCTGCCACCGTGCGCGCGTGTACCGCGCCTTGCTGAACCAATGTCTCGGCCTTCGCGGGGGAGCGGTTGTAGACGGTGACGGCGTGCCCCGCGTCGACCAGGTTGGCGGCCATACCGCGGCCCATGTTGCCCAGGCCGATGAATCCGATGTCCATGGTCTCTACCTTGCCGCGTGTTCCGGTCAATGAGAGCGCGTCTTGGCAATCGTGGAGCAGAATCTGGATGCTGGTTTTTGTACGTGCGATGTCGGCGGAGGACACGATGGCTACAACCTGGGACACGATCGATCGGTATGTCGTCATCTCGACGGATACTCACGCCGGGGCAGATCTGCATGACTACAAGCCGTATCTGCCCGCGGGCCTGCACGACGAGTTTGACTCCTGGGCCAAGGAGTACGTCAGCCCGTTCGACGACCTGATCATCGCCACCGCCAACCGAAACTGGGACCATGAGCTGCGGATTGCCGAGATGGACGCCGACGGGGTGGCCGGCGAGGTGCTGCTGCCCAACACAGTTCCGCCGTTTTTCCCGACTACTCCCAACATCACCATCAGCCTGCCCCGGACACGTGACGAGTTCGAGAAACGTTGGGCCGGCGTCCAAGCCCACAATCGCTGGCAGGTCGACTTCTGCTCGCTGGCTCCGGCCCGACGTCGCGGGTTGATTCAGATTTTCCCGAACGATGTCGAGTTGGCAATGTCGGAGATCCGCTGGGGCGTCGAGCAGGACTGCTTCGGTGGTGTGCTGATCCCGCCGGTCTCACCGGGTGACCCGAACGTCGCCCCGCTCTTCCACACCCGCTACGAACCGATCTGGGCGCTGTGCGCGGACCTGGACCTGACGGTGGTGCAGCACGCGGGGGCCGGTAGCCCCGAGATGCCGATGGACCAGCCCGCGTCGAACGCGGTGTTGGTTACCGAGATGGCGATTTGGGCCAACCGCACGCTCGGGCACCTGATCCTGGCCGGGGTGTTCGAACGGTATCCGACCTTGCGGTTCGTGCCCACCGAACAAGGCACCCTCTGGGTGCAGCCGCAACTGGCCGTGCTCGACGCCATGGTGCCCACCATGAAGTCCGAGGCCGGCAATCGCACCTACGGGATGTTCGGCGGGTCCTCGGTCGACGAGCTGACGATGTCCCCGAGCGAATACGCCCAACGGAACTGCTATCTGGCCAGCGAGCTGGCGCCCTACGACTCGATGATGATCGATTTCATGGGAGCAGAGCACATCATGTGGGGCAGTGACTATCCGCACGAGGAGGGGTTCGCGCCGCATTCCAAGTTGGCGATCCGCTGGGCTTTGCACGACAGGTCAACGGACGAATGCCGGAAGATTCTGGGCGGCAACGCAAGTCGCTTATATCGGTTCGACCCCGGCGAGTTGCTGCCCGTCGCCGCCAAGATCGGGCCGAAGGTTGCCGAGGTGCACACGCCGCTCGAGGACACCGGATATCGTGCCCCGGCGGCGTTCGGATACCGGCCGTTCGAAGGCGGGTTGGCCCTCAAGCGGCTCGCGCCTGCGCGCGGTTAGCGATTCATGACCGCTTCTCCCGCGGGTGGATGAACACGCCTTCAGCCTCGACGGTGGTGCCCTGAGCGTCGGCAATGTGACCGACGGCGAATGTCTTGGCCCCCTCCACGCGGTCGACGTGTGCCTTCGCGCGTAATGCACCGAGCGGTGTGCCCCGCAGATAGCGGACGCGGAGGGTGCCGGTATAGGCAGGCTTTCCCGGCTTGTGCGCGGTTGCGCCCAGGACATGGTCGAGGACCATCGCGCACACGCCGCCGTGTACGTGGCCGGCCGGGCCTTCGTAGGCCGCCCCAAGGACGAAGTCCGTCCACACCAGGCCGTCGGCTCCGTGGTGGACGACCAGTGGCGGGGCGATCGGGTTGCGCAGTCCGATCATGACGTTGCCCCATGCCATCGGTTGACCACCGGCGGTCTGCCATACGCCGAAAGAGCCCGGCATCAATGCCGCGCTCAGTGCCTCGGTGGCGCAATCGATTTTGCTCTTGGCTTCGGCGAGCGCCGCCGCGTCGACTTGCGTTCTGATTGTGGCGTCGATGAGGCGGCGCACCGAATCGGCTAATGGCCCAGATACCGCCTCGAGCTGTGCGCGTTCCTCGTTGGATGTCACGGACAAATCCTGCGTGATGGCCCGTCCGCTGGGCAATGTCGTGTCCCGGCCAGTGGTGAGCGGACGTCAAGCCGGTGCCGACGTTGTTAACCTGGCCAGATGGGAGGCAGCAGTCCGCCGGACAAGCCGAATCTTGCGGCGACCAGCTGGGCGCTGCTCGGCGTGCTGTCGTACGAATACGAACTCTCCGGTTATGACATCCGGAAGTGGATCGACTGGAGCATGCGCTTTTACTACGGCAGCCCGGCTTACAGTCAGATCTACTCCGAGCTCAAGAAACTCGAAAGACTGAGCCTGGTGACCTCGCGCGTCGAGAACACGGGTGGCGCCCGCAATCGCAGGCTGTACAAAATCACCGAAGCCGGGCTGGCGGCGGTAACCCGTTGGGCGAACGAGGCGCCGGTCGACCCGCCGACGCTCAAGCATGGCCCGCTATTGCGGGTGACATTGGGGCATCTCACCACCCCGGAACGGCTGAAGGAGGTGTTGCAAGAACACGTGGCGTATGCCGACGAGATGCACCGCAAGGCGTCCAAGGACGCACGGTGGGCCGGTGTCGACCCGTCCTGGGCATACGCCCGCGTCGCATTGCAGTGGGCCGAGCGGTATTACGCCAACGAGCGGGAGCTTGCCTTGAAGATGATCAAAGAGCTCGACGAAGCCGAAGCCGCTTTCCCCCAGCCGGGGAAAGGAAGCCCGACCAAGATTTCTTGGCCCACACCGGAATTCTGGTACGAAGTCGAAAAGAAGGCCGACGCCGAAGAACCGGACTGATCACGGCCCGGCGACATCACAGGCGGCGATGTAGCCGTACACCAACCCCTGGGCGATGGTGGCGCCCGCACCGGGATATGTGGTTCCGAACGCGTTGGCCGCGGTGTTGCCGATCGCGTACAAGCCCTCGATGACGCTGCCGTCCTCGCGCAGTACCCGAGCGCGATCGTCGGCTCGCAGACCGCCGCAGGTGCCGAGGTCGCTGAGCACCATCTTCACCGCATACAACGGGCCGTTGTTCAAAGCGCGGAGATTGGGGTTCGGAGTGACGGTCGGATCACCGTAGTAGCGGTCGTAGGCGCTGCGGCCCCGGTGGAAGTCGGAATCGTCGCCGGCTCGCGACATCTGGTTGAAACGCTCAACGGTAGCTACGAATTGCGACCGCGGTACGCCGATCTTGGCGGCCAGCTCGGCAAGCTCATCCGAGCGATGGGCGATACCGCCGTCGTACCACTTCTGCGGAATCGCCATACGGGGAAACAGCTCACCGGCAAAGACATAGCTGTTTCGATAGTGCTGGTCGAAGACGATCCACATGGATTCCACCGGGTTGCCCGAGCGTTCCCGTTCCAGCAGGCGTTGCCCGAACGACATGTAATCCGTTGCTTCATTGGCAAATCGCACGCCGTGCTGGTCGACGATCAGCGAGCCCGGCAGGGACCGCTCGGCCAGCATCACCAACGGAGCGGCACCCGGCAGCGGTGCCACGGCCGGAAACCACCATGCTTGGTCCATCAGATCAATTGCGGCACCAATGTCTTGGGCGGTGCGGATGGCGTCACCGGTGTTGGTATCCGCGCCCAGGCTCATGTGCTTGCCGAGGGATTCCGACTGAAACTTCCACCGCATGGCCATGTTGTGGTCGAACCCGCCGGCGGCCAATACCACGCCGCGCCGCGCGGTGATCGTGACCTCCTGCCCGTCGTGGCAGACCACCGCGCCGGTGATTCTGCTGCCATCGGTGATAACGCGATGTAGCTCGGTGTCGGTCCATATCGGGATCCCGGCCCGCAGAACCCCAGCGAAGAGCCCGGCCGCCAGGGCCTGCCCACCTGCGACATAACGCCGACCGAGCAGCATTCCGCCCACGCCTTGACCTAAGCGTTTGGCGATGGTCGGGATACCCCGCCGTGGAACCCGGGCCATCAAATTCATCCACCGGTAGTCGGCCCCGGTGGTGGGCATCGGCACCTTGACCTCGAGGACCCCCGAGCGCAGCCGGGCTCGGTACTCGCCGAGGATCGCCGAGTTCAACGGCCGGCACTCGCAGGTACGGCCGGCGGCGGTTCCACCCGGTTCCTCGGGGTGGTAGTCCGAATAGTCCTTGGCCCACATGAACCGCATGGGTGTGGTGCGCCGCAGCATCTCGACGGTGGCGGTCACGTTGCGCAGGTAGCCGACGGACCGCTCGGCAGGAGCGCTGCCCGCCACCACCGACTGGAGATACGTTCGGGCACGTTCCACGTTGTCGTCGCCGCCGTTTTCGGCAAGGACCGGGCTCGCCGGAAACCACAAGGCGCCGCCCGAGCGGGCGGTCGAGCCGCCGACATGCGACGACTTCTCAACGATCAGTACCGTCAAGCCGCGTTCCCGGGCGGCCAACGCCGCTGCCATTCCAGTGCCCGAGCCGACGACCAGGAGGTCAACGGTGCTATCGCGGACAGGCACATCGGCGGGGATAATGCCTGAGGGAAAGGTCGTCACGACGATGACACTAGGTCGCCAAGTCGGCGCCGTGAACTGTTCTCCCTGCCAGCGGGATGGCCACCGCGATAAGCCGACCGGCAGTCGTAGAACAAGGACATGACGTTGCAAGTCAACACCGACCAGATTCGGCACATCGAAGTGGAGGCCGTCCCGTCTCGGTTCGCTCGCGGCTGGCACTGTCTCGGCCTGGCCAAGGAGTTCGGCGACGGCAAGCCGCATGCCGTGCATGCGTTCGGACAGAAGCTGGTGATCTTCCGGAGCGGGGACGGCAGGATCAATGTCCTCGACGGGTATTGCCGCCACATGGGCGGTGATCTGTCGCAAGGTGAAGTGAAGGGCAACGAGATCGCCTGCCCATTCCACGATTGGCGGTGGGGCGGAGACGGCCGCTGCAAGCAGGTTCCCTACAGCAAGCGGGTCCCCAGGCTGGCCCGCACCGCGACGTGGACCACGCTGGAGCAAGACGGGATGTTGTTCGTGTGGAACGACCCGCAGGGCAACCCGCCGCCGCCGGAAGTCGCCATCCCGCGTATCGAGGGTGCGACCACTGACGAATGGACCGACTGGCATTGGTACACGACAACCGTCAATAGCAACTGTCGTGAGATCATCGACAACGTCGTCGACATGGCGCATTTCTTCTACATCCATGGGTCGCTGCCAACGCACTTCAAGAACATCTTCGAAGGTCACATTGCGACTCAGTACATGAACAGCGCGGGCCGCCCGGACGTCGGCGAACCGGGCGCCTCGCAGATGCTCGGAACCACGTCAGTCGCGTCGTATTTCGGGCCGTCCTTCATGATCGACGACCTGACGTATCACTATGAGGACGCCGACCACCAGACGGTGCTGATCAACTGCCACTACCCGATCGACGCCAAATCCTTTGTGCTGCAGTACGGCATCATCGTGAAAAAGTCCGAGGCGCTGCCCGATGAGCTCGCGGTGCAGACCGCGATCGGCCTGGGCGATTTCGTCAAGATGGGCTTCGAGCAGGACGTTGCGATTTGGAAGACCAAGGCGCGCATCGACAATCCACTGTTGTGCGAGGAGGACGGCCCGGTCTATCAACTACGCCGCTGGTATGAGCAGTTCTACGTCGACGTCGCCGACGTGACGCCGGACATGGTGGATCGCTTCGAGTATGAGCTGGATACCACCAGTCCGCGCCAGGAGTGGATGAAGGTGGTTGAAGCGAACCTCGCCGCGAGGTCGGCGGCGGGAGCCACCTGATGACTGCTCGGGTCGACAACCGGCTATCCGACTGTCCAATGGTGTCGGTAGCCTGCCGGCGCTGCGGTGCGCAGGTCCTGGCGCGAAAGAGCAGCTGGGATCAGACCAGCGTGCAATGGGATGCGCAAGCCTCCGCCCTTTGCCTTGAACGGCGGGACGCCCAGAACCTCGCCGCACACTCGGGACGCGGTGTGTTCCTGGCGTGTTCGGCGCTCAGCGGCTCGGTTGCCGACGCAGCCTGCCACGGCGACCTGCCGGTTGTCGATGAAACGGTCCAGATAGCAGGCACCCGCCGGTCTCCTTAAGCCAGCTGGAAGGCGCTGATCGGTGCTTCTTCCGGATAGATCGACGGGCCTCCGAAGTCATAGGCCGCGTTGAGGGTGCGAATGAACTCCGGGTCGTGCAGCGGGTCGTCCGGCGTCGCGAGTTTGATGCCCTGCGCGTTGACGTCTTTGACCAGGGTGTCGATGGCCTGCTCGATGGTCAGGTCATCGGAGCCGTCCATGTTCTTCTTCAACTCGTCGAAGTCGGAGAACACCTCTGCCGACCAGTGCACCAGGAAGCGCAGCTGGTCGGTGTGGTGGCGGGCGACCACGTCGTCGCCGTTCTTCAGCAGCCACCAGTCGCGCTCGGCCGGGTCGCCGGTAAAGACAGTGCCGAAGCTCAGCCCGGCGGGGATCTGCTCATCCAGGGGTCCGTTAGCTTCGCCGCGGTGCACCATCATCTCGTTTTGCACCACGACGCCGCGGTTGTACACCGGTGGCAGCACCCGCTGCGGCGGCTTGAGCGGCCCATCCGGCCAATAGGTGAAGCCGCTGCCCGAATCCAGTGAGAACCAGGTAATCACCTGCGCCATCTTGATCAGGTAATCCTGAAATAGCCCGGACTTGCCCATGACACTGGTCAGCCACGTCGGCGCGTTCTCATACCGCACACCGCGGAAGCTCGGCGAATCCAGATGTCCCGGGTCGCGATTGGCGCATGGGCCGTTGATGTTGAACAGCATCATCTGTGGTTTGGCGTAGTCGGCTTTCCAGTAGGCCTTGGCCATCTCCACAAAGCGCGCGTTGTAAAAGCAATCGTGCAGTTCTGGATACAGCACCGTGCCGTAGTTCGCCAGGAAGCCGCGGAAGGTCGGAGTCAGAAACAGATCCAGCGAGGGTTCGAAGCCTTCGGGAAACACGCCGCTCATGGTCGCAATGAGCTCTTCAGCCGACGCGAAGTGGTGAGCGAGGATCAGCTTCCACGGCCCGTTGCCGTGCACTGTGTCCAGCAGTAGGTCGCGCTGGTAGTCCGTGTAGACATCGTCGACCTCCCGTGGCGGCGACGCGGGCCGCAGGACGTCGGACAGTTCCATGCGCCGCTGATCGGTGAGCATCGGGTCTCCTCTTGGTTTGCCGCTGGTTTTTCGATTCTGCGGCTGCCAGCGGCATTGCAGCGCACAGGTGTCCGGTGATCGGGACGTCAAACCGTCAGAACTTCAACGGATGAGCGAACTTCGCGCGCAGCAGCGCGCCGACTTCGGCGATCGCCAGTCGACCCCGTGCGGTGGCCTCGGAGCGCATCAAGAAGCCGTGGTACATACCGGGGTAGCGGGTCATGGTCACCTGTACCCGGGCATCGCGCAAGCGGTTTGCGTAGCGCTCACCCCAGTCACGGATTGGATCGCATTCGGCGGTGACGACGATCGCCGGCGGCAGCCCGGAAAGGTCAGTGACATCTGCAGGCACCCGATACGCGTCGTCCCCTGTGCCGGCACCTCGGTCGGCCAGCTCGTGCATGTAGCTGATGTCATCAAGCGAAAGCATCGGGGCGTCGGCGAGCGCTCTGATCGACGGCGCCCCCATATCCCGGTCCAGCCCCGGATACAACAACACCTGACAGCAGATCGGCGGGCCACCCCGGTCGCGTCCGGCCAGCGCGACAGCCGCCGCCAATGAGCCACCGGCGCTGTCGCCGACCACCGCAAGCCGAGTCGGATCAACATCGAGTCGATCGACGTTTTCGGCGACCCACGTGGTCGCACAGTAGGCGTCGTCGAACTGGGCGGGCGGCGGATTCTCGGGCGCGAGCCGGTAATCCACCGCCACGACCGTCGCGCCGCTTTCGGATGCCAGCATCCGCGCCAGTGGCTCGAACGAATGATTGGAGCCGAGAACCATTCCGCCACCGTGGAAATACAGCAGCACCGGCGCGCCGGCTGCACGGCTCGGACGGTAGACGCGCAACGGGATCGGTCCGTCGAGGCCGGTCGCCGCACAGTCCTCGACGGCCGCCATTTCCGGCATATCGCCGGGAAGGGGCGCCGCTTCGACCGCTTGCCGCACGGCGGGCAGGCCGCGTTGGCGCATGGGCGGAATTGGTCCGAAAGAGGCGACGCGTGCGGCAGCGTCGGGATCCAGGCTCACTGTCCCGCGGGGTCGAATCGGCGCCGGCGTAACGTGGGAGGCCGCTGGGAGACAAGGGCTTCGGCGCGATCTGCCATCGCCGAGCCGACATGCTCGGGTTGCGTGAGCAGGTAGAAGCGGCCCTCTGCCGCCTGGTCGAACACTGCTTCGGCGGCGGTCAAAGCGTTCAGGGCGTTGGCTTTGATGTCGAGCATGGCCGAGCGTTGCGACTCCGCGGCGGCCACATCGCCGTGGTCGACTCCGCCGGCGGTCTCAAAGATGTTTGACACTACCGCACCTGGCAGTACCGCCTGGACGTGGACGTGATCGTTGTGCCCGGCCAACTGCACTTCTAACCGCAGGCATTCGGTGAGCGCTAGCACCGCATGCTTGCTCATGATGTACGGCGCCTGTAGCGGTACGGTCGCTACCCCGCCGATTGACGACAGGTTCCACACCCACGCGGGTTCCGCGGCGGCCAGCATCCTCGGCAGGAACGCACGCACACCGTGAAAGACGCCACTGATATTGACGTCGACGACGCGTTGCCAGTTCTGCAGCGGTGTGTCCCACAGATACCCGAATTGTTCGACGCCGGCATTGTTGACCAGGAGGCGCACCGGTCCAAGGTCGTGATAAGCCCGCTCGGCAAGCCGCTGTACTGCCTCGGGATCGCGCACGTCGCATACCATTTCCTCGGCCGAACCACCGGCATCACAGAGCTCTTCCCGGAGCGCGGCGATCCCGGCCGCATCGACGTCGGCGAGCACCACGGTCATCCCCAGCCGGTTGGCATGCCGTGCCAGCCCGGCACCGATTCCAGCGCCGGCACCGGTGATGACAGCCACCCCGCCGAAAAATACATCCCGGGCGTCCACCGGTTAGGAACCGGCAGCGCTGACGACGGTGGCCTCGGACAGCGGAACCGAGTCGGTGGTGTCGAGGACGATATCCATCTCGGTGAACTCCAGCCCATTGGCACCGCGCCGCACCGCGACGTTGGCCAGGCCGCTGGATACCGCGAACGGAACGAAATTCGCAATCTGGTTGACGAATATGTAGAAGCGGGCGCGGGTTATCTCGCCGTCGGTGCCGGCACGGTGCACGTTGGTGGCGTGATGGCGCAGCGGGTACGGGCTTTGCCGGCGGTGATCGGCTAACCACTCCATCACCGCGTCGCGCCCGCGCAGCTCCGGGGACATCAATTCTTCGAAAGGACTGGCGCCCGAATCGCTCCGGGTCAGATAACGGACGTCGTCGGCGTATCGGGCCGCCAGGTCGTCGTAGTGCGCCGCGTCGTAGTGGTACCAGAACTCCGCGATGAATTCCTGCAGCTCGGCCAGCGAGATGTCGTTGCTCACAATTTTCCAGTTAAGCCGCTGTCGGCGGCGACGGAATCGTTGGTGACCGGTCAGTGGAACACCATCAGCCGGTGATCAGCCCCCACAATCCTGCGACTCGACTCGAAGCCACCGCTGCCGGGTCGACGGTGGCGGGGGGTGCCAACCGCGGCAACGGCATCAGCGGGCCGCCCCGCCGGGCATGCTGATCGCCGACAGCTGCGTCGGTCCGCTGCTGGAGATATCGAGAGGCTTGCTCATGAACGCAACTGTAGGACTGCGCCTCGGATCAGCCGAACACGTGTTGTTCGAAGCCGAAACGCTCGCGCAGCACGCGTGTGAGCAGTTTCCCGCTCGGGTTCTTCGATAAGGGAATCGACGAAGGCTTCCCGCTCAGTAGACACAACCGGCGCCGGGCAAGCACGATGAGCTGATACTGGCGTCGACATGCTTACCCAATCCATGGCCACCGAGCTGCGGGCCAACCTGGAACAAGCCGATCCCGGCGTGCTGGTCGCCGTGCTGGCGCAACTAAGCGGTGATCCCGGGATCGTCGACAAGTTCGGGCCGGCGATCTCGCACCTGCCCGATCCACCCGAACAGGCCGGTGTGACCGATCCGCAGACTGCCGCCGCCGTCGTCGAGGCGCTGATCGACATCCTGACCGGAGTCTCGCCGCCTGCCGGCGCGGTCGCCCACGACGACCCCGCGCTGTTCGCGCGGATCGCACCCATCGGCCTGGGCGTGGCGGTCAGCAACCGCGATATACCAATGCTGTTGGAGCAGGGCGGGTTTCATAAGTCTCGTCCGGTGCTGCCGCGCACGACCCCCATTTCGCCGACGACCAAGATCGCCATCGTCGGCTGCGGCTTGGCCGGCATCGCGGCAGCGATCGCGGCAGTCAGCGCCGGCGTCGACTACGAGATCTATGAGCGCCACCCGGAGGTCGGCGGCACCTGGCTGACTACTACATACCCGGGTATCGGGGTGGACACGCCATCCACCTATTACTCGCTGTCCTGCGAACTCAACCCCGACTGGTCCAGCTACTACCCGATGGGCTGGGAGTACCAGTCCTACCTGCAGGCCGTCGCCGGTAAGTACAAGATTCGTGACCGCACCCGGTTCAACACCGAGGTCGAGGCGCTGTGGTGGGACGACGAGCAGCAGCGCTGGCAGATTCACGCTCGCTCGGCCGACGGCACTCGCATTGTCAGCCACGCCACCGTGGTCATTACCGCGGCCGGCTACCTCAACAGGCCCCGATTCCCGGAGCTCGAAGGTCGTGAGGCGTTCGGCGGCATCAGCCTTCATTCGGCGCAGTGGGATCCCGAACTCGACCTGGCCGGCAAGCGGGTCGCGGTGATCGGAGCCGGCTGCACGGCCGTGCAAATCGTCGACGCGGTCGTCGACGACGTCGAGCACCTCACCATGTTCCAGCGCCAGCCGCACTGGGTGGCGCCGCGCCGGCGGCCATCCGACGACGTACCCGACTACCACCGCTGGCTGGCCCGGCACGTGCCGCACTACGCGAATTGGATTCGGTTGAAGTCGTATTGGTCGACAGCCGACAACAACTATCCCGTCATCCAGGTGCATGACGAGTGGGCGGCCTCGCACCTGTCGATTTCACCGGCCAACGATGTGCTGCTGAAGCATTGCCAGGACTACATCGACCGCACCTTCGGTGCGGGTAGCGAGTTGGCGAAGAAGGTCACCCCCGACTTCGCCCCATACGGTAAGCGCATCATCCGCGACCCCGGCGGCTACTATGCCGCGCTCGCCCGCCCCCATGTCGACGTCGAAGCCACCGAACCGGCGCGGGTCACACCCAACGGGATCCTCACCGAGGATGGATGCGAGGTCGCGCTTGACGTAATCGTCTATGCCACAGGTTATTACCTCGACTTCCTGTCGACCATCGACATTCGTGGGCGCGACGGGCGGTCCTTGAACGACGAATGGGCGGGCACCCCGCGCAGTTATCGCGGCGGCACGGTGCCGGGCTTTCCGAACCTGTTCATCACGTCGCATCCCAACGGCAGTCCGGGCCATGGCGGCGGTCACAACTTCGGCGTCGAGGTGGCCGTGCACTACATCATGGAGTGCCTGCAACTGATGGCGTTGCGGGGTGCGGGGTCGATGGAACCCACTCGCGAGGCCTACGACGAGTACGTCGCTCGTCTCGACGATGCGATGGAAGGGCTGGTTTGGCGGCATACCCCGACCGCGCACACGTACTACCGGGTGGCCTCCGGCCGCGTCGTGGTGGCCAACCCGCTCCGGATGATCGACTGGTGGGAAGAATACCGCGCGCCCGTCGAAGAGCACTTCGAGCTGCGATGACCCAACTGTTGTCTGGCAGAACGGCGTTGGTCACCGGCAGCAGCCGCGGCATCGGACGTGCTATCGCGCAACGATTGGCGGCCGAGGGTGCCGTCGTCGTGGTGACAGCACGATCCCACTATCCTTCGCCCTCGGTGCGGGCCGGTGTGGCCACCGCACTGCCCGGGACGATCGGCGAAACCGTCGCGCTGATAGAGCAAGCCGGCGGCACTGCGCTGGGGATAGCCGCCGATCTCGAGGACGACGAACAGCGTGGGCAGTTGATCGACGAGGTGGTCGCCCGCACCGGAAGGCTCGATATTCTGGTCAACAACGCCGGATACGCCGATTACTCGTTGGTCGAAGGTATGACGCTGGAGGCCTTCGACCGGGCGGTGGAGCACTATCTCAAGACGCCGTTCGTGCTGACGAAGGCCGTAGTGCCGCACATGCGCAACCAGGGCGTGGGCTGGATCGTCAACATCGGGTCGGTGACCGGGTTGGCGCCCATCCGGCCGTATCGCGATTACAACAAGACCGCCGGTGACGTGGTCTACGCGTCGACGAAGGCGGCGCTGCACCGCTTCACCCAAGGAGTAGCAGCCGAGTTGCTCGACGCGAATATCGCCGTCAACTGTGTTAGCCCGTCCACCGCGGTACGCACTCCAGGTGCAGCGCAATTGATTCCGGGCTCCTTCCCGACCGAACCCGTCGAGTATCTGGCCGAAACCGTGCTGGCAATGTGCCACCTGCCTGCGGCTGAGCGTACCGGGCTGGTGGCGTTCAGCCTGCACTATCCGTGGTCTCAAGGGTTGCCGGTGCGCAGCCTCGACGGCAAGACGCTGTGGCCGCCACTGGAGCCGCCACCGTCCGCCAACCCGAATATCCTGCCCGCCGGGTTGTAGCGCCAGAACATGGTTGGACGTTGAGATTGCAGCCAGGGCTGTTGATTGCCGGTCACTCACAACCCTCAGCGCAATTTCAATGACGTCCTCCCGCTCAGCCGAGTATCGCCGTGTCGGTGCGGCAGAAGCTGTGGCAGACGCGATCACGCACGATGACCTCAGGGCATTCGGGATCGAACCAGCGATCCACGTAGGCCCAATGAATCGGATGCATGAGATACGGGCCCGTCAAGCCCTCGACGTCGGTGAATTGCTGTTCGAACACGTGGGTCCACGCCGAGGCGCCGATGGCTTGTTCGACGCAACTCAGCTGCCAGGCGGTGATGGTGCGCACGTATTTGGGCATCACCTGCAGGTCGGCCTCGAAACGGGCGACGGTGACGGCGTCTGTCCCGGGCGCTACCCGCAGCAACAGCGTGCGGTAGACGGTGCCCGGGCCATCCGACCAATCGGTGCTGGCGGGGCGGCCGGTATAGCTTGCCCCGTTGATGTGGCTGACCGCAGAATCCGCCAGCACGCGGTTGAATTGGCCTGCGACGCAATCCCATTGGCGTCGATCAGCGAACCGCAGATGCATCAGGATGTTGCCACCGTTGCGTGAGCCGGGCAGCGTCGGCTCAACTAACACGCGTTCGGCGCCGACCTGGGGGGCCACGCAGCGCAACGTGACCAGCAGACGGTCGCGGCCATCCGCGGTCCCTACGTCGATCAGCCTGATAACGCTAAACACCGCAGAGTCCGTCCACGTCTGCGGGGTCGGCTGCAACGCTGCGGGTGCGCTCGACCACCAGGTCGGAGATATCGGCCCACCACTGTCCAACCGTGGCGTCGGGCCGGCCTTGCCAAGTCATCTCCCACCACGCCTGTGGGCTCGGCAGCGACCAGATGACCGTGACCGTATTGGGCTGGTCGGCAAACCAGATCGGCGGACTGACCAGCACTCGCTGCAACGTCATTCCGCGCTGACGCGCCCCGGGCGCGTAGCCGGACAGATAAGCGTCAACGAATGTCCTGGCGCAGCCGGGCCGCGTGATGACCCGGTCAATCACATATACCTGACCATCAGCCATTCTCCGCGCCTAGGCAATTCCGGTCGATCGCTGGGCCGGTGCCAACAGACGGCACAGCTCGCTGCAGACCTCTTCGCGTGCCCGCTGAGCCAAGTCCAGCATCGGCATCGTCATGAAACCGTGGATGCCGCCGTCGTAGTTGCAGCACACCGTATCTACCGCCGCGGCCTTGAGCATGTCTACGTACGCAATGCCCTCATCCCGCAACGGGTCATGGCCGGCGATGACGACGATGGCCGGCGGCAGACGGCGTAGGTCTGCTTTCAGCGGGGAGGCGTAGGGGTGTTCGCGGGCGGCGGCGGTGGGCACGTACTGATCCCAGTACCACTGCAGCGCGACACGTGGATTGTAGTAGCCCTCCCCGAACAGTCGATACGACTCGGTATTGAAGTCGGCGTTGACCATCGGGTAGACCAACAGCTGGCCCGCCAGCGACGGCCCGCCACGATCGCGTGCCATCAGGGCAGCCGCGGCCGCCAGGTTGCCGCCCGCGCTGTCGCCGCCCACCACGATGCGGCCCGCGTCGCCGCCGAGGGGGTCGGCGTTGCGGGCCGCCCACTGCGCCACTGCGTAGACGTCCTCGGCGGCGGCCGGCCACTGGTGCTCCGGAGCCAACCGGTATGCCACCGAAATCACGACGGCCGGAATGAGGTTCGCGAAGCTGCGGCACAGGCCGTCGTGGCTGTCGAGGTCACAGAATACGAAGCCGCCACCGTGCGCGTAGACCAGAATCGGCAGCAGTGACGCTGTTGCAGGTCGGTAGATGCGGGCGGTGATATCGCCGGGGATGGTCTCTTCGTGTACCGAGCCGACGCCCTCAGGCTGTGCCGGGGCGACGAGCCGTGCCCGGATCGCCGCCCGTGCTTGGGCTCCGGTCATCGTCTCCACGTGCGGGAACCCCGCGTCGAGCGCCTCGAGCATTCCCGCGATTTGCGGGTCGAGTCTCATGCGTACTGCAACGCGGCCGGAATCCGCCCCGGGCGCGGCGCTGGCATCGCGTGGAACGGGCGCACCTGCTGCAGCGTCGGTGCCACCCGTTGCGCGCCGTCATCGATGTTGTGCCAAATGCGCATTGCCGTCATCCGCACCGGCGCCGCCATGCGCTGGTCGAACATCATCCCGTTCATCGGTCCGCACACGGAAATGGCTGCAATGGCCTGGCCCGGATTGCCGATGGGCGCCGCCACGCAGCCGAATCCGGGCAGGGACTCCTCGCGGTCGACCGCCACCCCGTGGGCACGCGTCTTGGTCAGTTCGACGGTCAACTGCGCGCCGTTGCTGATCGAATATCTGGTTTTGCGGGTGGCGAAATCGATGTGCTCGACGCTATCGCTGTAGGCCAGCATCGCTTTGCCCACGGCCGTGCAATGTGCCGGCTGGCGTCCGCCGACACGGCTGGGGATCGCCGCGGTCATCCGGCCGCCGATCTTCTCCAGGTACACCACGCCGGCGCCGTCCAGGACGGCCAGATGCACAACCAGCCCGGTGGAACGGTGCAGATCGTGTAACAGCGGGACCGCCGCGCGGTGCAGCCGGTCTTGATGGACAGCGAGCGATCCGAGTTCGACCAGCCGCATCCCGAGTTCGTAGTCGCGGCCGTCTCGGCGCAGCCAGCGCAGTTGCACCAGCCGCTCCAGCATCCGGTGTGCCGAGGAGCGCGGCAGGCCGGTCCGACGCACGATCTGCGCCAGCGTCAGCCGGCCGGGGCCGTCAAAGGCATCCAGCACCAACGAAACCCGGTCGATGACAGCACTTGGAGTGGTGGATTCGACAGTCACGGCACGCTCCTTAATATTTCTAATAGAAATATTCCTATTTGTAGCATACGGTGTGGCTGCTGTCACATAGCGGCACGAAATTGATGCAGCGCACGTCGCTCGGTGTGCGGAGCGGGATGACGAAAAGACTCATGCGTGGGCGGCGGCTCGACCGGCCCGGCGCCCATAGAAGCTGCCGTCGCCGAGCGAGATCCCGCTGGCGTAACCCCAAGCGGCCAGACCGGCTGTGCAGCGGCCCGCCGCGTACAGACCGGGGATCGGGTCCCCGCTGACGTGCAGCACTTCGGAATCCAAGGTGGTCGCCAAACCGCCCAGCGTGAAGCCGCCGGTGCTCTCGCGCAAGTCGATCGCGCCGACCGGGGATCCGATCGGGCGCAGCCACTCGATCTTCTTGTGTAGCAGCGGATCCTGGCCGCGGGCCGCGCCGTCGTTGTACGCCGCCACGGTTGCCTGCAAGGAACCCGGAGCGAGACCCATCTCGTCCTCCAGCTCGGCGACGGTTTCGCATACCCAGGTGGGCGGCCGCAACATGAGTTGAGGTGACCACGAGGCCATGGCTTCGTTCTGGGCCGCCTCGTCGATGACGAGGAAGGCGGTGTTGTCCTGGTGGTAGAGGGTGAGCTGCCCGATGCGACCCGGATAGGTGTCCTCTGCGACATAGCGTTGTCCCCGGCCGTTCACCAGGATGCCGCGCACCAATTGCTGCGGGTCGACGAAGATCGCCACCTCGGTGGCGTCCATGTGTGCCAAATCGGCGCCCAATGCCTGCGCCATCCGGATGGCCTGACCATCGTGCTGCTCGATCGAGGCGGCCGGGCGCCCGGCGATTCGCGGAGCGTATTGGGCAACCATCGCGTCGTTGTAGGCGAAGCTCCCCGTCGCCAGCACCACGGCCCGGCGTGCGTGGATCGCCACGTCGGTGCCGTACTGACGGGCACACAGGCCAGCGACTCGGCCGTCGGATTCCACGACAAGCCGCTGCACCCGCAGGTCGTAGATCGCCCGCGCGCCGGCCGCGGTCGCGGTCTCGACGAGCGGCTTCATCAGCATGAACCCGGCGCTGGCCTCGCCCTGCTTCTTGTTCGACATCTGCGGGACATGGCCGCGCGGGGCCGGAGTTGTGATCGTATTGAACGGATAGGAGTTTTCGCCACCGCTGTACATCAGGCCCTGGTCGCCCATCGGCTCCCAGCCCGGCTCGGAAAAGAACTCGGCTTTGAACGGCACCCCGCAGTCGACGAGCCAGTTGAAGTGATCGACGCTGCGGGCGCAATAGTCCGCGATGCGGTTCTCGTCGGCGCCGGGGCCCATCGCGACGTTGAGGAAGGCGGCCATGTTGTCGACGGAATCGTCGAAGCCGCACGCTTTTTGCAGCGGTGTGCCGCCGCCGAGATAGATGAACCCGCCCGCCATGGCCGCCGCCCCGCCCCAGGAGCCGGTGCGTTCGAGCACCAGGACATCAGCACCGGATCGGCCGGCTTCGACCGCGGCCGCCGCACCTGCCACGCCGTAGCCGGCGATGACGACGTCGGCCTCGTGGTGCCAAGAGGCGATGGACTTGGCCTGGACCGGCCTTACGTCGGTGTCGGGTGTCTTGGACATCACAGCCGCATTGCCGCGGGCATCTCTCCCACCCACTGGTGGCCCCAGTAGCTATCGGCAGTGATTTCCTCTGCGGTGTATGAGTTTTCATCGACCCGCATGCCGTCTGTGCCGAATTCGATGTCCCAATCGCCGGGGGCCCGCACGTAGAACGACACCATCTTGTCGTTGGTATGGCGGCCCAGGGTCGATGACAGCTGAAAGCCTTCGGCTTTGACGCGGTCCAGCGCCTGCCCGACGGCGTCGAGGCTGTCGACCTCGACCATGATGTGCACCAGGCGTGGGTCGCGCTGGTGTGCTGCAGGAACAATGGCCAGGCTATGGTGTCGTTCGTTGATACCGAGAAACCGAACCCGCACCGGGCCAAACTCTTTGGGCAGTGGCACCCGGAAAGCGCCGCGGGAACGGAACCCCAGCACGTCGGTGTAGAACTCGAACAGCCCGTTGGGATCGGTGGCCGGCACGACGACATGGCCCATGCCCTGGTCGCCGGTCACGAATTTCGCACCGAACGGGGTGACAACCGGGCTGTGGTCCAGCACCGCACCGTGAAAAACCTCTACCATGGTGCCGGCCGGGTCTTCGAAGGTGATGACCTCTTCCACGCGACGGGCCTCGGCTTCATCGACGGACAGCTGTTTGAACGCCACCCCGGCTCCATCCAGGGCGGTCTTGACCCGCTGAAGACCCGGATGGTCACGCACTTCCCAGCCGACGGTGAGCACCCGGTCGGTCTCACCAGGCACCACAATGAGCCGAGCGGCGCGCTCGTCCATCCGCAAATACAGCGCCGACGAGTCTGGGCCTTTGCCCTCGGCGAAACCGAGAACGCCGAAAGCGAACTGCCGCCAGCGCTCGACGTCGTTGGTCGCGATGGTGATGTAGCCCAGGCTTTTCAGGTCGCTCATGATGGCCTCCTAGATCAGGGCGCGCAGCGGTCCCTCGGGCGGATCGATGCCCAGCGAACTGAGCGCCGATGCGTGGTAGGTCGTGCCCGGGACGTGGATGGCGTGCAGATGGCCGACGTGCACGTCACGCCAATAGCGTTGCAGCGGTTTGTCCATCCGGGCTGCATTGCCACCCGAGCGGGCGAAGATCTCGTCGACCGCAGAGACCGCGCGCCACACCGCGCGAATCTGGGTGCGGCGACCGGCGGCGCGGTCCGCGAACGACACCTCCTTGCCGGCGGCAACTCTGTCGTAGATGCGGTCGACGTTGGCCAGCAGCTCCTGCCGGGCGGCGTTGATGTCTGCGGCGGCCTCGCCGATGGCATGCATGACGTAGGGGTCGTCCTTGATCGCGGTTCCGGTGGCGCCGACGCGTTCCCGCTGATAGTCGAGATGCGCGCCGAGTGCTCCCTCGGCGATACCTATCGTCGCCGCGGAAATGCCCAGTGGGAACATCGTCGACCACGGCATCAGGTAGAGCGGCTCGGTCATTCCGGCTTCACGTTGGGCGGTGCCATCCATCACTTTGGTCGCATCCATCGTCCGGTAGGAAGGGACGAATGCGTCGCGGACGATGACGTCTTTGGAGCCGGTTCCCCGTAGGCCCACCACGTTCCACGAGTCTTCGACGATCTCGTAATCCTTGCGCGGCAAGATCATGTGCAACATCTGAGGCGGCATCACCGGGACGCCCCCGGTGTCGCCGAGCATGGCGCCCAAGATGATCCAGTCGCAATGGTCGGTACCCGAGCTGAACTGCCACCGTCCGTTGAAGAGGTAGCCGCCGTCGACGGGCTTGGCCACTCCTTGCGGCGCGTACGGCGAAGCCATCCAGGTGTCGACGTCTTTCGCCCAGACCTCCGCGCCGACTCGCGGATCGGCGTAGGCGAGCTGATAGGGGTGCACGCCAACCACGCCGGTGATCCAGCCAGCCGAAGGGTCCAGCGCCGCGGTGGCCATCACTGTTTCGGCGAACTCGCGGGGATGAACCTCGAAGCCCTGGTATTGCTTGGTCTGTAGCAGCCGGATCAGGCCGGCGCCCTTCATCAGCTTGACGGTGTCGTCGGTGAGCCGGCCAATTTGTTCGGCGTCGGCGGCCTGCTCGCGAAGCTGGTCGGCGATATCCGTTATCCGATCGATTACCCGCTCGGTCATCCTCTTGTCCTTACGTTGTGGGCCGCGATCGATGGTCTCCTGCCCGTGATGATGACACCTTTGGCGATCCCAGTGACCGGGAAGCAACTGTTATTCGCGATCGAATGGGCCTACCGTCACGTCGTGACCCTTGATGCGGTGGTTGTCGGTGCCGGATTCGCCGGACTGTACGCCTTGCACAAACTGCGCTCACAGGGGTTGTCGGTGCGTGTTCTCGAAGCCGCTCCCGACGTCGGCGGCACCTGGTACTTCAATCGGTATCCCGGTTGTCGGTGCGATGTCGAGAGTGTCGACTACTGCTACTCGTTCTCCGACGAACTGCAGCAGGAATGGAACTGGACCGAGAAGTACGCGACCCAGGCAGAGATCCTGCGCTACATCAACTGGGTCACCGACAAGCTCGACCTCCGTAAGGACATCACGTTCAACACCCGTGTCTACTCGGCGGTCCTCGACGAGGAGACCCTGTACTGGGCGGTGACGACAGACGGCGGCGAGGTGATCGCCGCTCGGTTTTGCCTGATGGCTACCGGCTCGCTTTCAGCCGCGATGACACCCGATTTCGCGGGCCTGGACACCTTCGGCGGCGAGGTGTACCACACGGCTCATTGGCCGCATGAGCCGGTTGATTTCACCGGCAAGCGGGTCGCGGTCATCGGCACCGGCTCCTCGGGCATCCAGTCGATTCCGGTCATCGCCGAGCAGGCGGCGCAGCTCTATGTGTTTCAGCGCACCCCGAACTTCAGTGTTCCCGCGGGCAACAAGCCGCTGACGGCCGAGGAAATGATTGTGATCAAGGCGGGTTACGCGGAGCGGCGCCGGCTTTCATGGCGCAGCGGCGGCGGCTCACCGCACATCGCCCACCCGAATAAGACGATGGAAGTATCCGCGGACGAGCGCCGAGCCGCATTCGAAAAGCGTTGGCAGCTGGGCGGCGTGCTGTTCTCCAAGACCTTCTCCGACCAGATGATCGACTCGGATGCCAACGACGAGGCCAGAAGGTTCTACGAGGAGAAGATCCGTGCCGCCATCGACGACCCTGAGGTTGCCGACCTGCTGATCCCGAACGATCATCCAATCGGAACCAAGCGTATTTGCACCGACACCAACTATTTTCAGACCTTCAACAAGCCGCACGTCGAGCTGATCAGCGTCCGTCGGACACCAATACGGTGCATCGATACGGCCGGAATCACCACGACCAGCGGGCATTACGATGTCGACGTGATCGTGTTGGCCACCGGCTTCGATGCGATGACCGGTGCGCTAGCCAAGATCGATGTCGCCGGCCGAGGCGGGGAAGTGCTGTGCGACGACTGGAAGGACGGTCCGCGGACATATTTGGGCTTGGGTGTGGACGGCTTCCCCAACCTGTTCATCGTCTCGGGCCCGGGAGCGCCCGGTGTGCTGGCCAACATGGTCTTGCACGCCGAGGCACACGTGAACTGGATCGCCGATTGCATCGCCTATCTCGACGAGCACGGCTACACCGCCATCGAGCCCAGCCCGGAGGCGGTAGACAACTGGATTGCCGAGTGTGCGCAACGCGCAGAGGCAACGCTCTTCCCGAAAGCGAACTCCTGGTACCTGGGCGCCAACGTCCCCGGCAAGCCACGTGTGTTTATGTTGTTCACCGGCGGATTCGCCGTCTACAACGACATCTGTGCAGAGGTGGCCGCGGTCGGCTACAAAGGCTTCAACCTGATCAAGGGGAGTTCACATGAAGCGTCTTGAGGGCAACCGGATCCTGGTGACCGGCGCCGCATCGGGAATCGGCCAGGCCACCGCACTGCGGCTGCTCGACGAGGGCGCCGCCGTCGTCGCTGCGGATATCGCCGCCGACGGACTGGACAAGACCCGTGCGCAGGCGGCAGAGGCCGGCAGCAGCGAGCGTCTCTCCACCTTGGAGATGAACATCGGCGACGAGAGATCGGTGGTTGACGGCGTGCGGTCGGCCGTCGACACGCTCGGCGGCCTGGATTCGGTGGTCAACGCCGCGGGCATGTTACGTGCGGCGCACACCGATCAGATGACGACCGACCTGTGGAACCAGATCATCGGCGTCAATCTGACCGGGACGTTCTTGGTGGTACGCGAGGCGCTGCCGACGCTGCTGAGCAACCCGCGCAGCGCGATCGTCAACTTCAGCTCGACCTCGGCGTCCTTCGCGCACCCCTACATGGCGGCCTACGCGGCCAGTAAGGGCGGTGTCCAGTCGTTCACCCATGCGCTGGCGCTTGAGTACGCAAAGCAAGGGTTACGCGCCGTGTGCGTGGCGCCGGGCAGCATCAAATCCGGAATCACCGATGCCACTGGCGGATTCATTCCGCCGGATGCGGACTGGACGCTGTTCGGCAGGCTGTCACCGATCATGCCCACCACAGAGGAATCCAGCGGAGCGCCGATGGCCGCTCCCTCCGCCGTCGCCGGCGTGATCGCCATGCTGGTGTCTGATGACGGCGCGTTCATCACCGGCACTGAGATCCGCATCGACGGCGGAACCCACGCATGACAGCCACCGTCACCTATGAAGGCACTATTCGCGAAATCTCCACCGAGTCAGGCGTTCTGCGCTATCACGAGGCCGGCGACGGGCCACCGCTGCTGCTGCTGCACGGGTCGGGGCCCGGAGTTACTGGCTGGCGCAACTTCCGCGGTGTGTTGGGCGCATTCGCCGAACACTTCCGTTGCCTCGTATTGGAATTCCCCGGTTTCGGTGTCAGCGACGACTTCGGTGGCCACCCGATGATCACCGCGTTCGACGCGGTGGGGCGGTTCGTCGACGCGCTGGGCCTCGACACCGTCGATATCATCGGTAATTCGATGGGCGGGGGTGTGGCGCTCAACTTCGCAATGGCCCATCCCGATCGGGTGGGCCGACTGGTAACCATCGGAGGTATCGGACGTAACGTCTTCAGTCCCGGTCCAGCCGAAGGCATCCGACTGCTGCAGGAGTTCACCGAAGAGCCGTCACGCGAGCGGCTGATCCGCTGGCTGTATTCGATGGTGTATGACCCTGCAGTGGTGACCGAGGACCTGATCGAGGAGCGCTGGCAGCACGCCACCGATCCCGCCACGCTGGCCGGTGCGCGGCGGATGTACAGCAGGGCTGCATTCGAGCAGATGATCCAAGCCATGGAGTCATCGAAAGGTCCGCAACCGTGGGCGATGATGCACCGGGTGAAGGCGCCGACGTTGATCACCTGGGGCCGCGATGATCGGGTCAGCCCGCTGGACATGGCGCTGATCCCGATGCGCACCATCCCGAATGCCGAACTGCACGTGTTCCCTAACTGCGGGCACTGGACGATGATCGAAGCGAAGGAAGGGTTCGAGAGCGCGGTGCTGGCGTTCCTTTTTCGCCGCGAAAGTGCAACTGGCGACGGGTCTACTCGAGAAATGCGTCGGCAGTTGCACTCTCGCGACAGGCCTAGTTGACGCAGGGAACTCCGCCACCGTCGATGGGTGCGCCCTGATCTGGGGTCGGCTCGGCGCTGGTGGTGCGTGAACCGTGATAGGAACCGGCCATCGTTGTGGCCGACGATGTTTCGTCGTGCGACGGCCCGGAGTAATCGTCGCCGACGAAGACTTGAACGCGACCGGCGGGCAGCGATGAATCACTGTGGTCGGCCACTTCGGCGCCCAGCAGTGCCGCGATCGTCTGCGCATCGCTCTTGGCGCCCGATCCGTAGTCGACTGTCGTGGCGCTCGGTTCGCCGTATTCGCGGTCGCGCACAGCGCCCTTGGTGTAACCGTCCTGAGTCAGTGTGCGTGACACCGTGGTGGCAAGTCCGGATGTGCTGCTGGCGTTGACGACGTCGACGACGGTTGCCGGGTTGGGCGCAGTGCTGGTTGTGGTGGTGGACGACCCGCCGGTACCGAACGCCGCGGCCACCTCGGCCTTGATCGCGGCGGGGTCGACGATGTTGACGTCTTGCCCGTTGATGTTGTCGTATCGTACGACGGGCAGGGTCCGGTATTCGATGTCGCCGCCGGCCAGTGCGCCCATCCGGCGGAACTGGCTCTCGTCCCAGCCCGCCGACAACACCACGTCCTTACGAGCCACGGCCATCAGGCTTTTCAGCTTGCTCAGATCGGTGAAGGTGCCCGAACTTTGGAGTTGGTGCATCACCGAGGACAGAAACGCCTGCTGGCGGTGGGTGCGGTCCAGGTCGCCGTTCTCCAGGCCGTGGCGCTGCCGCACGAACGCCAGCGCTTGTTCGGCATTGAGTGTCTGGCGCCCGGCCGGGAAGTCGGCGCCCGAATAGG
Source organism: Mycobacterium sp. NGS48 (assembly GCF_059812585.1). Lineage (NCBI taxonomy): Bacteria > Bacillati > Actinomycetota > Actinomycetes > Mycobacteriales > Mycobacteriaceae > Mycobacterium > Mycobacterium sp. NGS48. Next base: position 96,924 of record NZ_JCALCY010000010.1, read on the forward strand.
AATCGTAGACGGCGTGTTTCAGACACACCTGGACGCCGCCGAGGGTTTGGGCTAGGTCGTAGAACCCGGCCAGATTGACCTCGGCGAAGTAGTCGATCGGTACGCCGGTCAGGTTGCGCACCGCCCGCAAAGTTGCTGTCCGGCCGGCCTCGCGCCCTTTGGTCTCGAGTTCCCGCTGATCGCTGACGCCTTTGTTCATCAGCTTCTGCTCGGCGTAGTCCTTGGTGAGCCCGTACGCTTCTTTGATCTTGATGTGGTTGTATCCCGGGACGCCGCTGAACGGCACATAGTCGTCGCGGGGAATGGAGAACGCGGCGACTTTGTCGTCGGCGCCGACGTGCACCAGGATCAGCGTGTTGGTGTTGTAGCCGCCGGCGTCGGAGTCACCGGCGTGCAGCCGGTTCAAGATCGCGTTGGGCAGTTCGTTGCCGTCTTGGTCTTTGCGCGAATCCAAGCCGATCAGCAAGATGTTCATCTCGCCGCCGCTGGAATGCGGGTCGTCGGAGCTCAGTGCCTCAGACACGGTAATTCCGCCAAGTACGCCATGGGCCATCCACCAGCCGGCGCCGGTCGCCAGCACGGCCAACACCGACACCGCGGCCACCGCGCCGTGGGTCAATCGGCGGCGGATCTGCCAGGGTGCCGGTTTTGGGCGGCGGTGCCTACCGCCGGATTGGTTGGCCACCACAATCTCGACTCTGTCCTGAGCGCCGCCCCTACCCCCCGACGGCAATTTGCGGCGACGACGTTTAATGCTTGACGTCCAGTATGCCGCAGCTTGCTGCGAAGACCCTCGTCCAAGCGTGTGACCAGCGGTTGACGATGCATTTCGCGGATCCTGACAGCCGTCTCGGGTCCGCAGCGTTAGTGTCTGCGAAAGGCACTGCAAAGACGCTGGAGAGGGCTGATGACCGCCTATAAAACTGTGGTGGTCGGTACCGACGGCTCGGCTTCGTCGCTGAATGCGGTCGAGCGCGCGGGTGCGATCGCCGCCGAATCGAACGCGAAGCTGATCATCGTGACCGGCTATTTTCCTGACAAGGATGATCCGCGCGCCGCCGACGCGCTCGGGGACGAAGGCTACAAAGTGCAGGGCAATGCGCCGATCTACGCGATGTTGCGCGAGGGCCGCGACCGGGCCAAGGCGGCCGGCGCAAAGGACATCGAGGAGCGGCCGATTCAGGATGCTCCTGTCGATGCGCTGGTTGACCTCGCCGAACAGGTTCAAGCCGATCTGCTCGTGGTCGGAAACGTGGGACTGAACGCACGATCGGCGATCATCGGACGGGTGTTTTCGATCCCCGGAAGTGTCGCCAGCAAGGCCAAGGTCGACGTGTTGATCGTGCATACCAGCGGTTGACCCGGCGTTGTCGGCGAGCGCCGGCGTTTAAAGTCCGACTCGCCCGTCTATAAATGTCTAGCTACTCCGACCCGAAAGGCCGACGATGAAGTCGATGATGAAGTCGATTGTTCCTGTCACGATTGTGGCCGCTGCGCTGCTGTTCAGTGGATGTTCGGCCTCAGAGGTGATCAATACCGGCGGCGACACCAAGTGCAAGGACTTCACCACGCAGGACGAGAAGAAGCAAAACGAGGAGATCAGCAAAATGCTCAAAGACAAGAGCGGTGCTGACCCGAGCAGTATGGAGATCTCGGTTACGCGTTTGTCGGCGACGACTTACTGCCAAACGGTGGGCAAGCCGGATAGCAAGATTTCTGAGGCGCCCCACGGCTGACCAGAGGACCGCTCGTTTAGCGCGCCGCGGCGACCCCGCGACCCCGTCGTAGAATCGCCATGGCTCGTCGAGCCGGCCCCGGCCGCGTTAGCTCAGTTGGTAGAGCGTCGCTCTTGTAAAGCGGATGTCGAGAGTTCGAGTCTCTCACGCGGCTCCATTACCTATCGGCCCTGAGGGATAGCGTCGTCTCAACGGCGAGTGTGAAGCTGGGCTCACGCTCGTCGCCCAGCGTGAAGCTAAGTTCACGCTCGCGGAGGCGGGGCCGGTGTCAGCCCAACCCGCCTACTCCTCGATAACGCGCGGGGAACGCACGGGACGGCTTGTCGAGCGGCGCGAGGACCGCCGCGGTATCAACGGGATCCGCTCGGCGATATTGCTCAGCGGGTTGACCACCATCGTCAAAGCGATGACGGCCTCCTGCAGGGTCTCGATGGCCGGCTCCAGCGCCTCCATCCCCGGTGTCAAGCGGCTCAGAGTGTCGGCGACGGCGGCGAGCTGTTCCAGCGGCCCGTTCCGGGCGGTCAGCTTGTCGATCAGACCACCTTGGGCCAGTAACCGGTCAGCCAGCCCGTCCTCGGCCAGGACGCGTTCGATCAGACCGTCGTCGGCGACCAGCTGATCCACCAGCCCGCCGGGCTTCAGGGCTCGCTCAAGACCACCGCCCTCCTCAGTCAGCCGGTCCAGCAGCCCGCCGGGGGCGGTCAGCATGTCGACGATCCCGCCGGGGCGCAGCAGCCGGTCCACCGGCCCATCGGCTGCCAGGGCGCGTCCCAACGGAGCGTCGTCGTCGAGAAGCCCGGCGATCCGGTTTGCTCGCCCGAGCGCGTCATCGATGCCCAGCATGTGAACGACGGCGTTAGACCGGGTCTGCACGCCGGCCTCACCGATCGCTTGCTTCGCCAGGCCAACCGCCGAGGCCGCAACGCCCAGGCTCGCGTCGGCCGCGGTCAGCCCGACCCGCAGCGGTGCGGTGGCGAGCGTCGCCAGGCTTTTTCCGAGATTCATCCCCCGAGTCTATGCGCGCCGACCTGCGCTGACCCGGGAGCGCGCAGATCAAACTGGCACCGCATTCACAGGAACATCACAGTTGCCATGGAGGTTCCGTTCAACGAAGTGCGAGGAGATTAGCGATATGGCATCGGCAACCACAGACGGAACCACCCCCGAGGCGCGAGTCCTCGTCGTCGACGACGAAACCAACATCCTCGAACTCCTCGCAGTGAGCCTCAAATTCCAGGGCTTCGAGGTCCACACCGCCGCCAGCGGGCCCGCAGCCCTCGACCTGGCCCGCGAAGTCAAACCGGACGCGGTGATCCTCGACGTGATGATGCCCGGCATGGATGGCTTCGGGGTGCTGCGTCGTCTGCGCGCCGACGGCATCGATGCGCCCGCGCTGTTTTTAACCGCGCGCGACTCGTTGCAGGACAAGATCGCCGGCCTCACCCTCGGCGGCGACGACTACGTGACGAAACCGTTCAGCCTGGAAGAAGTCGTCGCTCGGTTGCGCGTCATTCTGCGCCGCGCGGGCAAGGGCATCACCGAGGACCGCAACGCCCGACTGACGTTCGCCGACATCGAACTCGACGAGGACACTCACGAGGTGTGGAAGGCAGGCGAGCCCGTGTCGCTGTCACCCACCGAGTTCACCCTGTTGCGCTACTTCGTGATCAATGCCGGCACGGTATTGAGCAAACCGAAAATCCTCGATCACGTCTGGCGCTATGACTTCGGCGGCGATGTCAATGTCGTCGAGTCCTATGTGTCGTATCTGCGACGCAAGATCGACACCGGCGACAAGCGCCTGCTGCACACATTGCGTGGAGTGGGATATGTGTTGCGCGAGCCGCGATAGCGCGTCGTAGGCGAAGAATACGGGAATGGCCAAACTTCATCGAGGAGCACTGCCGCTCCGGGTGAGCCTCGTTGCGGCCACCCTGGTGCTGGTAGCGGGTGGCTTGGCGACCTCGGGTATCGCGGTTACGTCGATCCTGCGGCACAGCCTGATCAATCGGGTCGACCAGAATCTGATCGACGCATCCCGAGGTTGGGCGCAGGCTCCGCGCCACACGTCATCACGCGCCAACGAAAGGCCGAACGCCGATCGCCCGCCCACAAACTTCTACGTGCGCAGCATTGGCAAGGACGGCCGCACCTGGACGGTGGTCAACGATCGCAACGCCGAACCCGCGCTGCCCAACAACAACGATGTCGGCCCCGAACCCACCACAATCGGCTCCGTCGACAAATCCGGTGTGCAGTGGCGCGCGGTGTCGGTGCGGGGACCGCTCGGTCGACTGATCACCGTCGCCTATGACCTCTCCGACGTCCAGCACACCGTGCGGTCACTGGTCTGGTTGCAGGTTGGCATCGGCGCGGCGGTGCTATTGGTTCTCGGCGTCGCCGGATACGCGGTTGTGCACCGAAGTCTGCGGCCGCTGACCGAGGTCGAGCAGACCGCCGCCGCGATCGCCGCCGGCCAGCTGGATCGCCGCGTCCCCGAACGCAGTTCGCGAACTGAGGTGGGCCGACTGTCCCTGGCGCTCAACGGAATGCTCGCCCAGATTCAGCGAGCGGTGGCGTCGTCCGAGTCCTCCGCGGCGAAGGCGCGCAGTTCAGAAGATCGGATGCGGCGCTTCATCACCGACGCCAGCCACGAATTGCGCACCCCGCTGACCACCATCCGGGGCTTTGCCGAGTTGTATCGCCAGGGTGCCGCGCGCGACGTCGAGATGCTGATGTCTCGGATCGAGAGCGAATCGAGCCGGTTGGGCCTTCTGGTCGAGGATTTGCTGCTGCTTGCCCGGCTGGATGCACAACGACCACTCGAGCACCACCGGGTGGACCTGTTGGCGCTGGCCAGCGACGCGGTGCACGATGCGCAGGCGATCGCCCCCAAGCGCACGATCACCATGGGTGTGCTCGACGGCCCCGGCACCCCGGAGGTGCTCGGCGACGAGGCCCGACTGCGCCAGGTGCTCGGCAACTTGGTGACGAATGCGTTGCAGCACACGCCGGAAAGCGCCGACATCACCGTGCGGGTCGGCACCGATGGCGACAACGCCGTGCTGGAGGTCGCGGACGAGGGGCCGGGGATGAGTGAGCAGGATGCGCTGCGAGTCTTCGAACGGTTCTATCGGACCGACTCGTCGCGAGCGCGAACCAGCGGCGGCACCGGCCTCGGACTGTCGATCGTCGACTCGTTGGTCCACGCCCACGGCGGCTCGGTGACGGTGACTACCGCTCCGGACCAGGGCTGTCGTTTCCGCGTCAGTCTGCCCCGCATCGCCGACGTGCCGGTCCACGTCGGCTAGCGCCGCCTATGTCAGTTCGGCCAGCGCCGCCTTGATCTTGCGCTGCGCCTCATCGAGGGATTGCGGCGACGGGTTGCGGTCGACGTTGGCGAAGCCGAAATCGCTGAGCCTGCGGGTCGGGAAGACATGCACGTGGAGGTGCGGAACCTCTAACCCGGCGATGATGACGCCGGACCGCTCGGTGCTGAAGGCTCGGCACACCGCCTTGCCGATCAGCTGCGCCACCGCCATGATGCGGGCGAACGCAGCGCCGTCGACGTCTTGCCAGTTGTCGATCTCTGCGCGCGGCACTACCAGCGTGTGCCCTTGCGTCATCGGCTCGATGGTCAAGAACGCGACGATCTCGTCGTCCTCATACACGAACCGTCCCGGAATTTCGCCGTTGATGATTTTGGTGAACACAGTGGCCATGCGTCAAAGCTTAACGTCGGTGCAGCCACCGATCAGCCCGGCCAACTCCGTCACCGACCACGGCGGCGAGTCGTGGTGGTCGCGGTATGCGATGAAGGCCGGCGACGGCCGCGGAAACCGACCGATGAAACCACCTGCAGCGACAAAGATTTCACCGGTCACCTGCGCGGCCAGGTTGCTGGCCAGATAGACATACGTCGACGCGACGTAGTCCGGTGACGCCACGTCCAGCGATCCGCGCATGCTGATCTCGTCCAGCAAGCCCCGCCGGTGCAGTTCCCTGATGTGCGTTTCGTAGTCGTGCCCGGTGGATAACCGCGTCTTCGCGCCGGGGCACACCACATTGGCGCGGACTCGGTGTTCGTTGAGTTCGGCGGCGATCGCCAGGGTCAGGCTGTTCACCGCGCCTTTGCCGGCGGGATATCCAGTGCCGCCGTAATCGCCGAGGAAAGCCATCGAGCTGGTGTTGACGATGCTGCCGCTGCCCTGAGCGGCCATCTTCGGGGCGGCCGCGCGGCAGGTGGCGAATACCGTGCCCACGTGCGCGTCGAGCAGCTCGCGAAATTGCGCTGCGCTGATGTCGAGGATCGACGAACCCGGTGGCTCGGCGATGCCCGCGCAGTTCACCAAGATATCGATGGCGCCGAAATCGTCAATACATCTGTCCACCAACGCTTCTGCAATCGTCTGGTCGGCTGGTGAACCCGGGTGAGCCACCGCGCGGCCACCTTCGGCGGTGATCGACTCGGCAGTGGCCTGAGCGGTGGCGGCATCTCGGCCGTTGACCACCACAGCCGCGCCGTGCTGGGCCAGCAAGCCGGCTACCGCCCTCCCGATACCCCGGGACCCGCCGACCACGACGGCAGCGCGGCCGGCCAGCAGCCGGCTCACTCCGGGGTGCCGAATGTCATCGCGTCGAGGTTCCAGTAGCCGCGCATGTTGGTGATCAGTCCGGCGTCGTTGACACGGTAGGTGAACACGCCGCGCACCGAACTGGTGATTCCGTTGTCGAACTTGCTGTCCAGCACCAGGATATGGGCGATCTCGTTGGGTGAGCTGGAAGGAAACGTCTCTTCGCAAGTGATCGTCAGCTGGTTGGCGGCGATGTTGGTGTCGTAGAACCCGGTGACCCCATCCTTGCCCCGGACGCCGGTGCCGTCCGGGTTGGTGATCGCGTTGCCGATCGGGTCCTCGATGACGACGTCGTCGGCCATCAACGCCAACCAGCCCTCCCGGTCATGGGCTTGCACGCAGCGCCACGACGACTGTGACGCAGCCAGCGCGGGCAATTGTTGCACTGCTTCTTCTGACATTTTCTCTCTCCAATCATCAAATGGCGCAGGCGGCACGGGCGCCGTCCTCGGTTGCCTTGCGGATCAGTCCCAACCCGGTGCAGTCCCCGGCGGCATGTACTTCGGCGTCGGGCATGGCAGCCACCACTGCGTCGAACACGGCGGTGTCGGGCTCGGGCGTCCCTGCCATGACGACGGTGTCGACAGCCAGCTGACGGGTTGTGCCTCCCGCCGGAGTGAAGACCACCGCGTCGTCAGCGATGCGTTCGACGGCCGCTCGGACGTGCACGGTGACTCCGAGGCGGTCGAGACGATCCATGTGTTCGACTTTGCGCTTGCTGCCCACCTCCGGCGCGATGGACTTGCCGGATTCGAGAATCGACACGAAACGTCCCCTTTTCGCCAGGAATTCGGCGAGTTCCAGGGCGACCAAGTCACCTCCGATGATTGCGACGCGCCGTCCCATCGGCATCCATGCGCGGGTGGCGAATCGGACTGCCTTCGGCGACACCAGCCGCGGTGTCCATTTGGCCAGCATCTGGCGCAACGCCGGTCCGGTCTGCACGTGTGGGAGGTGATCGCCCGGGATCGCCGGGACAACGATGCGGCCGCCGGTGGCCACCACCACCGCGTCCGGTTTCAGCTCGACGACGTCGGTTATCGAAGCAGCCTGGCCCAGCACGACTTTGGTGGTGCTGATCCTGATCTCGTCGCGCAGGTATCGCAGAAACGGCTCGTTCTCCGGATGCAGGATCGCGGCCCAACGTAATGCGCCACCCAGTTGCCCAGCGCGCTCGAACAGCGTGACGCGGTGTCCCCGTTCGGATGCGACACGCGCGGCTTCCAAGCCGGCCGGACCGCCGCCGATCACCACCACCCGCTTGGCGTGCCCGGCCGGCTGGGCAGCCAAGTCGCGTTCTTTACCGGTACGCGGATTGACCGCGCAGTCGACCGAAAACCGCTGTTCCATGGCGTCGATGCAGTTCTCACACGAGATACATGTGCGAATGCGGCGCGCCTGGCCCATCCGGAGCTTTCGCGGCAGCTCAGCGTCGGCGAGCAGTGGCCGCCCCATTGCGATGAAATCGGCGCGACCGTCGGCCAGGATTTCTTCGGCGCGCCCCGGGTTGTGGATGCGGCCGACGGCGATCACCGGTACGTCGACCACCTCTTTGACCGCGGCGGCTGCGCCCACGTTGAGTGCGTCGCCGTCGTCGGCGCCGTTGACCATCTGGGTGACGAGCCGGTCGATCACCCCGCCGCTGACATGGAAGGCGTCGACTCCGGCGGCCGCTAATTCCGGTGCCACCTGTGCGGTTTCGTGAATCGGCCGGCCGCCGGCCACCCGCTCGTATCCGGAGATCCGCAACGTGATCGGCAACGCGTCGCCGACCTCGGAGCGGATTGCCGCCAGTGTCTCCAGCACGATCCGGATTCGGCCGCGCACCGAGTCGCCGCGGTAGTCGTCGGTGCGTCGATTGCGCTGCGGCGCAAGGAACGAGCCCAGCAACATGTAGCCGTGCGCCGCGTGCAGTTCGATGCCGTCGTAGCCGGCTTCGGCGGCGCGACGTATCGCAGCCCTGAACAAGTCGAGTACTTCGGTGAGCTGTCGTGTGCTGATCTCCTCCGAGGGCCGTCCGGTCAGATACGACGGGATCACCGACGGACCCAGTGACGTCACCTGGTGCATTTCCGGTCCCAAGCCGTCGGGCCCGGCGTGCACGATCTGCGGCTGAATCTTGGCGCCGTGCTCGTGCACCGCTTCCACCAGCCTGCGGTGCGCATCGATTGCGGCGTCGGTGCCCAAATGCAAGCCGCCCGGGGTTTCCGGATGCCGAGGGTCAACGCCGGTGGCGCCCACAGTGATCAAGCCAACCTCACCTTGCGCGCGTGCAGCGAAGTAGTCACAGGTGCGCGGCGACGGCAGCCCGTCAGGTGTGCCGTACATCGTCTCCATCGGAGACATCACCAGCCGGTTGCGCAGCATCATGGCACCGATGCGCCCCGGTTGCAGCAGGTTCGGAAAGCGGCTCACCTGCTGAAGGTGCCCGCGAATGCGCGCAACGGCAGATCGGCACTGGTGACGATGCCCGGTGGCGCGCCGACAACCGCCCGGATTGCGTTGAGAGCCGGCAGCCCGGTGACCGTCATGCCGATCGCCGCGAACGCTTCAGACGACGAAAAGTCGGTTCCCGGCTTGGGTAGGATCAAATGCTTGCTGTAGATACACGGATCGCCCTGGATCTTGGTGATGTAGCAGCCCTGAATGTCCCAGTGCGGGTCGGTATGCGGCGTCATCTGCCATTCCAGATGCAACTCCACCCGAGGTACTCCGTCGAGGAGGCCGACGTACTGGAATGCCGCGCCGCCGACCGACCCGGCCGGCAACTGATACCAGCCCAGATCCACATCCTTGGTGCAAGCGCCCAACTCGTAGTTGAACCCGACCTCGTCGAGCGTGATATCGAGACAGTCGGCCATCAGCCGCACCCCGTCCTCGAACACCCGGGTGCCCCGCTCCAGCAGCCGCGGAATCTCCGGATCGTCGACCGGCCGGCCGAAACCGCAATTCGCCCACGTCGGAGCCGAATGGTGACACGACACGTCCACCGATTCGATGCAGGTGACGTTCTCGATATCGGCCACGTCGGCGCTGTGCACGATCGTAAGGATCTGCGCCAGACCAGGGTTCATCCCGGTGCCGTAAAACGTGGAGTTCCCGCGCAGGCATGCCGCCTGCAGCACCTCGGACTCGCTGCGGCCGTCCGGTAAGCGGTGGTTGGTGTCGCGGTGATAGCCCGTGACCCAGTCCGCCGTGGTGACGACGTTGATCCCGGCCGCCAGCACCTGCTCGTAGAGCGACAAATCCGGCCATACGCCGTGGAAGGTGACGCAGTCCGGCCGGGCCGCGATGATGTCGTCGACCGTCGTGGTGGCGGTCACCCCGATCGGCTCGATACCGGCGATTTCCCCGGCGTCGCGGCCCACTTTGCCCGGCGAATAGCAATGCAATCCGACCAGTTCCAGATCAGGGCGGCGGGCGATCCGTTTGACCATCTCGGTCCCGACGTTCCCGGACGCCACCTGGAACACCCGCAGCGGGCCGGTCATGTCGCTACCGATCGTCGTCGGTGTAGCGGATGACGCCGCGAATGTTCTTGCCGTCCAGCATGTCCTGGTAGCCGTCGTTGATCTGCTCGAGCTTGTACTGCCGGGTGATCATGTCATCGAGGTTGAGCTTGCCCACTTTGTACATCGACAGCAGCTGCGGGATGTCGTATTGCGGGTTGCCGCCACCGAAGATGGTGCCCTGCAGGTTCTTTTGCATCAGCGACAACATCGCCAGGTTCAGCGTCACCTGGGTGTCCAGCAGGCTGCCGATCGCGGTCAGCACACAGGTGCCGCCTTTGGCGGTGATGTTCAGGTAGTTGTCGACATCGACGCCATGCAGTTCGCCGACGGTGATGATCACCTTCTTGGCCATCAAGCCGGCGGTGACCTCCATGATGCCCAGCAGCGCGGCTTCGATGTCCGGATAGACGTGAGTGGCACCGAATTTCAGCGCCTGGTCGCGTTTCCACTCCACCGGGTCGACCGCGAAGATGTAGCGGGCACCGGCGTTGACCGCACCCTGCAGCGCTGCCATGCCGACGCCGCCGATACCGACGATCGCGACGTCGTCGCCGGGGCGGATGTCGGCGGTCCGGGTTGCCGAACCGTAGCCGGTGGTCACACCGCAGCCCACCAGGCAGGCCACTTCGAACGGGATCGACGGGTCGATCTTCACCACCGAACTCCTGTGCACCACCATGTACGGCGAGAACGTCCCCAACAGTGTCATCGGGTAGACGTCTTGGCCGCGGGCCTGAACGCGGAAGCTGCCGTCGGTCACTGATGCGCCGTTCAGCAGCCCGGCACCCAGATCACAGAGGTTGCGCATGCCGGCCTGACAGGTTGGACACTTCCCGCAGGACGGGATGAAGGACAGCACCACGTGGTCGCCGACCGCGAAGTCTTCGACGCCCTCGCCCACTTCGACCACAATGCCCGCGCCCTCGTGGCCGCCGAGCACCGGGAACCCGGCCATCGGGATGCCGCCCGTCACCAGGTGGTGGTCGGAGTGGCACATCCCCGACGCTTCCATCTGGATTTTGACTTCGTCCTTGCGCGGGTCGCCGATCTCGATTTCCTCGACCGACCACGGCTGGTTGAACTCCCAGAGCAGCGCGCCCTTTGTTTTCACCGCGAACCTGCTTTCAGCTTGTTTGTCAGGACTCGAGCGTCAGCGTAGTGACGTGGCTCACCACAGCGGTACCGGGGTCTTTCCAAGCGGGTAGTAGCCGGGCAGCTTCTCACCGGCCAGGCTGCGCTCGATCCGCTTCTGCATGCCCGCCGACAGTTTTCCGGCCTTCATCAGGTCCATGTACAGCGTCTGGACATGGCCGAAGTCGAAGAAGTCGCGCTGCCACTCGATGAGTTTGTCGGCGCCCAGCCGAAACCAGCTGCCGCCGATGCCGTAAATCTCCTGTTGACCGCCGCCGCCGTCGACCACTACTTGTTTCCAGAAGCCGACGATTTCGCCCTGCTGGTCGTCGATGATCACCTTTTGATACGGGTACTGCCAGTTCTCCAGACCCTGCATCTCCAGGCCGAGCGCGATGTCGCGGATCTCGTCGATGCCGACGCACATCACGTCTTCTTTCGGGCCGATATTCCAGCCGTAGGTCGCCTCGGGGGCGTAGAAGTCTGCCAGCGGCTTCCAGTCGCCTGACTTCTCGCAGTCTTTGTTGGCCTGAAGCCAGGCCTGCACCCACTGTTCGAGTTCAGCACGGGAAAATCCGGCCACCGTCATTCTCCTGTCTCCTGGATCGATAGGGCTTGAGTCGGGCAGGCCCACACGGCTTGCTCGATTTGTCGGCGGGCCGCTTCGGGCGGCTCGTCGTCGAGGATTTCGACTTGTCCGCGGTTGGGCACCCGGAAGTAGTCGGGGGCCTCCAGTTCGCACATCGCGTGTCCCTGGCACAGGTCGAGGTCGGCCTTCACGTGATAGCCCATCATCAGTCCCCGGCGCGACGGCGGTAGCGCACTTTGGCAGGTTGGGCCAGCTGCACCACCATTTTGGAATGGTCGTTGCGATAGCTATTCGACGGCTGGGCCATCTCGAACTCGTACTCGCGCAACAATACCGAGAAGATGGCCTTGATTTGCATAGTGGCGAATGCCGCCCCCACGCACCGATGTCGCCCTGCGCCGAACGGAATCCAGGTCCAGCGGTTGATCAGATCTTCCTGGCGTGGCTCGTCATAACGTTCGGGCACGAAGTCGTCCGGGTCGGGGAAGTCCTCGGGGATCCGGTTGGAGATTGCCGGTGATGCGGCGACGAAATCGCCTCGGTGAATCGGGTGGCCTGCCACCTCGAATTCGCCATGAGCCACTCGCATCAGGATGATCAGCGGCGGATGCAGCCGCAACGTCTCCTTCAGCACGTTCTCCAGCCTCGGAATCTGGCGCAGCGCATGGAAACTCACCGATTGGCCATCAGCGTAGAGCTCACCGAGTTCCTTGATCACGCCCGCGTAGACATCCGGGTGGCGCATCAACTCGATCAGCGTCCACGACGCGGTACCCGAACTGGTGTGATGACCGGCGAACATCAGCGAGATGAACATCCCGGTGACCTCGTCGGCGGAAAACCGCGGGTTGCCGTCGTCGTCCTTGATCGACACCAGCACGTCGAGCATGTCCCGATCCGCCTTGTCGGCAGGCGGATTGGCCATTCGGCCGTTCATGATCTCCTGAACCAACGCCACCAACCCTATCCGAGCTTCGTCGCGACGACGGAAGCTGTCGATTGGCAGGTACGGATCGACGTAACACAACGGGTCGGTCCCGCGTTCGAGTTCGTGGTAGAGGTGCGCGAACCGGGCATCGAGTTGCTCGCGGAACTTCGGTCCGATCAGGCATGCAGTCGAGGTGTAGATGGTCAGCTCGGCGAAGAAGTCCAGCAGATCGATCTCGCCGCTGTCACCCCAGTTCTCGATCATCCGGCGCACTTCGCGCTCGATGGTGACGGCATGGCTTTTCATGTGCTCGCCACGCAGCGCGGAGTTGTGCAGCATCTCCTTTCGCCGCTCGGGGCTGGCGTCGAACACCACGCCCGTGCCGAAGATCGGTGTCATGAACGGATACGCCTCGGCCTGGTCGAGGTCGTCGTCGCTGGACCGGAAGAAGAATTCGTTGGCCTCCGCACCGGAGAGCAACACCACCTGCTTGCCGGCCAGCTGGAACCAGCCGACGTCGCCGCACTCGTCGCGCACGCGTTGCATCAGGCCGATCGGGTCGGTGCGGAACTCCTCGAGGTGGCCGTGCTCCTCCTGGCCGCCCGACACTCGTGGAACATCTTTGAGCTCTGGGCTTGTCACGGTTCCTCCGGGTACTTCAGTTGCTGACGTTCGGCGGGCGCGCTGGACAGCGGCGCCTCGGGTTGAATCTCCATCGACGTGACGAACCCACCGCGCGGTGTCTCGGCGACGAACGCGATTGCGCGGGCCAAGTCCGACGGGCGCAGGAAGTAGTCGTGGCGGGCTTGCCCCCATTTGGCCCAGTCCTCGAGCATCGGCCCGATCGATTCGGGCGGCAGGCTCCAGCCCATGCCGGTCTTCGTCGGGCCCGGATGCACGATCGAAGCACGCACCCCGCTGCCCTCCAGCTCCATCTGCAGGTTGGTCACCATGGCCAGCAACGCTGCCTTGGCCGCGCCGTAGGCGCCCATGTGCGGACGCTGGCGCAGCGCGACGTCGGACCCGACGAAAATCAGATCACCGCGCTGGCGTTCCAACATTCCGGGCAGCACCGCGGTAGCCAACCGATTGGCGCCGATGAGGTGGATCTGCACCTGCGATTCGAAGACGTCGGTGCTGATCTCGTCCAGCCGGCCGAAGAAGGTGTCACCGGCGCCGGTGATCAGCACCTCGATGTCGCCGAGCTGTTCGGTCGCTTGGTGGACGAAGCCCTTGACCGACTCGGGGTCGGTGACATCGAGGTGCAGCGCGACGGCCTCGCCGCCGTGTGCTTGGATCTCGTCGACCAGCTCCTGGCATTTCTCGACACGGCGGGCGCCTAGCGCTACTGGGAAGCCGCGACCGGCGAGCTCGACAGCGGTGGCGGCACCGATGCCGGACGACGCACCGGCGACGATGGCGGGCCGACGTGCCGGGTGTGGTTGGAAGCGAGGCATTTACATGGTCTCCACGGTGATCGGCAGACAGGCGAATCCCCGTACGTTGCTGGAGTGGACGCGCACGGCGTTCGCCTCGTCCACCTGATAGCCACGGATCCGGTTCAACAGTTCGGTAAGTGCTACTCGCGCCTCCATCCGGGCCAGATGTGCGCCCAGGCAGAAGTGCGCGCCACTGCCGAAACTGACCAGCTTGGAGCCGATCTCGCGGCCGATGCGGTACTCGTCGGGCTGGTCGAAGACCCGGTCGTCGCGGTTGGCCGAACCCGGCAGCAACAGCAGCGTGTCACCTTCGGACAGCGTGGTCTCATACAGCGTGAGCTCGCCGGCCACGCTGCGGGCCAGGATCTGACTGGAGGTGTCATACCGCAGCGTTTCCTCCACCCACAGCGGGATCTTGGAATGGTCGGCGTACACGCTCGCCAGCTGGTCGGGATTCTGGAAACCCCAATACGCGGCGTTGGCCAGCAATTTGGTCGTCGTCTCGTTGCCGGCGACCACCATCAAGAACAGGAAAGCCATGATCTCCTGGTCGCTGAGGCGATCCCCGTCGATCTCGGCTTCCAGCAGGGCCGACGTCAAATCCTGCGACGGCTTCTTGCGTCGCTGGGCGACCATGTCGGCGTAGTAGACCATCAGGTCGGCCGATGCCTGGATCGCCGATGCCGGGACATCGGCCAGACCGTCGTCGCGGTGCATCACGCCGTCAGCCAGCTCGCGGATGCGGGCACGGTCCGGCTCGGGCACGCCCATCAGTTCGGAGATGACGTCCATCGGCAGCTTGCCGGCGAATTCGGCGACGAAGTCGAAGCTTTCAGACTGCAGTGCGGTGTCGAGGTGCATGCGCGCCAGCTCGATCACCCGCGGTTCGAGTTCACGGATCCGGCGCGGGGTGAAACCCTTGGACACCAGCGTGCGCAGCCGGAGGTGGCCGGGGTCGTCCATCGCCAGAAACGACATCACCTTGTGCGCGTCCGGGGTGCGCGAAACCGGATCCAGGGACACGCCATAGGAATTCGACAGCGCGATGCTGTTGCGGAAGCCCTGCAGCACATCGCCGTGGCGCGACAACGCCCAGAACTTCAACTCGTCGTTGCGGTACAGCGGGGCTTCGTCTCGCAGCCGCCGGTAGTACGGGTACGGATCTTCGTGGAAGTCGTAGTCGTAGGGATCGAGTAAAAGCTCGGGCGACTGTACGGTCATCGGCTTTCTCCCAAGATCAGACCCACCACGTAGGCCAGCCGATCGGCGATCTGGTGGTAGGTGAAGGCGCCGCTGCCGGCGTTGACCAGCGCGCCGAAGAAAGTCATCTCGAGTGCCGAAACCGTGCGGGGATCGGCATCCGGGCCGATCGCCGACGTGATGCGGCGATGGATCTCCGCGCCGATGCGATCGCGCACGGTACGGACCGCAGCGTCGGCGCCGCCGCCGCCGAGCAGCGCCGTCGTGCATGCCGCCGCGACTTCGGGCTCGTCGGCGACGACCAACGCCAGATGTCGCAGCGCCTTGTCCACCCGCACCGGCATCGGATCGTTGACATCGGTGAAGTAGGGCACCTGACGCACCAGGTCGAGGTAGACCTCGGCGATCAGATGGTTCTTCGACGAGAAGTACGTGTACGCGGTCGCCGGGGCCACTTTGGCCCGCGCGGCCACCGTGCGGACGGTCAAATCGGCGTAGGACTTCTCTCGCAGGACTTCGACCCCGGCGGCCAAGACCTTACGGAACGTCTCTTCTTGCCGACGGTTGCGCGGCGTCTCCCCGGTCGGGCGGTCACGATCCGGCGTGATCGCTACCACTACATCGCTAGACACTTGTCCAAGTTATCCGACGGACGCGCCATCAGGCAAGCCCGTCCCATAAAACAGCAGCATGAAGTGCCGTAGAACCATGGTGCGATCGTCGTGCCCAGCCGGCCCTTGCACCTTGCGCAGCCGGACCGCTATGGTTCGACTGGATTATTCCGGACAACTGTCCACCGTAGAAGGCGGGATCAAACGATGGCATTACTGGCCGACGGAGTCAGCGCTCTGCTCATCGACGGCAAGTTGGCGCCCGGCAGCGCGGGCACCTTCCCGACCATCAACCCGGCCACCGAGGAATTGTTGGGAACGGCGGCCGACGGCAATGCCGACGACATGGGCCGAGCCGTCGAAGCGGCGCGCCGCGCCTTCGACGAGACCGATTGGTCACGCAACACCGAGTTGCGCGTGCGGTGCGTGCGCCAATTGCGTGACGCGATGCGCGAACACGTCGAGCAACTGCGTGACATCACGATCGCCGAGGTCGGGGCGCCGCGCATGCTCACCGCCAGCGCCCAACTCGAAGGGCCGGTCGACGACCTCGCATTCAGCGCGGACACCGCCGAGTCCTACCCGTGGCACCAGGATCTCGGCGAGGCGTCTCCAATGGGCATCCCCACCCGCCGCACGATCGCGCGGGAAGCCGTCGGCGTCGTCGGTGCCATCACCCCGTGGAACTTCCCACACCAGATCAACCTCGCCAAGCTCGGGCCTGCGCTGGCCGCGGGCAACACCGTCGTGTTGAAGCCCGCGCCCGACACCCCATGGTGCGCAGCGGTATTGGGAGAACTCATCACCGAGCACACCGACTTTCCGCCCGGTGTGGTCAACATCGTCACCTCCAGCGACCACAGCGTCGGTGCTCTGTTGGCGAAAGACCCACGGGTGGACATGGTTACGTTCACCGGCTCAACGGCCACCGGCCGCAGCGTGATGGCTGACGCTGCCGCCACCATCAAGAAGGTCTTCCTGGAACTGGGCGGCAAATCGGCGTTTGTCGTGCTCGACGACGCCGACATGGCCGGCGCCGCTTCGGTGTCGGCGTTCTCGGCCTGCATGCATGCCGGGCAGGGCTGCGCAATCACCACCCGGCTGGTCGTGCCGCGAGCCCGCTACGACGAGGCGGTCGCCATCGCGGCGGGCACCATGTCGTCGATCAAGCCCGGCGATCCGACCGATCCAGGGACCATCTGCGGTCCGCTGATCTCGGCACGCCAGCGCGACCGGGTACAAAGCTACCTGGATCTGGCTGTGGCAGAAGGCGGTTCGTTCGCATGCGGTGGCAGCCGACCGGCAGACAGGACAGCCGGCTTCTTCATCGAGCCGACGGTGATCACCGGGCTGGGCAACGACGCACGGGTGGCGCGCGAGGAGATTTTCGGGCCGGTGCTCACCGTCATCGCCCACGACGGCGACGACGACGCGGTGCGGATCGCCAATGACTCGCCATACGGACTGTCGGGCACCGTGATGAGCGCCGACCCGGACCGCGCCGCCGCGGTGGCGTCCCGCATGCGGGTCGGCACGGTCACCGTCAACGGCGGTGTCTGGTACTCGGCCGACGCCCCGTTCGGCGGCTACAAGCAATCCGGTAACGGCCGCGAGATGGGCCTGGCGGGCTTCGAGGAGTATCTCGAGACCAAGCTTATAGCTGTCGGGGTCTAACACCCGGCTAGAGAGGGAAGTATGAGATTCGAGAACAAGGTGGCAATCGTCACCGGTTCCGGTGGCGGCATCGGTCAGGCGTATGTCGAGGCGCTGGCTCGTGAAGGCGCGGCGGTTGTGGTGGCCGACATCAACGCCGAGGCTGCCGAGGGCGTGGCCAAACAGATCACCGCCGACGGCGGCACGGCCATCAGCATTCCCGTCGACGTCTCCGACCCGGCTTCGGCCAAGGCAATGGCTGACCGAACGCTGTCCGAGTTTGGCGGTATCGACTATCTGGTGAACAACGCCGCGATATTCGGGGGCATGAAGTTGGATTTCCTGCTCACCATTGACCCGGAGTACTACAAGAAGTTCATGAGCGTCAACCTCGACGGCGCCCTGTGGTGCACCCGCGCGGTGTACAAGAAGATGGCCAAGCGCGGCGGCGGCGCAATCATCAACCAATCGTCGACCGCGGCCTGGCTCTACTCGAACTTCTACGGCCTGGCCAAGGTCGGCATCAATGGTTTGACCCAACAACTTTCGCGGGAACTGGGTGGCCAGAACATCCGGATCAACGCCATTGCGCCGGGCCCCATCGACACCGAGGCCAACCGGACCACGACCCCCAAAGAGATCGTGGACGATATCGTCAAGGGCCTCCCGCTGCCCCGGATGGGAACTCCCGATGATCTGGTCGGCATGTGCCTGTTCCTGCTATCCGACCAGGCCTCCTGGATCACCGGCCAGATCTTCAATGTCGACGGCGGACAGATTTTCCGATCATGACCAACGATTTAAGGCTGGGCTACATCGGGCTGGGCAACATGGGGGCGCCGATGGCCAAGCGGCTGGTCGGCTGGCCCGGCGGGCTCACGGTCTTTGACGTGCGGACCGAAGCGATGACACCGCTGGCCGAGGCCGGCGCCACATTGGCCGACAGCGTGGCCGACATCGCGGCCGCCGATCTCATCAGCGTCACCGTGCTCAACGACGAGCAGGTCCGCGAGGTCGTCGCCGAGCTGGCGGCCAACGCAAAGCCGGGTACCGTCATCGCGATCCACTCGACGATCAGTGACACAACAGCTGTCGAATTGGCCGAAGAGCTGAAGTCGCAAGACATTCACATCGTCGACGCCCCGGTCAGTGGTGGCGCTGGTGCCGCCGAGAAGGGCGAACTGGCCACCATGGTGGGCGCCGAACGCGAGGTGTACGAGCGGATCAAACCGGCGTTCAAGCAATGGGCATCAATGGTCATCCACGCCGGGAAGCCGGGTGCGGGCACCCGAATGAAGCTGGCCCGCAATATGTTGACGTTCACCTCCTACGCCGCGGCGTGTGAAGCGATGAAACTCGCCGAGGCGGCCGGGCTGGATCTGCAGGCGCTGGGCCGAGTGGTGCGACACACCGACGCGCTCACCAGCGGTGCCGGCGCGATCATGGTCCGGGATGACATGAAACCCATTGAGGCAGAAAACTTCCTGTACCAGCCGTTCCTGCATGCCCGCGAACTCGGCGAGAAAGATCTGAGCCTGGCACTGGGGTTGGGCGAGGCGGTGTCGGTGGAGCTGCCGCTGGCCAAGGTGGCACTTCAGCGGCTAGCCACCGACCTCGGCGTGCCGCACACGTCGGACTGATTGGAGACGTCATGGACGAGTTACGCCGCAAGGGCCTCGAGAAAATGAACGAGGTTTACGGCTGGGAAATGCCCAACATCGAGGGCGACGCCTACTTCGACCTGACCGTCGATCACCTGTTCGGCAGCATTTGGACCCGGCCGGGATTGTCGATGCGCGACAAGCGCATTATGACGTTGACGGCGGTGACCGCAATCGGAAACCGCGACCTGGCCGAGATCCAGATCAACGCCGCACTGCTCAATGGAGAGCTCACCGAGACCGAACTGAAGGAGATGGCGGTCTTTTTGACCCACTATCTGGGCTTCCCGCTTGGCTCGGCACTCAACGGCGCGGTCGACACCACCGTGGCAAAGCGCAAGAAGGCCGCCGCCAAAGGCGCCTCCGAGGACAAAAAGGCCAACGTCGACGACGCGGTGCGGATGCACCAGGGCAAGGGCTAACCCGCTACCGTCGCGCCGACCCAGCGGCGCAGGTATCGGCGAAGCTCGCCGTCGCGCCGGGGCGGGCGTCCGGGATCGATCACGAACGACTGAATGATCCGCAGCAAATGTTCGCCCAGTTCAGCCACGTCGTTATCGGTCAAACCCGCTGCAGCCCAATCGACATCGAATCGTCGCAACATCGCATTAGCGAACTGCAGAGCCACCTCGGACGTGACATCGGCGGTGAAAGCGTTGCCACGGTCGTCGGCGAGCAATAGGCCGATGTGTTTGTCGCTGGGCAGCCACTCCAGGGCCGTGGCGATTCCTTCGGTTACCGCTTCCACCGGGTCGGTGATGCCCGACACGTGTGCCGCCAACCGGTCCAGAAAGCCGGCGGCCGCCTGGGTGGCCGCCGCGCGCAGCAGCGCGTCGGTGCTCGGAAAGTAGCGGTAGACGGTTTGTCGCGTCACACCCAGCGTGCGGGCCACATCAGCGATGCTGATGTCGGCGCCGCGCGCATCGATGGCCTGGCTCGCTGCGGCCAGGATCCGTGCGACGGCCTCCTCGTCGCTAGTCGGGGCTGCGCCGCCCCAGCCGTGCGTGCGCACTAGCCGTGATACGAGACGTGCAGATCCTTGACGCCGTTGATCCAGCCGGACCGAAGCCGTTGGGGCTCTGTCAATTTGCTGATGTCTGGTATCTGGTTGGCGATCTCGTCGAAAATCAGCCGAATCTCCATGCGGGCCAGGTTTGCGCCGATGCAGTAGTGCGTTCCTTGCCCGCCGAATGCCAGATGCGGGTTGGGGTTGCGCAGAACGTTGAACTCAAACGGCTTGTCGAAAACGTCTTCGTCGTAGTTGGCCGAGCTGTAGAACAGGCCGACACGCTGACCCTGTTTGATCGCCACGCCGCCAATCTCGGTGTCCACTTTGGCGGTGCGCTGGAAACAATGCACGGGCGTCGCCCAGCGCACGATCTCGTCGACCGCGGTTTCGGGCCGGTCGCGCTTGAAGATCTCCCACTGTTCTGGGTTTTCGGCAAAAGCATTGATGCCGTGCGTCATGGCGTTCCGGGTGGTCTCGTTGCCGGCCACCGCCAGCAGGATCACGAAGAACGCGAACTCGGTCTCGCCCAGCGACTCCCCGTCGACGTCGGCCTCGATCAACTTGGTGACGATGTCGTCAGCCGGGCAGCGCCGGCGCTCCTCGGCCATCGTGTAGGCGTAGCCCATCAATTCGGCGTTGGCCATCGCGTAATCGGTTTCGAAGTCCGGGTCGTCGGTGTTCATGATCGCGTTGGTCCAGTGGAACAACTTTTCCCGATCGTCTTCGGGAACCCCGATCAGATCCGCGATCGCCAGCAACGGTAGTTCCATCGCGATGTCGTCGACGAAGTTGCCGCTGTCCTTCTCGGCGGCGGCCTTGACGATGTCGTGGGCTGCCGAGGCCAGCTTCTCCTCCAAGACCGCGACCGACCGTGGAGTGAACAGCCGGGACACCAGCTTGCGCAGCCGGGTGTGCTCTGGTGGGTCGTGGTTGATCAGCAGCGCCTTGGTGAGTTCGAGCTGGTCGCGCGTCGTGCCGTCGGGTAGCCGCATCACGGCACCGTTCACATTCGTCGACCACACATCGTTGTCCCGGGAGATGTCCTTGATGTGCTGGTGCTTGCTGATCACCCAATAGCCGCCGTCGTCGAAGATCGTCGCGCCCGGCGGCTGCTCGTTCCACCACACCGGCGCGGTCTTGCGCAGCTGGGCGAACTCGGCGATCGGAATCCCGCGCAGCAGGACGTCCGGATCGGTGAAGTCGAAGCCGGCCCCGAACGGGCAGGCACTTTGCGTCGTGGTCACCTGACACCACCCTTCATGCGTGACGTGAACCACATTTGTACTAGACCATACACTCCAGCGTCAAGTGTATGGCCGCCGGATTCCGGTCCGGCGGGTCCATGTCACTCGGCTAAGGTGAGGTTTCGTGCGTGTCCTGGTGATCGGCTCAGGTGCCCGTGAACATGCGCTGCTCCTGGCGCTCCGCGACGACCCCGAGGTTGACGCGCTGGCCATTGCGCCGGGAAACGCCGGCACCGCTGCGCTGGCCGACCAGCACGAAGTTGACATCACCTCTGGCGACGATGTCGTCGCGCTGGCCCGGCAGGTTGCGGCCGACCTGGTGATTATCGGCCCGGAGGTCCCGCTGGTGCTCGGGGTGGCCGACACTCTCCGTGACGCGGGCATCGCCTGTTTCGGCCCCAGCAAGGACGCGGCGCGGATCGAGGGCTCGAAGGCGTTCGCCAAAGATGTGATGGCCGCCGCCGGCGTGCGCACAGCTTCGAGTGAGATCGTGGACAACCCCGCGCATTTGGATGCGGCACTGGATCGGTTCGGGCCGACGGCCGGCAACCGAGCCTGGGTCGTCAAAGACGACCGATTGGCTGCCGGTAAAGGCGTAGTGGTCACGGCGGACCGCAGCATGGCGCGTGCCCACGCGGCCAGTCTGCTCGAGGCCGGCCACCCTGTGCTGCTGGAGTCCTACCTGGACGGCCCCGAGGTTTCGCTGTTCTGCGTGGTCGACGGCACAACCGTGGTTCCGTTGCTGGCCGCGCAGGACTTCAAGCGAGTCGGTGACGGCGATACCGGGCCCAATACCGGCGGTATGGGCGCTTACGCGCCGCTGCCCTGGCTGTCCGACGACGTTTATCGCGATATGGTCACCCGAATCGTGGAACCCGTTGCGGCGGAACTAGTCCAGCGTGGAAGCCCCTTCACGGGATTGTTGTACGCCGGTCTGGCAATCACCGCGAACGGGCCCGCGGTGATCGAATTCAATTGCCGCTTCGGCGATCCCGAGACGCAATCGGTGCTGGCGCTGCTGGAATCACCGTTGGGGCAACTGCTTTATGCAGCAGCCACCGGTGAGCTGGCCGGCTACGGGGAACTGCGCTGGCGGGATGGTGCGGCGGTGACGGTGGTGTTGGCAGCGGAGAATTATCCGGGCCGGCCGCGACTCGGCGACGTCATTGTCGGGGCCGACGCAGACGGCGTGTTGCATGCCGGAACGGCCCGCCGCGACGACGGCGCGGTGGTCTCGTCGGGCGGCCGGGTTCTCTCGGTTGTGCGCATCGGCGCCGACCTGGACGCCGCACGCGCGGCCGCCTACGACGCCTTGGGTTCAATTCGGTTGCCCGGTAGTCACTTTCGCACCGACATCGGCCTGGCGGCCGCCCAGGGTAGGGTCCGCGCCTAAAACCCTGCCGCTTGGCCGTCGCGGCGCGGATCGCTCACCGCCAGATAGCCGTCGTCGAGTCGCCAGATGGCTTGGCAGCTGCCGAACTGGTTGTAGTCGTCAACGACCGCCAACTCGTGGCCACGGCGCTGCAGTTCACTGAGGGTGGACGGCGGAAAACCCTGCTCGCAGCTCACCTGCATGCCCTGCAGCCAGCGGAACCGGGGGCCATCGCAAGCCGCCTGGGGGTTCTGGCCGTGGTCGACGATGCGGACGATAAGTTGCAGATGACCCTGCGGCTGCATGGTTCCGCCCATGACCCCGAAGCTCATGACCGGAGCACCGTTTTTGGTCATAAAGGCGGGGATAATCGTATGGTAGGGACGCTTATTCGGCCCAACCCGGTTCGGATGTCCCGGCGTCGCAACGAAACCCACGCCGCGGTTCTGCAACGAGATCCCGGTGCCCGGCACCACCACACCGGACCCGAATCCCATGTAGTTCGACTGGATCATCGAGACCATCATCCCCGCGGTATCGGCCGCCGTGAGATACACCGTGCCGCCTTTTGGCGCGTCGGCGTTGACAGGTTGGGCCTGCTTGCGGTCGATCATCCTCGCCCGGTCTGCCAGATACTCCTCGTCGAGCAGGCTCTCCGGACGTAACGGCATGTGGTCGATGTCGCCGACGTAAGCCTGAGTATCGGCGAAGGCGAGCTTCATCGCTTCGATCTGCAGATGCACACTGTCGGCGGAATCGGCTGGCAAGGCGGACATGTCGAATTGCTCGAGGATGCCGAGCGCGATCAATGCGGCGATCCCCTGACCGTTGGGCGGGATCTCGTGGATGGTGTAGCCGCGGTAGTCGCGGCTGATGGTGCCCACCCAGTCGGCTCGGTGGGCAGCCAGGTCGCTGACCCGCATCGCACCGCCGTGGGCCGTCGCATGCGCCTCGAGTTGAGCCGCCAGTTCTCCGCGATAGAACGCCTCGCCGTTGCTGGCCGCGATCTTCTCCAGCGTGGCCGCAAGATCGGGAAAGCTGACAGCCTCGCCGGGGCCCGGTGCGCGGCCTCCGGGCATGAAGTACTGCGCAAACCCGGCCTGGGACTTGAAGAATGGGAGCTGCATCGCCCAGTGCGCCGCCACCGTCGGCGACACCAGAAAACCTTCGCGGGCATAGGAGATTGCCGGCTCGAAGAGCCGGTCAAACGGTAGTTTCCCGAACTGGGCGTGCAATTCGGTCCACGCTGACACCGCCCCGGGGACGGTCACCGAGTTCCAGCCGAATGCGGGAACACCGTTGCCGCCGAAGTACTCCGGCGTCCACGCCGCAGGAGAGCGACCCGACCCGTTCAACCCGTGCAGCCGATCGCCGTCCCAGACGATCGCGAAGGCGTCCGACCCGACGCCGTTGGATACCGGTTCCACCACGGTGAGGCTGATGGCCGCGGCCACGGCCGCATCCACCGCGCTACCGCCGTCGGCCAGTATCCGAAGTCCGGCCTGCGCGGCCAACGGCTGTGATGTGCACACCACGTTGCGCGCCAAGACGGGCTTGCGCGGCCAGTCGTAGGGCAAGTCCCAACCGAAGGGCACGGTCACTGTGCGATCGTAAGCCTCGCGGCGGTGCCCAGGTTATCGTTGCCAATACGGTAGTTGTTACCATTGCTGACTATGCCCAAGCCCGTTATCGTCAGCGCCGTCCGGACTGCAATTGGGACGTCCTTTAAAGGCTCGCTGGTCAACACTCCCGCCGAAGTGCTCGCCACCACCGTGCTGGCCGAAGCAGTCCGGCGATCCGGTGTCGAGCCAGCTGTCATCGATGACGTGATTTTTGCCGAGTCGCATTACGGCGGTGGCGATTTGGCACGTTACGCGGCTGCCGCCTCGGAAATGGTCTCGGTGCCCGGCCAGGCCGTCAACCGGCATTGTGCAGGCAGTCTGACCGCAGTCGCAAACGCCGCCGCCCACATCGGTTCGGGTGTCGAGCGGGTAGTGGTGGGCGGCGGAGTGCAGTCGTTGTCGACAGGTCCTCTGATGAACTGGCGCATCCCGGGCCCAAGCCTGGAGTTCGAGGAGCGGTGGATGCCGCCGACCCACGTCGAGACGCCCGATGCGCCCACCCGCGACATGTCCATCACGGTGGGCTGGAACACCGCACAAGCCGTCGGTATCACTCGGCAAGAGATGGACGCCTGGGCGCTGCGGTCACACCAGCGTGCGGTCGCGGCGATCGACGGTGGTGCGTTCGTCGACGAGATCGTGCCGCTGAAAATTCAAGGACCTCAGGATGCGCTCGTGGAGTTCAGTGTCGACGAGCATCCGCGCCGCGACACGAGTCTGGAGAAGTTGGCGTCACTGAAGGTGTTGCACCCCGAGATCGAGGGTTTCTCCGTCACCGCCGGTAACAGCAGCGGCACCAACGACGCAGCAGCCGCTTTGACCCTGGCCGACGACGGCTTTGCCCGCTCGGCCGGGCTGACCGTGCTGGGGACGGTCAAGACGTGGGCATCGGTCGGCGTCCAACCCCGGGACACCGGACTGGGGGCGGTCCGGGTGATCGGCAAAGTGCTCGACCGCGCCGGGCTGTCGCCCGCCGACGTCACGCTGTGGGAGATCAACGAGGCGTTCGCGTCAGTCCCGATCGCGGCGTGCCGTGAGTACGGTCTCGACGAGGATCGGGTCAACATCTACGGCAGCGGGTGCAGCCTGGGCCATCCGATCGCGGCCACTGGCGCGCGGATGCTGACCACGCTGGTGCACGAATTAGGCCGTCGCGGTGGCGGGATCGGGGTGGCCGCGATGTGCGCGGGCGGTGGCCAGGGCGGCGCGGTCGTCATCGAGGTGTAATCGGCCGCCGCGAGCGACTTTGAGTGTGCGTCCAGGGCGGCGGTCATCGGCGCGGCTTCAAGGGATA
>NZ_JCALCY010000011.1:0-106127 GCF_059812585.1 Mycobacterium sp. NGS48
GCCGAGTTCACCAACCAGTCCGTCAAGCTGGTGGGCCATCGCTAGCCGTTGCGTCTGACGCGGGTCGCGGCGGCGGTCCACTACTACGTTCGGCAAGGTGGTTGGCCATCGCTGTACGTAGGTCGATCAAGACGGCTTCGAAACTATCGAGTTGTTCGGACGAGTAGCGCGACATCGCCGCGTCGAGTTCCTCTGCCAACGATGCGAAGAACTCGTCGGCGCGAGCGTGCACATTCGTACTGCTGCGCAGCGTCACCACCCGGCGGTCGGTGCTCTCTCGGCTGCGCTTGACGTGCCCTGCCTGTTCGAGACGATTGACCATCGAGGTCGTCGCCCCCGAACTGAGGCCGATGCGATTGCCCAGTCGCGCGGGCGAGATCGGGGCGTCACGCTCCTCAGCGTGCACAATCTCCATCAAGGCTTCCGAATCAGTGGAGTGCAGACCAATCCAGCTACCGAAGAGGCGGCTGAACTGGTTGAAGATCGTCCCGTACAGGCGCATTTCCTCCATCAAACGCGCGTGTCTATCGGCCGAGTTGTCCGCAGCCGCCTTACCGGCATTGTCAGCAGCGACACCTCCACGTGGGCCTCGATGACCAACCCGACCGCTTGACAAAGCCCCTCCTAGCATTAACCTTCATAATCAAGATACTTAGTTTCGAAGCGACCTTAATCGCTGTGCTGGCAGATTACGCCCAAAGGAGTTCCAGTGACCGAAGAGATCCCCGACTCTGCGACCCAGAGGGCGTTCAACCAGCACGTGATCGACGAATTTCGCGCCAACCGCGGCAAGGTCGGCGGGCCATTCGCGGGTCAAAATTTATTACTGTTGACAACCCAAGGCGCAAGGTCCGGCTTGACTCGACTGGTGCCCTTGTCCTACTTGACCGTCGACGGCGTCATGATCCTGGTCGCATCTCTGGCCGGCGCTGATGTCGATCCCGCCTGGGCGCACAATCTGCGGGCCCACCCGCGAGCGCATATCGATCTCGGCACGCACGACTTCGATGTCATCGCGCGCGAACTTCCACAGACCGAACGCGATGCCGTGTTTCCCAAAGTCACGGCGATGGAGCCCATCTACGCCAACTACCAGTCGAAGACCGCGCGGGTGATCCCCGTGTTCGAACTTCAACGCGCCGAAAGCTGAACGCTAGCTGGTTGCGTCGTCGACGACGCTGTCGCGCGTGTCGACGAGTTGTGGAATCAAAGCAGTCCGTCGAGGACTCTGATTAAAGCGGGTTAATTGTGAGCATTTCGTCGAAAACGCGTCGCTGGCTGGGGCTGATCGCCATCGCTCTCGGGGTCGCGTTGATCGTCGTCGACACCACCATCGTGAAGGTGATCGTACCGTCGATCATCGATGATATGAATGTCAATTCTGCGCAAGCACAGTGGATTCAGGAGACGTTCTTCACCACATTGAGCACCACGCTGAAGACAACCCTCAGCAACCAGAACATCCCACCGCAGCAAACCGATGGTCTGACCCATGCCATTCCCGACAGCGCTGGCGCCGCAATTGAAAGTCTTGCTGCACCACCACGAACACATTTCGCCGCCGACGCCGCACGTGAGGCCATGACACACAGCGTCAGCCTGGTCGGCAACATCGCTGCCGCCATCATCGTGCTCGGCCTCGTCACAACCGCATTCATCCGTACACAACCCCAGCACCCAACACAAACGTCCGACACCCCACAGTCGGGGTGAAACGCATCGCGCTCAATGACCATGCCCTGGGAACCCAATCCACAACTATTGACAATTGCTTCCAGCCCATCGGTGTGCAGCTCTATGGTGAGCCGTTACGGTAACGCTACTGGTGTAGCGATGATGATGTGTTAGCTTGGAAGGCTTTTCACCGTCTACTTGATTCTGACCTGCCGCCTCAACATGACCTTTCGGAAGATGAACAATTATGAAGATCGAGCAACGGACGTTTGAGGCGAGCGGCATAAAATGCGCTGCAACGCTGACATTGCCGGACTCCAAGCGGGGCCATTGCGTGCCGGCCGTTCTCACCGCACCCGGTTTCGCCGGCGTCAAAGAGATGATTATCCCGGACTATAGCCGGGAGTTCGCCGAGCGCGGCGTCGCCTCTTTGGCATTCGACTACCCCGGATTCGGTCGGAGCGCGGGAGAGCCCCGTCAAGAGGTCGACCCGCCACAGCAGTTGCGCGCCTTTCGTGCAGCACTTGACATCGTTGCTGCCGACCCGCTCATCGACCGGGACCGGATAGGGGTGTGGGGCACCAGCTTGTCGGGCGGACACGCGCTCATGATTGCTGCCACTGACTCTCGCATCCGCGCCGTCGCGGCAGTCATCCCCTTCATCTACCTGACTCCCAACGCGAACGTCACGCTCGTTCCCACCGTGGTCAAAGATGCCGCGTTCCGACTCCTCCGCCGCCCGGGCCTCACCATCCCGGTGGCTGGCCGTCCCGGCGAGATCGCCGCCATGAACTCCGACGGCGCCTATGAGTGGGCTTCAGACATGGCGGCCGGGGCACCCACCTACCGGAACGAAGTCACCGTGGCATCGCTGCTAAAACTGGCACGCTGGTCTACCCGCACAGCCGTGGCGAAACTGTCCGTGCCGACGTTAATCATTCTGGCTGAAAGCGACACCATCACGCCGCCAGTGCGAGTGCGCAAGGCCCTCAGCAGTGTCCGCCAAGTGACGTACCTGTCATATCCACAGTCACATTTCGAGCTGTTCACCGTGCACGGCGAGTCAGTGCGGCGCACCACCGTTGACTGGGTGGCCAACCAACTGTGTCCTTGACTGATCGTCGACCGCGAAAGCCGTTTGGCGGATCGGCGCAGCCCGCGGCGGACCCGTATCCTGGCACGAGGCTTCTAGCGAAGGGTTTCAGTGGTCGGCAACAGCGCAGGTGGCGAGCATCGGCAGTCCCGCGGCGGAAACGGCAGTGGCCCACGAGGTCCGTACCGGCACGAGAAGCGCCCCCAGCCGCCGAGGCGTTCGGGGCCACAACGCGCTCGTCGAACCCAGCCCGACAAAGACACCGAAGCGCCAACCGGCCAGAGTGGGCCAATGCTGTCCGCCGACATTGAGGCTCGCCAGCTTGCACCGGAGATCCGCCGCGAGCTCACCACTTTGGACCGCAATACCGCAGACTTCGTCGCGCGTCATCTCGTGGCGGCCGGTGAGTTGCTCGATGAGGAGCCCGAGGCGGCACTTGAACATGCCCGTGCGGCCCGCGCCCGGTCCGGGCGCATCGCCGCCGTCCGTGAAGCTGTCGGAATTGCGGCCTATCACTGTGGTGACTGGGCGCAGGCGCTGGCCGAACTGCGCGCAGCCCGCCGGATGGGCAGCAAGTCTGCGTTACTTCCGCTGATCGCCGACTGTGAGCGCGGCCTGGGCCGGCCAGAGCGGGCGGTTGAGTTGGCCCGGGGGCCCGAGGCGGCCCAGCTCAGTGGCGATGACGCCGACGAGCTACGCATCGTCGCTGCCGGCGCCCGCGCAGACCTCGGCCAGCTCGAACAGGCCTTGACGGTGCTGTCCACTCCGCAGCTCGATCCCGCCCGCACCGGACCGACCGCGGCGCGGTTGTTCTACGCCTACGCCGAAACGTTGCTGGCCCTCGCGCGCAGTGATGAGGCGTTGCAATGGTTCCTGCGCTCGGCGGCCGCGGATATCGAGGGTGTCACCGACGCCGAAGATCGAGTGAGCGAGCTCGGCTGACGTGGGAACGATTGCGCAGCAATACGATTGCCTGCTTCTCGATCTGGATGGCACGGTGTTTCGCGGCCATCAGCTCACCGAGGGTGCGGTCGAGTCGCTGGACAAGGTGCCCGGCCGGAAGCTGTTCGTCACCAACAACGCGTCACGCAGCGCTGAAGAGGTGGCCGCACACCTACGTGATCTGGGCCTCGACGCCACCGGCGACGCCGTCGTCACCAGTGCGCAAAGCGCCGCCCGGGTGCTGGCCGAACAACTGGACCCCGACACCCGCGTGTTGATCGTCGGCACCGAGTCGCTGGCCAACGAGATCGTGGCGGTGGGATTACGGCCGGTACGGCTGTGGCAGGACAAACCGGACGCGGTGGTGCAGGGCCACTCGACTGAAACCGGCTGGTCCGATCTCGCCGAGGCCGCACTGGCCATCCGCGCCGGAGCGCTGTGGGTGGCAGCCAACGTCGACCCCACGTTGCCGTCGGAGCGCGGGATGTTGCCCGGCAATGGGTCCATGGTGGCCGCGTTGAAAACTGCCACCGATACCGAACCGCAGATAGCCGGCAAGCCCTCACCCACGTTGATCAAAGATGCGTTGGCGCGCGGAGATTTTCGTTCCCCGCTGGTGGTCGGTGACCGGTTGGACACCGATATCGCCGGGGCCAACGCGGCCGGGCTGCCCAGCATTATGGTGCTCACCGGCGCCAATTCCGCGCGTGATGCCGTATACGCGATACCCGAGCAGCGGCCCACCTACATCGGGCATGACCTGCGTTCGCTGCATCAGGACGCCGACCTGCTGGCCGTGGCGCCGCAATCGGGTTGGCAGGCCGACACCGGCGACGGATCCATAACAGTCAGCAGCTGTGCGCAACCGGAGCCCGACGACGGCTTGTCGGTTGTTCGCGCGGTCGCCTGCGCGGTGTGGAAGGCGCACGTCGACGGTCAGCCGTTCACCATCGAGGCCGCTGACGAGACCGCCCGCGATGCCCTGCAGCGCTGCTCCCTGGTGTAAATCGACTAGCGTAAGGAGCGCAATGAGTACCGAACCCGACCAGATTCGCGCGCAGATCGACGCCGTGATCGCCGAGCTGCCCGATCCTGGCGACGGCGAAAACGCTCTCGCCGAGACCGATCTCGACGAAATAGCCCGCCGTCTGTCCGATGCGCATGACATGTTGGTGCGTGCCCTGGAGTCGGCGGAGAAGGGTTGAGTGCGCTGTGCCACGGCGTGCCCGTGTTGATGTCGAACTGGTTCGGCGTGGACTGGCGCGGTCCCGCCAACAGGCCGCTGAGCTGATCGGCGCGGGCAAGGTGAGCATCGACGGCATGCCGGCGGTCAAAGCCGCCACCGCGGTCACAGCTACCGCCTCGCTGACTGTCACCGGTGATGGCGCGCGCACCTGGGTGTCGCGCGGCGCCCACAAACTCATCGGCGCCCTGGATACTTTCGGGATCAGTGTCGAGGGTCGGCGTTGCCTGGATGCCGGCGCGTCCACCGGTGGGTTCTCCGAAGTCCTGCTGGATCGGGGTGCGCGCGAGGTGGTCGCCGCTGACGTCGGGTATGGCCAGCTGGCCTGGTCGCTGCGCTCGGATCCGCGGGTGGTCGTCGTCGAACGGACCAACGTCCGGGACCTGTCACCGAGCGTGATCGGTGGCCAAGTCGATGTGATTGTGGCTGACCTGTCGTTCATCTCGTTGACGACGGTGTTGCCCGCACTGACGCGATGCGCTTTACCCGACGCCGATATCGTTCCCATGGTGAAGCCACAGTTCGAGGTGGGCAAAGGTCAGGTGGGGTCCGGAGGAGTGGTGCACGATCCGGAACTGCGCGCGGGATCGATGCTGGCTGTCGCCCGTCACGCCGCCGAGCTGGGATGGCATACCGCCGGCGTCACCGCCAGCCCGCTGCCCGGCCCGTCGGGCAATGTCGAGTACTTCCTGTGGCTGCGCACCCAGGCCGGGCCGGCGCTATCGGGCGATGAGCTGGTGCAAGCGGTGCACGATGCCGTTAGCGAGGGGCCGCAATGATGCAGGAACGCACCGTGCTGCTGGTCGTCCACACCGGACGTGAAGAAGCCACCGAGACCGCTCGCCGGGTGGAAAAGGTGCTGGGCGACAACGGTATTGGGCTTCGGGTGTTGTCGGCCGAGGCAGTCGATCGGGGATCGCTGCACCTGGCGCCCGGTGATATGCGCGCATTGGGCGTCGACATCGAGGTCGTCGACGCTGATCCGCAAGCCGCCGACGGATGCGAACTGGTGCTGGTGCTCGGCGGTGACGGCACCTTTTTGCGGGCCGCCGAATTGGCACGCAACGCGTGCATCCCAGTCTTGGGCGTCAACCTGGGCCGGATTGGATTTTTGGCCGAGGCCGAAGCCGAGGCCATCGATATCGTGCTCGACCACGTCGTGGCTCGCAGCTACCGGGTGGAGCATCGCTTGACGTTGGATGTCGCGGTACGCGCCGAAGGGCGGGTGATCGATCGCGGATGGGCGCTCAACGACGCCAGCCTAGAAAAGGGCCCGCGGCTGGGCGTACTCGGGGTGGTCGTCGAAGTCGACGGCCGGCCGGTGTCGACGTTCGGCTGCGACGGTGTGTTGGTGTCGACACCGACCGGATCCACCGCGTACGCCTTCTCCGCCGGCGGCCCGGTCTTGTGGCCGGACCTGGAGGCAATTCTGGTGGTGCCCAACAATGCTCACGCACTGTTCGCCCGGCCGATGGTGACCAGCCCGGACGCCACCGTTGCGATCGAAATCGAGGCGAGTGGGCACAACGCGCTGGTGTTCTGCGACGGCCGCCGCGAGATGTTGGTGCCGGCCGGTGGTCGGCTCGAGGTGACGCGCTGCGACACAGCGGTGAAATGGGCGCGGCTGGACAGTGCACCGTTCACCGACCGCCTGGTGCACAAGTTCCGGCTGCCGGTCACCGGCTGGCGCGGGCAGTAGCGGTGCTGGCGGAAATTCGGATCGACTCGCTGGGCGCCATCAGCGTTGCCGTTGCCGAGTTTGGTCGCGGCCTGACGGTGCTGACCGGCGAGACCGGGACCGGAAAGACCATGGTGGTCACCGGCCTGCATCTGCTCGGCGGGGCCCGCGCCGACGCCAACCGGGTGCGCTCGGGAGCAGAGCGGGCCGTCGTCGAAGGACGTTTCACCACAACAGATCTCGAGGAGTCGGTAGCTACGCGCGTCGACGACATCCTCGACTCATCGGGCGCAGAACGTGACGAAGACGGCAGCGTGATCGCACTGCGCTCGGTCAGCCGCGACGGCCCGTCGCGCGCCTATCTGGGCGGTCGCAGCGTACCGGCCAAATCGCTGAGCGGTTTCACGACTGAGCTGCTCACTCTGCATGGGCAAAACGACCAGCTGCGGTTGATGCGGCCCGACGAGCAACGGGCCGCGCTGGACCGGTCGGCAGCTGTCGACTCTCGCCTCGAGCGCTACCGCAAACTGCGCGACGCATGGCAGAACGCCCGCCGCGATTTGGCTGACCGCCGCAGCAGGGCGCGTGAGTTAACCCAGGAGGCCGACCGCCTCAAGTTCGCGCTGCAGGAAATCGACGCGGTGGATCCGGCGCCGGGCGAGGACGACGCACTGGTCGCCGACATCAATCGACTCTCCGAACTGGACGCCCTGCGCGAGGCGGCCGCCGCAGCGCGCGCGGCGCTCGCCGGGGCAACCGACGACGTCGATGCGCTGCAGCCGATCTCAGCAGCCGACTGCCTCGGCCGGGCGAAGACCGCATTGGAAGCCGCCGACGACATGGCGTTGCGCAGCCTGGCCGATCAACTGGGACAGGCATTGACGGTGATCAGCGACGCCGCTCGGGAGCTCAGTGACTACCTCAACGAGCTGCCTGCAGACGCCAGCGCGCTGGATACCAAGCTGGCCCGGCAAGCCGAGCTGCGGACGCTGACCCGCAAATACGCCGCAGACATCGACGGCGTGTTGGCGTGGGCCCGCGAATCGCGAGACCGGTTGGCGCACTTGGATATCTCCGAAGAAGCGCTGGACGGGCTCCAACGCCGGGTCGACGAATTGGCAGCCCAATTGGGCGATGCCGCAGTCGATGTCAGCAAGACGCGCAGCCAGGCCGCCAAGCGATTGGCCAAAGCGGTCACGGCGGAACTGTCCGGTTTGGCGATGGCCGACGCCGAATTCACCATCAGCGTGACCCCGATGCCCGCCGGCGACGGCGACCCGGCTGCGTTGAAGTTGCCGTCCGGAACGCTGGTGCATGCCGGCGGTGACGGCGTCGACCAGGTCGAGTTCGGGTTCGCCGCGCATCGGGGGATGGCCGTGCTGCCACTGGCCAAAAGCGCGTCCGGCGGTGAGCTGTCGCGGGTGATGCTCGCCTTGGAGGTGGTGCTGACGACGTCATCGAACCGGTCGGCGGGCACCACGATGGTCTTCGATGAGGTCGACGCCGGAGTGGGCGGCCGGGCGGCGGTCCAGATCGGCCGGCGGCTGGCCCGGCTGGCCGGCAGTCATCAGGTGATCGTTGTGACACATCTCCCGCAAGTCGCGGCGTACGCCGATGTGCACCTGATGGTGGAGCCCACCGGACGCGACGGTGCCAGCGGTGTGCGACGCCTCGACGGCGACGAGCGCGTCAGTGAACTGGCCCGGATGCTGGCCGGGCTCGGCGACACCGACACCGCCCGGGCACACGCGCGGGAGTTGCTTGAGGCCGCTCAATGTGACCGGATTGCGACATCCTGACCGCTTCTCAGCATGTGACAGATGTGAAAAGATATAACTTCTGATGCTGCTGTTACGGCGCGCCTCCTCGTCGCGGCGCTAGTTCACCGACAGAATCGCCCCCATGAGGATGACTGCTCTTCTGTCCCGTAATGCATCGCCGCGGCCCGGCGTCGTCGGCACTGCCCGGGTTGACCGTGACATCGATCGGTTGCTGCGACGAGTATGCCCCGGTGACATCGTTATCCTCGATGTGCTTGATCTGGACCGGATCACCGCCGACGCACTTGTCGACGCCGAGATCGCCGCCGTCGTCAACGCATCCCCGTCGGTCTCCGGCCGCTACCCCAATCTGGGACCAGAGGTGTTGGTGGCCAACGGCGTGACACTGATCGACGAGACCGGGCCGGAGGTTTTCAAGAAGGTCAAAGACGGCGCCAAGGTCCGGCTGCACAACGGCGGCGTGTACTCGGGTGATCGCCGACTCATCCTCGGCACCGAGCGCACCGACCACGACATCGCCGACTTGATGCAGGAAGCCAAGAGCGGCCTGGTCGCGCATCTGGAAGCGTTCGCCGGCAACACGATTGAATTCATCCGAAGTGAAAGTCCGCTGCTGATCGACGGGATCGGTATTCCCGACATCGACGTCGACCTACGCCGCCGCCATGTGGTGGTGGTCGCCGACGAAGCACACGCCGAGGATGACCTCAAGCGCCTTAAGCCGTTCATCAAGGAGTACCAACCAGTTTTGATCGGTGTCGGCACCGGCGCCGATGTACTGCGCAGAGGCGGATATCGCCCGCAGATCATCGTCGGTGACCCCAGCGAGCTCAGCACCGAAGTGCTCAAGTGCGGCGCGCAGGTGGTATTGCCCGCCGACGCCGACGGCCATGCTCCCGGCCTGGAGCGGATCCAGGATCTCGGTGTCGGTGCGATGACCTTTCCAGCCGCCGGCTCGTCCACCGATCTGGCGCTGCTGTTGGCCGACCATCATGGCGCCGCGCTGCTGGTCACCGCCGGGCATACCGCCAACATCGAAACGTTCTTCGACCGGACCCGTCAACACAGCAACCCGTCGACATTTCTGACCCGGCTGAGGGTGGGAGAGAAGCTGGTCGATGCCAAGGCGGTTTCCACCTTGTACCGCAACCGCGTTTCGGCCGGGGCCATCGCCTTTTTGATCCTGTCGATGCTGATCGCGGTCATCATCGTGCTGTGGGTCTCACGCACCGACGCGATGGTGATGCACTGGATCGTGGACTACTGGAACCGCTTCTCGCTGTGGGTGCAGAGCTGGATCACATAGAACCGTGATTTCCCTACGCCAACACGCGATTTCGCTGGCTGCGGTATTTTTGGCCCTTGCGGTCGGTGTCGTCTTGGGTTCTGGCTTGCTGTCCGACACGTTGCTGTCCGGGCTGCGTGACGAGAAGCGAGACCTACATTCGCAGATCAATGCGCTCAACGACCAGAAGAACGCACTCAACGAAAAGCTCAGTGCGGCAAATAACTTCGATGCGCAAATGGCCGGACGGATGGTGCACGACGCGCTTGATGGTAAGTCGATCATCGTCTTCCGCACTCCGGACGCCACCGACGACGACGTCGATGCGGTGTCGAAACTCGTCGGACAGGCGGGGGGAGCGCTCACAGGCACGGTGTCGCTGACTCAGGAGTTCGTCGACGCCAATTCCGCGGAGAAACTGCGGTCGGTGGTCAACTCGTCGATCGTGCCGGCGGGTGCGCAGTTGAGCACCAAGCTGGTTGACCAGGGTTCGCAGGCGGGCGACCTGCTGGGGATCGCATTGCTGATCAGCCGGGATCCGGCCGTTCCGACCGTCGACGACGCTCAGCGTGACACCGTGCTGGCGGCGCTGCGCGACACCGGATTCATCGCCTACGGTGACCAGCACGTCGGTGCGGCGAACGCTGCGTTGGTGGTCTCCGGCGGTGCCCTCGGCGACGACGCCGGCAACCAGGGAGTGAGCGTGGCGCGGTTTTCATCGGCGCTCGCACCACACGGCTCGGGCGTGCTGCTGGCCGGCCGCGACGGCTGCTCGGTGGGTACGGCCGCCGTGGCGGTGGCACGCGCCGATACGGCCATGGCATCGGCGATCAGCACCGTTGACGATGTGGACGCCGTCTCCGGCCGGATCACCGCGATCCTGGGTCTGCATGACCTGCTCGACGGGGGGCGAACTGGTCAATACGGCATCGGTCACGGCGCCACCTCGCTGACCATCGCGCAGTAGGCGCCTCTCGCCGGGCGTGTTAGCAACCGCTCGACGGTGTGGGTGTTAGGGTGGGGTTCCGTGGGTCGGCAGGCGCAACACAGGCTGGAAACCAGCCTAAAAGAGAAGGCCCTGCGCCGTCTTCACGGAGGTCGCTCTATTGCGTAGGCATCCGCAAACCGCCACCAAGCACCTCTTTGTCAGCGGCGGCGTCGCTTCCTCGCTCGGCAAGGGCTTGACCGCCAGCAGCTTGGGCCAATTGCTGACGGCGCGCGGGTTGCAGGTGACAATGCAGAAGCTCGACCCCTACCTCAACGTCGACCCGGGCACCATGAACCCGTTCCAGCACGGTGAGGTCTTCGTGACCGAGGACGGCGCCGAAACCGACCTCGACGTCGGTCACTACGAGCGGTTCCTGGACCGGGACCTGTCTGGCTCGGCGAATGTCACTACCGGCCAGGTGTATTCGACGGTGATCGCCAAAGAACGCCGCGGCGAGTATCTGGGCGACACCGTGCAGGTGATTCCGCACATCACCGACGAGATCAAGAGCCGCATCCTGGCAATGGCCGAGCCGGACGCCGACGGTAAGCGCCCAGATGTGGTGATCACCGAAATCGGCGGCACGGTGGGCGATATCGAGTCGCAACCCTTTCTGGAGGCAGCCCGACAGGTACGCCACGATCTCGGCCGGGAGAACGTCTTCTTCCTGCACGTGTCACTGGTGCCCTACCTGGCGCCATCGGGTGAATTGAAGACCAAGCCGACCCAGCACTCGGTCGCGGCGCTGCGCAGCATCGGTATCACGCCCGACGCGTTGATCCTGCGCTGCGATCGCGACGTTCCCGAATCGCTGAAGAACAAGATCGCGCTGATGTGCGACGTCGACATCGACGGCGTCATCTCCACTCCTGATGCGCCGTCGATCTACGACATTCCGAAGGTTTTGCACCGCGAGGAACTCGACGCATACGTGGTGCGCCGGCTCAACCTGCCGTTCCGCGATGTCGACTGGACAGAATGGGACGACCTGCTTCGCCGGGTGCATGAACCGCAGGAGACGGTGCGAATCGCGTTGGTCGGCAAGTACGTCGATCTCTCCGATGCCTACCTGTCGGTCACCGAGGCGCTGCGCGCAGGTGGATTCAAGCATCACGCCAAGGTCGAGATGCGCTGGGTCGCATCCGACGATTGCCAAACCGCAACCGGTGCGGCAGCGGCGCTCAGCGAAGTCGACGGTGTGCTGATACCGGGCGGGTTCGGTATCCGCGGCATCGAAGGCAAGATCGGTGCCATCCACTATGCGCGGACCAGGGGTCTCCCGGTGTTAGGGCTGTGTCTTGGGTTGCAGTGCATCGTGATCGAGGCTGCGCGCTCAGCGGGCCTGGCCCAAGCCGACTCCGCCGAATTCGACCCGGCCACCCCGGATCCGGTCATCTCGACTATGGCCGACCAGGAGCAGATCGTGGCCGGCGAAGCAGATCTGGGCGGCACCATGCGGCTGGGGGCTTACCCCGCGGTACTGGAACCGAATTCCATTGTCGCCCAAGCCTACCAATCGACGCAGGTATCGGAGCGGCATCGGCACCGCTACGAGGTCAACAACGCCTACCGGGATCAGATCGCCAAGAGCGGCCTGCGGTTCTCCGGAACTTCCCCCGACGGGCACTTGGTGGAATTCGTCGAATACCCGCCGGACATGCACCCATTCGTTGTCGGTACTCAAGCGCATCCAGAGTTGAAGAGCCGACCCACCCGGCCGCACCCGCTGTTCGCCGCGTTTGTCGGCGCCGCCATCGACTACAAGGCCGCCGAACGACTACCCGTTGAGATTCCGGAGCATCGGGCGAACGGCAATGACCACCGCGACGGTTCCACGGCTACTCACCCCGAGCCCGAGCCTGCCGCCCGTGGCTGAGCACGTTTTCGAGACCACGTCGTCCGAAACCCTGCATACCGGAAAGATCTTCGCACTCCGCACCGACCATGTCCGGATGCCCGGCGGCAAAATCGCCGCCCGCGAAGTCGTCGAGCACTACGGTGCGGTTGCCATCGTCGCGATGGACGACGACGGCAACCTCCCGATGGTGTATCAATACCGGCACGCATTCGGGCGACGGTTATGGGAGCTGCCGGCCGGGCTGCTCGATGTCAACGGCGAGGCCGCGCAGCACACCGCCGCCCGAGAACTGCGGGAGGAGGCGGGCCTACAAGCAGAGAACTGGCAGGTGTTGGTGGACTTGGATACCACCCCCGGCTTCAGCGACGAATCGGTGCGCGTCTACCTGGCGACCGGGTTGACGCAGGTGGACAGACCCGACGCGCATGACGAAGAAGCCGACATGACCGTGCACTGGTATTCCCTCAGTGATGCCGTCAGCCGGGTGTTTGCCGGTGAGATCGTGAATTCCATTGCCGTGGCGGGCATTTTGGCGGCGCACGCAGTACGCCAAGGCGTTGCCCAGCCGCGGACGGTAGACGCGCCGTGGATCGACAAGCCGACGGCGTTCGCCAAACGGCAGGCCACCCGGTGACCACGCTGGCGCCGCCGCCGTTGCAGGCCCAGTTGCAGGGATATTTGGATCATCTGACCATCGAGCGGGGCGTGGCGGCCAACACGCTGAGTTCGTATCGCCGCGACCTGCGCCGCTACTCGGAGTACCTCGCGCTACGCGGCATTGACGATCTGGGCAGCGTCGGCGAAAACGATGTCACCGAGTTCCTGGTGGCACTGCGCCGCGGAAACCCGGAGACGGGCGTGTTGCCGCTGTCGGCGGTATCGGCGGCTCGGACGTTGGTCGCGGTGCGCGGCCTGCACCGGTTTGCCGCCGCCGAGGGGCTGGCCGAACTCGACGTGTCACGCGCCGTCAAGCCGCCCACCCCGGGGCGTCGGCTGCCCAAAAGCCTGACTCTCGACGAGGTGCTGGCCCTGCTGGCCGGTGCCGGCGGCGACAGCCCGTCGGACGGGCCGCTGGCCCTGCGCAACCGCGCTCTGCTGGAACTGCTGTACTCGACCGGAGCGCGAATCTCTGAAGCTGTCGGACTCGACGTCGACGACGTCGACGTCCATGACCGCTCGGTGCTGCTGCGCGGCAAAGGCGGCAAGCAGCGGCTGGTGCCGGTTGGGCGGCCCGCGGTGCAGGCGCTGGACGCGTATTTGGTGCGGGGCCGACCGGATCTGGCGCGCCGCGGTCGTGGCACACCGGCAATTTTCCTCAACGCGCGCGGTGGCCGGTTATCCCGCCAAAGCGCCTGGCAGGTCCTTCAGGACGCGGCCGAACGCGCCGGGATCACGTCGGGGGTGTCACCGCACACGCTGCGGCACTCGTTTGCGACGCACCTGCTGGACGGCGGCGCCGATGTGCGGGTGGTGCAGGAGTTGTTGGGCCACGCCTCGGTGACGACGACGCAGATCTACACGCTGGTCACCGTGCACGCGCTGCGCGAAGTGTGGGCCGGCGCCCACCCCCGCGCGCATTAACCCCGCCACTGCGCCGAACGTCGACTTGTTGGGCAGATTCGCCCAGGTTTTGACGACAAGTCGACGTTCGACGAGCTATCCCAGGTACTCCGACTCCAGCACCAGGTCCGCGATCAGGGTCTGGTACTCGGCGTGCGCCTTGTGTTCGGTGGTGTTCCACAGCGTGCCCTGCTGACGGCGCATGTACTCGCGGTACTTCGGGGCGCCGGGCATCTTCACGTTGTCGGCCACCACGATCGAGCCGGTATGCAGCCAGCCGCGGTCGAGAATGCTCTGCAGGTCGGTCAGGTAGGCGTCCTTGTCGTGGTCGAGGAAGACGAAGTCCACCGCGCCGGCGGTAAAGCCGTAGTCGTCGGCCAGCGCCTCCAAGGTGCGTCCGCCATCGCCGATCGTGCCGACCACACACGTCACTCGGTCCGCGACGCCGGCGTGCGCCCAGATCTGCCGAGCATTGTCTGCGTTGGCCTCGGCCAGCTCGACCGAGTAGACCTTGGCGGTCGGGGCGGCCCGGGCGATCCGCAGCGCGCCGTAGCCACAGTAAGTGCCCAGCTCCAGGGCCAGCTTCGGGTCGGCCCGCCGGACCGCGGCGTCAAGCAGCGCACCCTTCTCGTCGCCGACATTGATCAGCATCGACTTCTCGTAGGCGAAGCGATCGATGGTAGCCAGCACATCGTCGACGTCGCCGGCACGGGCGTTCTGCAGGACGTAGTCGACGGCTGCGGCCTCCCGTCCGTCGCCGATCTGACCCGTCGTGGTGATGTTGCGGGCCCCGGTTGCCATCCGCCAGACCGACCACCGCAGAAACGGGATGCGTTGCTTCAGACTCATGACCGACACCATAGTCGCGTATCGGCTGGTTACCTCGCCTGCAAGTCTCCCGGCACAGCCGCGCAAAACGGCTACACTTTCCCCCGATGTCCGCCATTACCCGAACGCCGCGCACCCTTCGGTGGTGCGTGCCGAGCAGCGGCCGGGCATGACCCGCGCCGACGACGAGGGGGCCGGCGTAGCCGGGATCGAGGAGCGGCGCTGATGACCGACAACACCGACAGCACCCCGGAGGTCGGCCTGACCGGTCGCCCGCCGCGGGCGATTCCTGAGCCCAGGCCACGGACCTCGCACGGCCCGGCCAAGGTGGTCGCGATGTGCAACCAGAAGGGCGGTGTGGGCAAGACCACGTCGACGATCAACCTCGGCGCGGCGCTCGCCGAGTACGGCCGCCGGGTGCTGCTGGTGGATCTCGACCCGCAAGGTGCGCTGTCGGCGGGTTTGGGTGTGCCGCATTACGAGTTGGAGCGCACCGTCCACAACCTGCTGGTCGAGCCCCGTGTGTCGATCGACGACGTGCTGATCCACACCCGCGTGAAAACCATGGACCTGGTGCCGTCCAACATCGATCTGTCCGCCGCCGAGATCCAGTTGGTCAACGAGGTTGGCCGCGAGCAGTCGCTGGGCCGCGCGCTGCATCCGGTGCTGGACCGCTACGACTATGTCCTCGTTGACTGCCAACCGTCGCTGGGCCTGCTCACCGTCAACGGTCTGGCCTGCTCGGACGGGGTGATCATTCCGACCGAGTGCGAATACTTCTCGCTGCGCGGGCTTGCGCTGCTGACCGACACCGTCGAAAAGGTCCGCGACCGGCTCAACCCGAAATTGGAGATCAGCGGCATCCTGATCACCCGCTACGACCCGCGCACGGTGAACTCCCGCGAGGTGATGGCCCGGGTGCTGGAGCGCTTCGGTGACCTGGTGTTCGACACGGTGATCACCCGAACCGTCCGCTTCCCGGAGACCAGCGTCGCCGGCGAACCGATCACGTCCTGGGCGCCCAAATCGGGCGGCGCGCAGGCCTACCGCGCGTTGGCCCGCGAGGTCATCGACCGATTCGGCGCGTGACGAGTACCGACACCGCTACCCAGAACGGCTTCCAGGTCAGGCTGACCAATTTTGAGGGGCCGTTCGACCTGCTGCTGCAGTTGATTTTCGCGCACCGCCTCGACGTCACCGAGGTAGCGCTACACCAGGTCACCGATGACTTCATCGCCTATACCCGCGAGATCGGCCCGCAACTGGGGCTAGAGGAGACGACGGCGTTTTTGGTCATTGCGGCCACGCTGCTCGACCTCAAAGCCGCGCGGCTGCTCCCGTCGGGTCAGATCGACGACGAGGAAGACCTGGCGCTGTTGGAGGTGCGCGACCTGCTGTTCGCCCGGCTGCTGCAATATCGGGCGTTCAAGCATGTGGCGGAGATGTTCGCCGAGTTGGAGGCTGCGGCGCTGCGCAGCTATCCGCGGGCGGTGTCGCTGGAGGATCGATTCGAAGGTCTGCTGCCCGAGGTGATGCTCGGCGTCGACGCTGAGCGGTTTGCCGAGATCGCCGCGACCGCTTTCACCCCGCGGCCGGTGCCGACCGTGGCCACCGAGCATCTGCACGAACTGATGGTGTCGGTGCCGCAACAGGCCGAACGGCTGTTGTCGCTGCTGGCAGCGCGGGGGACGGGGCAGTGGGCGTCGTTTTCCGAACTGGTCGCCGATTGCCAGGTGCCGATCGAGATCGTCGGCCGGTTCTTGGCGCTGCTCGAACTGTATCGGGCCCGGGCGGTAGCATTCGACCAGTCAGAACCGCTTGGTGTGCTCCAGGTTTCGTGGACCGGAGAACGGCCGACCACCGACGACTTGGAAGACTGATGACCGAAGAAGCGCGCGATCCCGACCTGGGCATCCGCGCCGGCGACGATGCAGAGCGCAGCGATGAGGAGGAGCGGCGCCTATTCGACGTCGCGACCGCACCCGAATTGCCCGACGACGAGCTTGGCGCCGTGCTCGAGGCGCTGCTGCTGGTCGTCGACACCCCGGTAACCGTGGAGGCGCTGGCCGCGGCGACCGAACAACCGGTGTACCGGATCGCCACCAAGCTGCAGCTGATCGCCGAGGCACTCACCGAACGCGACAGCGGCATCGACCTGCGCGAGGCCGGCGGCGGATGGCGGATGTACACCCGCGCCCGGTTTGCGCCGTATGTGGAGCGGCTGGTGCTGGACGGGTCGCGCTCCAAGCTGACCCGCGCGGCGTTGGAGACGTTGGCCGTGGTGGCCTACCGCCAGCCGGTGACCCGGGCGAGGGTGAGCGCGGTGCGAGGGGTCAACGTCGACGCGGTGATGCGGACCTTGCTGGCGCGCGGGCTGATCACCGAGGCCGGCACCGATCCCGACACCGGCGCGGTCGCGTTCGCTACTACCGAGCTGTTCTTGGAGCGGCTGGGTCTCTCCTCGCTGGCCGATCTGCCCGATATCGCGCCGCTGCTACCTGATGTCGACATGATCGACGACTTGAGCGAATCGCTGGACGCCGAGCCGCGTTTCATCAAGCTCTCCGGTGACGCCAATGAGGCCGATAAACCGTTGTCATTCGACGTGGACCAGTGATGGCCGAAGGTGTACGCCTGCAGAAAGTGTTGTCGCAGGCTGGAATTGCCTCGCGCCGGGTCGCCGAAAGGATGATCACCGACGGCCGCGTCGAGGTCGACGGGCAGCTCGTGACCGAACTGGGCACCCGCGTCAACCCCGACGCGTCGGTGATTCGGGTCGACGGGGCACGGGTGGTTCTCGACGAGTCGCTGGTATATCTGGCGTTGAACAAGCCGCGCGGCATGCATTCGACAATGTCCGACGACCGCGGGCGGCCCTGCATCGGCGATCTGATCGAGCATCGGGTGCGCGGCAACCAGAAGCTGTTTCACGTCGGACGGCTCGACGCCGACACCGAGGGGCTGATCTTGTTGACCAACGACGGCGAATTGGCGCAC
Source organism: Mycobacterium sp. NGS48 (assembly GCF_059812585.1). NCBI lineage: Bacteria > Bacillati > Actinomycetota > Actinomycetes > Mycobacteriales > Mycobacteriaceae > Mycobacterium > Mycobacterium sp. NGS48. The sequence continues at coordinate 17,928 of NZ_JCALCY010000011.1, forward strand.
CGGCTGATGCACCCGTCGTATCAGGTTCCCAAGACATACATCGCCACCGTCGCGGGAGCGGTGCCGCGCGGTCTCGGCAAAAAACTGCGCGGTGGCATCGAATTGGACGACGGCCCTGCTGCCGTCGATGATTTCGCGGTGGTGGATACCGTGCCGGGCAAGACGCTGGTGCGGGTGACCCTGCACGAGGGCCGCAAACGCATTGTGCGACGGCTGTTGGCCGCGGTCGGCTTCCCCGTGCAGGAGTTGGTACGCACCGACATCGGGGCGGTCTCGCTGGGGCAGCAGCGCCCCGGCAGCATCCGGGCTTTGGGCCGCAAGGAGATCGGTGACCTCTACCGGGCGGTCGGCCTGTGAGTGTTGTGATCGCGGTCGACGGTCCGGCCGGGACCGGAAAGTCGTCGGTATCAAGGGGATTGGCTCGTGCCCTGCAGGCACGCTATCTCGACACCGGTGCCATGTACCGCATCGTGACGCTGGCGGTGTTGCGCGCCGGCATCGATCCCGAGGATGAATTAGCCGTAGGCGCCGCCGCGGCGACGGTTGAGTTGTCGGTCGGCTATGACCCCGACGTGGTCCGCTGTTACCTTGCCGGTGAAGATGTTTCGGCCGAGATCCGCGGTGACGAAGTCACCCGCGCAGTGTCGGCGGTGTCATCGGTGTCGGCGGTGCGTACCCGGCTGGTGGAGTTGCAGCGCGAGTTCGCGGACGGCAGGTCAAGCATCGTCGTGGAAGGACGCGATATCGGAACGGTGGTGCTGCCCGACGCCGACGTGAAGATCTTTTTGACCGCAACGGCCGAGACTCGGGCGCGGCGGCGCAACGACCAGAACGTCGCTGCCGGGTTACCCGACAACTACGACACCGTGCTGGCTGACGTTCGTCGACGCGACCATTTGGATTCGAGTCGAACGGTCTCGCCACTACGGCCGGCGTCGGACGCCGTCGTCGTCGACACCAGTGAAATGACCGAGACCGAGGTGATCGCGCACCTGCTCGAACTGGTGCAGCAGCGAAGTGAGGCACTGCGATGAGCCAGGACGGCACCTGGGCCGACGAAAGCGATTGGGAACTCGGCGAATCCAATTCGGTTGACGAATCGTCGGGCCCGCCACCGGTCGTGGCGGTGGTGGGCCGGCCCAACGTCGGCAAGTCGACGCTGGTGAACCGCATCCTGGGCCGGCGCGAAGCGGTCGTTCAGGACGTTCCCGGTGTGACCCGTGACCGGGTGTCCTATGACGCGCTGTGGACCGGCCGGCGGTTCGTCGTGCAGGACACCGGCGGGTGGGAGCCCGACGCCAAGGGATTGCAGCAGCTGGTGGCCGAGCAGGCTGCTGTGGCGATGCGCACCGCCGACGCGGTGGTGCTGGTGGTCGACGCCGTGGTCGGGGCGACCGCCGGCGACGAGGCAGCCGCCCGCATCTTGCGGCGGTCCGGAAAGCCAGTGTTCTTGGCCGCCAACAAAGTTGACGGGGAGAGGGGCGAAGCCGACGCGGCGGCGCTGTGGTCCCTGGGGCTGGGGCAACCGCATGCGATCAGCGCGATGCACGGTCGCGGTGTGGGCGACTTGCTCGACGAGGTGGTCGGCGCGCTGCCGCAAGTGGCCGAGTCAGCGTCGGTCACCGGCGGGCCGCGACGTGTCGCGCTGGTTGGCAAACCCAACGTCGGAAAGAGTTCGCTGCTGAATCGGCTGGCGGGGGATGAGCGCTCGGTGGTCCACGAGGTGGCCGGCACGACGGTCGACCCGGTGGACTCGCTGATCGAAATGGACGGCAAGGTCTGGCGGTTCGTGGACACGGCCGGTCTGCGTCGCAAGGTGGGTCAGGCCAGTGGACACGAGTTCTACGCCTCGGTGCGCACGCATGGCGCCATCGATGCCGCCGAGGTGGTGATCGTGCTGATCGATGGCTCGGCGCCGTTGACCGAACAGGATCAACGGGTGCTGTCGATGGTCATCGAAGCCGGACGCGCGCTGGTATTGGCGTTCAACAAATGGGATTTGGTCGACGAGGACCGCCGTTATCTGCTGGAACGCGAAATCGACCGCGAGTTGGTGCAGGTGCGCTGGGCTCAGCGAGTGAATATCTCCGCCAAGACCGGCCGGGCGGTGCAGAAGCTGGTGCCGGCACTGGAAAACGCATTGGAGTCGTGGGATACCCGGATTGGGACGGGACGGCTCAACACGTTCTTCAAAGAGGTGGTGGCCGCGACGCCGCCGCCGGTGCGCGGTGGAAAGCAGCCCCGCATTCTGTTCGCCACCCAGGCGACAGCCCGGCCGCCGACGTTCGTGTTGTTCACCACGGGGTTTCTGGAGGCCGGCTACCGGCGGTTCCTGGAGCGACGGCTGCGCGAGGCGTTCGGCTTCGAGGGCAGTCCGATCCGGATCAACGTGCGGGTGCGCGAGAAGCGGAGCGCCAAGACCCGCTGAGCGGTCAGCTTGGCATTAGGGTGCCACAGTGTCTGTTTCGCACCTAGTGTTGATCATGTTGGCCGGCCTGGGGGCCGGCGCGGTGAATTCTCTGGTGGGTTCCGGCACCCTGATTACGTTTCCCACGCTGGTGACGCTGGGCTATCCACCGGTGGTGGCCACCATGTCGAATGCGGTCGGCCTGGTGGCCGGCGGTGTGTCGGGGACTTGGGGATACCGTCGCGAGTTGCGCGGCCAGTGGCATCGGTTGCGCTGGCAGATTCCGGGATCGCTCACCGGCGCGATGCTGGGCGCGTGGCTGCTGCTGCACCTGCCCGAAAAAGTGTTCAACGCAGTGGTGCCGGCGCTACTGATCGCGGCGCTGACCTTGGTCGTGATCGGCCCGCGGATCCAGGCCTGGGCGGGGCGACGCGCGGTGAGCGCCGGCCGCTCCGCTGATCACTTGAGTCCGGCGCGGATGACGGCGCTGGTGGCAGGCACGTTCGCCGTGGGCGTCTACGGTGGCTACTTCGCCGCCGCGCAGGGCATTCTGCTGATCGGCGTGATGGGAGTCCTGCTTCCCGAGTCGATGCAGCGAATGAACGCGGCGAAAAACCTGCTGGCGCTAGTGGTGAACCTGGTGGCGGCCTCGGCCTACACCCTGGTCGCCTTCGACCGAATCAGCTGGGCAGCGGCAGGGCTTATCGCAGTCGGCTCGTTGGTCGGCGGTTGGCTCGGCGCACACTACGGGCGTCGGCTCTCCCCGAATGCGCTGCGCGTCACGATCGTCATCGTCGGCGCCATCGGCCTCTATCGCCTGTTGACGATCTGAGACACGACAATCTGCGTGGTTTCTTCGGCCGTGGTCGGCTGCGGTAGGCTTTCGACCTGCTGCCGGGTGCACCGGCGGCGCCGGGCTGTGGCGCAGTTTGGTAGCGCACTTGACTGGGGGTCAAGTGGTCGCAGGTTCAAATCCTGTCAGCCCGACCATGTGATGTCCCGGGACACCGTTGACAGGTGTCCCGGGACATTGTTTACATGTGCGGCTTGTTTTCGGGTGAGTTTCCGCATTTGACGCCGCGGGGCTGGTAGTCGCGGGTGGGGTCTAGGACGAGTTTGCGGATGAGCGCTCCGGTGTTGCGGTCGATGATGCGGATGTCGCGGTCGTCGATGAGGACGGTGACTTTGGTGCCGCGCAAGTGTTTGGACAGCCCGATGTGGTGCAGGCGGCTGTTGTAGCGGATGGTGATGACGCCGGCGGCGTCGATGCGGTCGTGGCGCAGGCGGTAGTGCGGCGGGATCTGGTAGCCGCTGGGTAGGGCCTTGGGCCGGTCGTTGAAGGCCTCGATGGGAGTGCGGCGTCCGAGTGCGCGGTGCGGGCGAATGGTGTTGTAGTAGACCAGGAAATCGTCGATCTGGTGTTGGAGTTCGTCGATGGTGGTGGCCGGGGGTAGGGCTCGGAGGTGTTTTTTCAGTGTTTGGTGGAAACGCTCGACCTTGCCGCAGGTCTGGGGATGGTAGGGCCGTGAATGGCGGTATTTGATACCGAGTTCGCCCAGGGTGATTTCTAGGGCGGTGCGTCCCTGGCCGCGTTGTTTGGCGGTGAAGATGGCGCCGTTGTCGCTCAGCGCGCCTGCTGGTATGCCCCATCGGGTGAAGGACGCGGTGAAGGTGTCGACGACGTCGGGGCCGGTGGTGACCAGCCGGGCGTGGCTGGCGATGGCCACGCGGGAGTGGTCGTCGAGGATGTTCAGGATTTCTGCCGGGGTGTGATCGGCCAGCTGCCAGTGGGTGGTGTCGGCTTGCCACAGTTCGTTGGGTTGTTCGGCGCAGAAGCGTTTCCAGGCCGAGCGGGGTCGTTTGTGTGGTTGGGGAGCCACGAAGCCGCGGCGGGTCAGGATCCGCCAGATGGTCGATACCGCGGGCACATTGGTGACGGTCCGGTCGCGTGTGAGGTGTGCGGCGATGGTGGCCGCGCCGGCGTCGTAGCCGGCTTTGGTCAGGGTTTTGCGCAGCCGCACGATCTTGTCTTCGACCACGGCGTCGACCGCCTGCGGGCTGTGGTGTGGTCGGCGGGAATGTGCTTCAAACGCCGCGAGGCCTTCGGTCTCGTAGCGCTTGACCAGTTGCTGGACCCAGTAGCGGCAGACCTCGTAGTCGCGAGCGACCTCGCTTTTGCTGCGTCCTTCGATCACGACGGCGGTAATGACCAGCTGGGCCTTGGACATGGCCGACCTCCCCGGCAAGATGAGGTGTCAACTATGTCCCAGGACAGCTGCCAACTATGTCGTGAAATCAGACACTGTCAATCGAGATTCGCACAGTTCAGCGGTGGTTCACGAGCACGGTGCGAGCTGCCGGATAGCAAATCAGCGGGGCACGCGAGCAGGACACGTCGACTCCGAGGTGCGATTGCTGTCACCGGTGCGCCGCTCCACCCGCAAACGGTCATTTGAGATGGTGCTTTAGAAGCGTTTACGGTACAACTCCGCTTCCGCGCGGTTGGTCGTGAAGCGGGGTGACCATATGAACTTCGGGGAAGCAATTTCGACTGGATTCATCAAATACTTCAATTTCAGCGACCGGGCCCGCCGGTCCGAATACTGGTACTGGGCTCTCTTTGGCGTCATCGTCGCCATCGTGGGAAACGTCGGCAACGCGATGCTGCACACGCATTGGGTTAACTTGCTTCTGGCGCTCCCGCTCATCATTCCCGGCTGGGCCGTCGCCGTTCGGCGCCTGCATGACGTTGACCGCACCGGTTGGTGGCTTCTGATCGCCGTGATCCCGTTGATCGGGGCCATCGTTCTGTACATATGGTTCGCCAACCAAGGGCACCGAGGGCCCGAACCGGTTCGGATCCGATCCGTTGGCCGCAACGCCATTGCCGGATCAGCCATTCGGCGCTCCGGCTTAGAGCAGGGCGCGTTCTGCGGCGTGACGACTGCGTGCTCTCACTGCGTCCTCGCGCAGCTTGACGTCCAGCGTCGATTCCGGCCGTCGCTTCCCGCAGCTAGAAGTCGTGCATCACCAGAGCGGGGTGAAGGGCACCTGTCTTGCCTTCTGGCCAAACTCAGCGATCTGACCGTGCTGCCAAGTGAACGCAGCGCCACTAGCCGTGCGGTGGACGCGGTTTTGCCACAGCTGGGTGGGGTCGTGGCCGGTAGCCAACACGCACGGCTGGCCATCAGCCATCTTGACGCCACATTCCTGGAGCCTGTCGTGGGACTTCCTGCGCCACATCAGCAGAATTCCAGGTTGATGTACTGCGCCAACGGGGCGGAGGTGGTGCCCGCTGCCCAGACAGCGGCCACTACTGCTGCGAATTTCATGGTCGCTCCTTTGCCGTAGCTGCCCCACGAGCTCTCAAACCCCGCGAAGATATGCCGCTATCGTCCTTCGATAACTCGGTCGGGACACGAGTAATTGACTACCTGTGTGTTTCGCGGCGTCAGCTGGGCACAGCAGGATTTGTCGCGGACCTCGTCAACGACGGTCAGCCATTTTCGCGTCGGCGTGATTACTGGCCCGGGATGGCCGGCAGGTTGTCTCGAATGCCCTTCAGATCATCCAGGATGTTCTGCAGATCGCCCTGGATGTTCGGCAGATCGGGGAGAGCAGTTGGGACCTGTTGAATCTTGCCCGGGCTTGATTCGTACTGAGGGCAATACGAGACGATGGCACCGGCAGCGACTTGGGCGCTTTGATCGGCGTCCCAAATTGTTGATTGCTGCACAAAGCTGATCGCCTCCGCGAAGTCGTGTTGGTCGGCCAGAAAGTCGCAGACAGCGTGGCCATGGCTCACCACGTAGTCGCGGCTAGGAACCGGCACGCCCTGCTGTTTCAACGCTGCCATGAGCGCCCTGTCGGCGATGTCATCCTGCGAAGCGGGCGGTTTGGGCGCCACCGGGAGCGATTGCGCACTCGACGGCGGAGCTGCCGCCGACGGCGGGGCCTCTGCTGGCGGCGCCGCCGGTCGTGGGTTGTGAACCGCGAACCACACCACCACCGCCGCGGCGACGGCTACCAGCGACAGCGGCAACGCGGCGAGGGAGCCGAATCGGCGCAACGCTGCCTTAGATCTGTAGGACTTGATGCCGCGGGGTTTGTCGCGCGAGGTGTCGACGAGAACCCGCGTCTTACCCGCTTTTACCGCCTCGGTTGGGTACACCTCCGGGGGGTGTCCCAGGCGCTCATCGAGGAGCGCGTCGAACTGACGACTCGACAGCGCGTCGCCGCGCTCGCGCATCTCCCGGCGCACCGCTGCAAGGCGCCGCAACTCGGAGTCGATCGTGTCCCGATCGCGCATGCTCTGAGCCTAAAGCAGCACGTCGCTGTTCGTCAGCGACTAGGCCAGGTAGCCGAGTCCGCGCTCGCGTTGAATCAGTCTTTCCGCCAGGGCTGGCAGCTATGCGTCAAGAACGCCACGTCACCCGGGTCGAGCGCGACTACCTGCGGATCATTGCCGAGGCCGTTACTGACGATGTCTGTTGGGTTGAGGCTGTGCAGCTTTGCCCAGTAGCAGTCGGATTCTCCTTCATCACTGCGACCGCCGGAACGATAGGTGCCCGGCTCGATGTCGGTACCGATCCGATAGGTGCCGTCGGTTTCCATCGTCGTTTTGAGGGCAGGCGCCGGGGGCGCTGGGTTGGTCACCGTGACGGTTTCTTTGATGAGCACCGTCGAGGTCACGGTGGCCGCTGGATGGCCAGACCCCCCGCAACCCGCGAGAACTATCGCCGCGGCCGCGATAGCAGATCTCTTTCCCAGCATTGAGGGAGCCTAGCTGGCCCGCTACGTGGTCCACATCCGGCCGCATACGCGCCCTGTTCCTATCATTTGATGATGAGCGCCGGAGGCCTGGAAGCGATGCGATCGCCGGCCTTCACCGTCGAAGACATCGCCCGGTATCGTGCCGCCGGCTGGTGGTCCGACTCGACACTCTCCGATACCGTACGTCGCAACGCCGAACGAACACCCGACCGCACCGCGTATATCGACCATCCCGGCACATCGCACAGTTGGCGTCAATTCGATGTCGCGGCAACTGCTCTGGCAGAACAGCTAGCCGGCATCGGCGTCGTGCCGGGCGATCGGGTCGGGGTGTGGCACGGTGATTCCGCCGCCATCCATGCGCTGCTCGTCGCGGTCGAGCGCTGCGGCGCTGTCGTCGTTGGCATCGGCGCCCGCGCCGGCACCCGTGAGGTTGCGGCGATATTGCACAGCGCGCAGCCGAAGTTCCTGGTCACCGATCAGCAGCGCGCCGGCGCGGCGACATCTGTAGCCCCAGAAACACTCGTCCTCAACCGCGACGACACACTGTCGCTCAACACCGAAGTCAAGCCCAGAGCGCCAAAGCCCGAAACTCGGCTCGCGCCCGATGACCTCTTTCTGATCAACTCCACCTCCGGGACGACGGGATTGCCCAAATGCGTCATGCACACCCAGAACCGGTGGCACTACTTCCACCAAAAGGCCGTCGCCAACGGGCAACTGACATCCGACGACATCTTCTTACCGATTATCCCCACGCCCTTCGGTTTCGGAATCTGGACCAGCCATTCGACGCCGATCTATCTGGGTGCCACTGCGGTGATCTTGGAACGCTTTACGACCAAGGCGGTATGCGAAGCGATCTCTCGGCACCAGGTCACCGTGTTGTGTTGCGTCAGTACGCAATTGACGATGTTGATGGCTGATCCTGAGCGCCGGAATCACGACTTGAGTTCGCTGCGGGTGGTTTTCACCGGCGGCGAGGCGTTGCCGTATCGACCGGCCGCCGAATTCGAGGAACTCACCAGCGCGAAGATTCTGCAGTTCTACGGCTCGAACGAAACCGGCCTGCTCAGCGGCACCACGCTCGACGACTCACGCCACCGGCGACTGCGCACCGGCGGTCGCATTGTCCCGGAAATGGCGGTGCGACTCTTCGACGGCGATCAGGACGTCACCTCGACCGGCCGCGGCCAGCCCGCCTGCCGAGGTCCGGCGACCAGCCTGGGCTACCTCGGCGGCGCCGACCACGACACGTTGTTCACCCGCGACGGCTGGATGCGCATGGGCGACATCTGCGAGATCGATCCGGACGGCTATCTGACCGTCACCGGCCGAACCTCCGATTTCATCCTCCGCGGCGGCAAGAACATCAGCGCCGCACAGGTCGAGGACGCCGCCACGACTCATCCCACGATCGCGCTAGCAGCGGCGGTCGCGATGCCCGATCCGGTATTCGGTGAAAAAGTCTGCCTCTATGCCGAACTTGCTGATTCTCACACCATCGAGCTGGCCGAACTCGTCGAGCATCTGCTGGCACAGGGAGTGTCCAAAGAGCTGCTGCCCGAACGACTCATCGTGGTTGACGAACTACCCCGCTCATCCGGGGGAAAGATTGCAAAAGGGGAGCTCCGCGAGGATATTCGAGCCAGGATGGAGGCCGATCATGAATGCTCCTAACGCGCGGCCCGGCGGTCTGGAAGTGTGGGCGCCGTCCGTGGTGCCCCCGATCGGCGTCGAACTGTCCGACGAGCAGGCACTTGCCGTGGCCTTCCGCCACCTGGCCGCTATCGGGTTCGCCGAGAACATGGCCGGACACATCACCTGGCAACTCGACGGTCGAGCCGAGATGTTGGTCAACCCGTGGGGACTCTGGTGGCAAGAACTGACCGCATCGGACATCTGCGTGGTGAACGGCGCTGCGCGGGTGGTGCGCGGTCGGTGGGACGTCACCCCGGCGATCCACATCCACACCGAACTGCACCGCGTCCGCGACGACGCGCGCGTGGTCATTCACAATCACCCCTACTACGCCAGCGTGTTTGCCGCGCTGGGCCGGTTACCCGACCTCCTACACCAGACGGGTTCGCTGTTCCTCGACGACCTCTGCCTGGTCGACACCTATGACGGCGAAATCGACAATCCATCCCGCGCAGCTGATCTCGCGGCCCGCATCGGAGGTGCCAATCTGACGATTCTGGCCAACCACGGCGTGATCGCAACCGGGCGCACCCTAGCCGAAGCCGTCTACCGGGCGGCATCGATCGAACGCGTCTGCAAGCTGGCCTACCACGTCATGCTGACCGGCAACCAGCCCGGGACCATGAACTGGTCGGACATGGCGGGCATGCAGGCGTCGCTGATCGAACGGGCAGCCGACGTGTACTGGGCGGGCGCAGCGCGGATGACCATCAAAGCCGACCCCGACGTGCTCAGCTGAGGAGATAGCCGAGCATGAAATCGATTGACGAGCTGGCCGCCAACCCGAACTTCACCACCGCCGAGACCGGCGCAGGTCGGTCGGTCACCTTTCTGCCGGACCCGCCCCGAGCCCAACGTCGCTACACACTGATCTCAGTCGACGATCACATCGTCGAACCTCCGGACACCTTCACCGGACGTCTCCCAGCCAGATTCGCCGACCGCGCGCCACGAGTCGTGGACACCGCGAACGGGGGCCAAACCTGGATCTACGACGATCGGGAACTACCCAACGTCGGGTTCAATGCTGTAGTCGGCCGGCCGGTGTCCGAGTATGGCTTCGAGCCGGTCCGATTCGACGAAATGCGCAAGGGCGCTTGGGATATCCATGAGCGGATCAAAGACATGGACGTGAATGGCGTCTACGCCTCGCTCAACTTTCCCTCGTTTCTGCCCGGGTTCGCAGGCCAGCGCCTGCAACAGATGACCAACGATCGCGACTTGGCGCTGGCCTCGGTGCGCGCCTGGAACGACTGGCACTTCGAAGCGTGGGCAGGTTGCTATCCCGGCCGGATCATTCCCTGCCAGCTGCCGTGGTTGTTGGACCCGCAACTGGGCGCCAGGATGATCTATGAGAACGCCGAGCGTGGATTTCATGCCGTCACCTTCAGCGAGAATCCGGCGATGCTCGGACTGCCCAGCATCCATTCCGGTCACTGGGATCCGATGATGGCAGCGTGCGCGGAGACCGGGACGGTCGTGAATCTGCACATCGGATCGTCGGGATCGTCGCCGTCGACCACCGAGGACGCGCCGCCGGACGTGCAGGGTGTGCTGTTCTTCGCCTACGCCATTTCCGCGGCCGTCGACTGGCTGTATTCCGGTCTGCCCAGCAGGTTTCCCGACCTCAAAATCTGTTTATCCGAGGGCGGGATCGGCTGGGTGGCCGGGCTGCTGGATCGCCTCGACCACATGCTCAGCTATCACGTTATGTATGGCACCTGGCAAGCGCTGGGGGAGAACCTCACGCCGGCAGAGGTTTTCACCCGAAACTTCTGGTTCTGCGCCGTGGAGGATCAGTCGTCGTTCATCCAGCATGAGCGAATCGGTGCCGAGAACATCATGCTGGAAGCCGACTATCCGCATTGCGATTCGACCTGGCCGCATACCCAACAAGCGGTCCACGAACAGATCGGCGATCTGCCGCGAGACGTGATTCGCAAAATCAGTTGGGCGAACGCGTCACGGTTATATCGCCATCCGGTACCTGACGAGATCCAGCGGAATCCGGAGGCATTCTGACCGACCAGGATCGCGTTCGCTGGGATGAGATGTATGCCAATCGCGGGCCGGCGACCGTCAGTGCAGTGGGCGCGCCACCGCCGTTTAAACCTTATGCCGATCTGTTCCCGACGACGGGGCGCGCGCTCGATGTGGCCTGCGGACAGGGACTCGCCGCGGTGTGGCTTGCCCGCCGCGGCATGGACGTTCGCGGAATCGACGTCTCTCCCGTGGCCATCACCCAAGCGCGAGAACTTGCCCGCTGCAGCGACGTCGGTGACCGGTGCCAGTTTGACGTCGTCGATCTCGACGAGGGCCTACCGGCAGGCCCGCCGGCAGACGTCATCGTCTGTCACCGGTTCCGGGATCGTCGCCTCGACCAGTCGATCATCCGGCGACTGGCACCGCGCGGGTTATTGGCGATCAGCGCGCTCAGCGAGGTCGGCGCCGCCCCAGGCCCCTTTCGCGCCGCCCGTGGCGAGCTGACCGCCGCGTTTATCGAGTTGGACCTGGTTGCAGCCCGCGAGGGCGACGGGGAGGCGTGGCTGCTGGCGAGGCGCTAAAGCGCATACTGAAGGTCATGACCGGTCCAGTGCAGATGAGCGTCGAGAGTCTGTGCCGCTATCCGGTCAAGTCAATGCTGGGCGAGGTGGTGACCAGCATGGTCGTCGACGAGCGAGGAGCCGACGGAGACCGGAGGCTGGCGCTGGTTGATGCGGTCACCGGGCGGGTGGCCAGCGCCAAGCAGCCACGGTTGTGGCGTGAGCTGTTGCACTTCAGCGCCACTCGGGATAACGGCCACGTACACATTCGAATACCGGACGGGACGAGGGTGGCCGCCGACGACCCGGATATCGACGACTTGCTGTCGAGGCTGTTGGGACGCCCGGTCCAACTGGTGCGCAAGCGGCCGCAGGGCGCCACGCTCGAACGGCCCGACCCGGAGCAGGTGCTCGAGCAGGGAATGGACGCCGAGGTCGACACCCGCATTGTCGAGATCGCCGCCGCGACGCCGGGAGATTCGTTCACCGACCTCGCTCCGCTGCACGCGATCACGACGGCCACCCTGGACCGTGTCGGGACCGAAGCATTGCGCTACCGGCCCAACCTGGTGATCTCGGTACCGCCCGACTATCCGCCCTACGCGGAAAACACCTGGGTGGGCAGGGAGTTGAGCGTGGGGGAGACGCGGCTGAGTGTCCTCAAGCCGACATCGCGGTGCGCGGTTCCCACCCTCGAGCACGGCACACTTCCGCGAGCTCTGCACGCGCTGCGCACACTGGTGGCCGAAAACCGAGTGGAGTCACCGGGTTCCGGATCGGTGCCGTGTGCCGGCGTGTACCTGGAGGTGGTAACCGGCGGCACCATCCACACCGGCGATCCGGTCAGCCTGGCCTAGGTCTACTCAATCGTTACCGCGCGGCGGCGGCTGCACCTCGACGCCGCTCGAGTCGTGCTCCGGGCCTGCGTCCGGGTGTTCGGCCGGGACACGATCGCGGAAGCGGGTAGCCTCGCTCGAATTCTGCGTCCCCGCACGCCGTTCCGCGCTGTGGTATGGCCCAGGCTTCGGGCGGGACTTCCCGCCGGGGAAAGCCAACCGGAAGATGCTGCGGTGCACCGTGTACCACTGCTTCGAAAATCGTCCGGAGTTGTACGGCAGCTGGTAGCGCTCGCAGATATCCTTGACCTTCGGTGCGATCTCCGAGTATCGACTGCTGGGCATGTCCGGATACAGGTGATGCTCCACTTGATAACCCAAATTGCCGCTGATGACGTGAAACAGCGGACTGCCGTCGATGTTGGCCGCGCCGATCAACTGGCGGACGTACCAGCCGCCGCGCGTCTCATCTTCCACTTCGCTCTGGCTGAACGTATAGGTCTGGTCCGGGAAATGTCCGCAGAAGATGATGGCATGGGCCCACACGTTGCGGATGATGTTGGCCAGCGCATCGGCGGCCAGGGTGCGCAAGTACGTGCTCTCCGCGCCCGCAAATACCCGGTCCAGAAAACTCGCGGTTGACCCGATTCTGTCCTTGCGCGATATCCTCCGAAGCAGTCTGCTGACGCGAGACTCCGCTGGCTGATCGATGCGGCCGCGCAGGGCTAACTGCGCAAGCCCGAAAGCACCCGCGCTGATAACCGGCCAGCCGACGTAATCCTTCTGAATTTGCGAGCGTGCCTTGCCGGCAATGCCTTTGAAGTCGTTGCGCAAGTCGGACATCGACTTCTCGCCCGCCCACAAGGCTTTGAGGTCGGTGTCGTGCACCGCAACGCCCCACTCAAAGAGCAAGGTAAGCAGTAGGTTGTAGAACGGTTGCGCCAGATAGACCGGGTGCCATTTCTGAGCGGGATCGATTCGCATGATCTCGTAGCCGAGATCCTTGTCCTTGCCCCGAATATTGGTGAAGGTGTGATGGATGTAATTGTGCGAGTGCTTCCACGCCTCGGCGGTTGACGCCGTATCCCAATCCCACACCGAGGAGTGGATATCGGGATCGTTCATCCAATCCCATTGACCGTGCATCACATTGTGGCCGATCTCCATGTTCTCCAAGATTTTGGCCATGCCCAGGCACGCCGTGCCGAGCGCCCACGCGGTTTTCGACCGCGACGCCAGCAGCAGTACCCGTCCGACAACCACGATCTGCCGCTGTACCGAAATGACCGTCTTGATGTAGTGCCGGTCGCGCTCGCCGAGATCGGCAAACACCTCGTCGTGAATCGCGTCGAATTCCTTGGCGAGTTTTTCCAGTTCTTGTTCATTCAGACGGGCAAGCGGGCTCTTTACAGCAGTCGTCACTATGGCTCCTTCCGATCACAGTTCGAGTTCGACGTCGCCTTCGGCGGTGTTGATGCAGATCCGCACGTCCGCCCCGGTGGGCTCTGAGACGTCGCCGGAGCGCAGATCGCGCAGCTTGCCGGACTTCAGCGTTCCGACACAGGTATGGCAAATTCCGATCCGACAGCCGTACGCGAGATTGAGACCGGCCTGCTCGCCGGCTTCCAGAATCGGTGTGCCGCCGTCACATTCGACGGTTGTGCCGCTGTCCAGAAAGCTGACGCAACCGCCTTGTCCTTCCCCCGCATCCCCGCCGATTTTCGGCTGGAACCGCTCGAAGTGCAGGCGATCTGCATCACCGTTTTTCTCCCAATGCTCGATCAGCGCATCGAGCAACTCGCTGGGGCCAGAACAGAAGGCCTCGCGTTCGCGCCAGTCCGGAACCAACTCGTCCAGGTCGTCCGGCGACATTCGGCCCCGCTCGGACGTGAGCCGCACGTCGAGCCGCATCCCGTCGCAACGGCGGTCGAGGTCTTCGAGAAAGGCCAAAAACATGACTTGTTCGCGGTTGCGCGCGGAGTGCATAACCACGACATCGCCTAGCTCGCCGCGCCGATCAAGGCTACGCAGCATGCTCATGATCGGTGTGATGCCGCTACCGGCGCTGATGAATAGCATTTTCGACGGCGGCGGCTCGGGCAGTGTGAAGACTCCCTCGATCTCACCGAGCCGAATGATGTCGCCGGGCTTGACTCGTTCGACCAGGTACGGTGACACCACGCCGCTGTCCACCCTTTTGGGGGTGACGCTGATCAGCCCGTCCTCGGGCTGGGGATCCGAGGTCAGCGAATATGCCCGCCAGTGGTAACGGCCGTCGATGATCACGCCGAGCCGCACGTATTGGCCCGGTTGGTGCCCTCGCCATTCATAGCCCGGCCGAATCAGGACACTCGCCGCTTCTGAGCCCTGCGCCTCGACGCGCTCCACTTTTCCGCGTAGTTCCTTCGTCGTCCAGAGCGGGTTGATCATCTCGAGGTAATCGTCTGGACGTAACGGACTGAACAGTTGCCGCACTGCTCTTAGGAACAGCCGCCGACCGCGTGGAACCGGGGGCTGAGCGCCGCGTTCCGCCATGATCGCGATGGTACACAGCTGTCCACCAAGTTCAAGGAAATGCGACGAATGCGCTGTTCAAACGTGTTTTCCAAACGGTCATCATATGAAACGAACGTTCACTGTATAGCGCTCGGAGCATCAGCGACCTTCACCAACCGCACCTCCGGGCGAGCCGGAACCGCGTCGGCAAGAAACCACCGGAAGGCGAGGTTGCCGCGCGGATAGTCCAGCGTGGTGAGCGCATTCGGGTGTGCCGTCATGCCCCGCGAGATGACGATCGTCACCGTGCCGTCTGCGTTGAGCAGCGCGCTGTGGCCGTTGATGGAACTGCGCGCGTCGATGACACTGTGGGTGGCCATGAACTGGTTCCACACCACCAGGTTCCAGAACCGGCATGCCGGCGGTCGGTGGGTGATGACAAGCGCTTCGTCGTCGGCGAGCACAAAGCTGCCGTAGGCATAACAGGCGTCACGCGCCGACCAGCCGAAGTTGGCGTCGGGCACCTGGTACGGATCTGCGAATTGGTTTGCGATCTGCGAGATTTCGTGCCCAAGGGTATGCGCGTCGTCGGACCGCACCCCGACGGCAAGCGGCACAATGGCGAACATCGTGCGTAGCCAGGCGGCGCCGGCCCGCAGCGCCGCAGCGGTTTCGGCGTCGCCGTGCCGCACCGGATCGGGTTCGTCCAACGCCTCGATGCGCCAGCTGACGGGCCGCCCGGTGAGCGGGTCGGCCTGGTAGTCCCGGGTCATCAGCACCGCCGCATCCGGGGTGGGCCCGAGCTCGAACGAGAAGTTGCCGTCCGCGTCGATGTCGAGATCGTCGTCACGCACGATCGCCACGATCCGATCCGACCAAGCGCCCGGCGACGGCTCGTTATAGGCCGTCAGCGAAAAGTAAACGCTGTCACCGCGATTGCCGCTGATGTGGTAGCGCCGCTGCGGGTCGACCGGGCAGACGTAGTAGTAGGCGTCGGTGTTGTCGCCGCCCCAACGCCGGTCGCGCCGAAACGGCGTGTTGACTTCCACGAATGCCGGCCTGCTGGGCTCGGCGAAGAGATAGGTGTCGAAAGCCACCCCCAGCGTCGTGGCCAGCATGCGGTAGCCGTCGGCGATGTGCCGGTCGTCGGTCACCACGCGGTCGCCCTCGAGAAACGAATGGTCAAGGCTGCCCAGGGTCTCCAACAACTCGTGCCACGCGGCCGTCGACTGGTGCGTCATACGCTGATTCCTCTCGTGATCAGGGCGGCAGTGCGTACCACCCAGGTGTCGTCGAGCGCGTCCCCTCGGGTGAGCAGCGCCAAAAATGTGGTGCCGGCGACGGCCTCGACCACCTCGGCGGCGGTGATGTCGGGCCGCGCTTCGCCGCGCTCGACGGCGGCGTCCAGTCGCTCGGACAGACCGCGCGAAAGGATGCCGCCGAAACGCTCCAGCAGCGCGGAATGCAGAGTCAGATCCGCTGCCATCTCGCCGACCAGCCCGGGCAGCGCCGCCCGCGCGGCCCGCGTGGTCAGTACCGCCGCAGTGCGACGCACCATCTCCCGCACGTCGGCGGCCAACGACCCGGTGTCGGGCAGCGCGGTCGCGTCGCTGATCGGAAACACCGCCTCGTGTACCAGGTGCGCCTTGCTGGGCCAGCGCCGGTAGATTGCCGGCTTGCTGGTGCCTGCCCGCCGGGCGATCGTGTCGACCGACAGCTCGGCGTAGCCGGTCTCGGCGAGCAGCTCGACGGCCGCGCGCAGCACCGCGCTGTCGATGCGCTTGTCGCGGGGTCGGCCAATCTCCGTCGTCATTACGAAACTCATAGTAACTTAAGTCGGCGTGACCGACATCACTCACCTTGACGACCTCGCCGAGCCGTGCTTCAGCCCGGACGTCGAGCAGATCCGCGAACTGATGGCCGCGATGGCGCCCGAGTGCCCCCTAGACGTCGACGCGCTCCATGCCAGGGCCACCGCTGACACCGGGCTGAGCGACTTCGGGCCCGACGACTACCGGGAACGCCTCGACGTGTACCTCGCGGCGCTACATGAGGTCAGTGGCATGCACGGACCGGGAATCGTCAACTTTTACGCACAACTGGTGGGCTGGCTGAAAAACCGGCTACTGCTCACTGCCCTGTTGAAGCAGCACCGCGAGATTTACGAGATCGAGTTGCAGCCGCCGATCGTCATCGCCGGTCTGCCACGGACCGGCACCACACATCTGCACAATCTGCTCGCGGCAGCCTCGACGTTTCGCACCCTGCCGTATTGGGAGAGCGTCGAGCCGTTTCCGCTGCCCGCCGAGCTCGGCCTCGAGCCGGATCCGCGCCGTACCCGGATGGACGCCGCCGTCGAGGTGATGAACGCCGTCATGCCGCATTTTCGCCTCATGCACGAGATGACGACCGACCATGTCCACGAGGAGATTCAGCTCCTGGCCAACGACTTCTCCTCGATGCTGTTCGAGACCCTGGCGCAGGTCCCGCGGTGGCGTGACTACTACCTGGCCCACGATCAGACGTCGGCCTACGAGTATCTGGCCCTGCAGTTGAAGGCGCTGCAATTTCTCCGTGGCGGGCGTCGCTGGCTGCTCAAGTCCCCCCCAGCACCTCGAGCAACTGCCGGTACTCGACAAAGTCTTCCCTCACGTGGTTGTCGTCTGTACTCACCGCGATCCGGTGCCGGTGGCGTTGTCGATGATCGCGATGATCACCTACACCGCACGGATGCACCGCTCACCGGTGCCGGTCACCGAAATCGCGGCATCGTGGATCGACCGTCTAGAGCTGATGCTGGGCGCGCTGATCCGTGATCGGGACGTCATCGGACCCGAGCGTTCGATCGACCTCCGCTTCGACGACTTCATGGCCAACGAGCTCGGCGTCACCGAACGGCTCTTCGAGCTTGCCGGCGAGCCGCTGACCGTCAACGCACGCAACGGGATGGCCGAGTATTTGGCGAGTCACCGACGCGGCCGGCTCGGTCAGGTCGCCACATCGGCCGAGATGTTCGGGCTCGACGAGGGCGACCTCACCACCCGCTTCACGCCGTATGTTCAGCGCTTCTTGGAGTGATGCTCCTAGACGCCTGCGCCAACTTCATCGTCGGCCGGGACCGGCTCAGGCGCAGGCATTTCCGCGTCCACCTCGTCGGCCGGAGCCGGTTCAGGGGCGGGTGCTTCCGGTTCGACGGCGTCGACCAGAACGACGCCGTCCGGCGGCGGCAGGGCATCGTCGATCGCCTCCGGGTCCACCGGCAGAAACATGTGATGAGTGAACTGGGGCTGATAAGCGCCGCCGCCACCGATTTTGACGCCGCCGCCTTCTCCGCTGGATACCGCGGTGCCGTCCGGCAGTGTCACTGCAGTGTGGTTGCCGTTCCAGCCGATCACCAAAGCATCAGGCGCAGTTCCGTACTGGAAACCGCGCGCCAGAAGTGCTGATTCTTCAGTGGCGGTATGGAATCTGTCT
The DNA here is from genome assembly GCF_059812585.1 of Mycobacterium sp. NGS48. Taxonomy (NCBI): domain Bacteria; kingdom Bacillati; phylum Actinomycetota; class Actinomycetes; order Mycobacteriales; family Mycobacteriaceae; genus Mycobacterium; species Mycobacterium sp. NGS48. The sequence goes on from NZ_JCALCY010000011.1 coordinate 36,158, forward strand.
CCGAAAACCGGGCGGTCAGTCGCAGCATTGGACACCCAGGATGCCAAGCCCGAACAGTCCGTTCCCGCAGGGGAATCCCCTCCCGTGACATACGGCGTCCCCGAAACCTGCTGGATCAACGCCATTACCGTTGCTAAAACAAACATGCGCCGGGACATTAACAACAAGATCGATAGACAACCAAAATTTGTGGTGCCCCTCACGTTTGGCGCTAAAAAATGACGTACATTACATAGGTCAAAAGGCGCAGCACCATGGTCTTTTCGAAAGCTTTAGTGAAAATTCAAGCTACTTCTAACATTTCGATAACGCAAGACCTGAAAGGGATTGCAATGCATTGCAATCCCGCTTCACTCAGCAGGCGGCAACTCCCGCGGCCCGTTCCGCTCGGTGAGCTCGCTTGGATCCATACTTGGCGCCAGTGACGGCGCGACGTGGCGATGAGCCGCACCTAACGGCACGCGACTGCCGCGCGGCCCGACATCGTCACTTGCCCGGTAAGCCGCCGTCGACGCGTTCGGTCGGCGGACCGCCTCTTCGGTGTCGACGGTCACCTTGCGGGTGCGTTTGAACGAGAAGGTGATCTCTTCGACTTCTTCGAACACCTGGCGTGCGGTGCGCAGCGGCTGGGTCGTGGTGTCGATCGCGCGGGCGACGAACGTCGGAACCAACGGCCGGATCCAGCGCGCCGCGGTCTTGGTGACCTCGGGAATGGTCGGCAGCAGCGGGCTAGGCCGCGGTACTGCCGGCAGGTTCTCCGGCCGGGGGACGGTCTGTTCGCTGCTGGGCCGTTCGGCGGCCGTCAGACTTGCGGCCTCGGCCTCGGCGGCGATCGGCAAATACATGTCTTGTTCGACCGGCGCAGGGGCCGGCGGAACCTCGATCGCCTCGATGACTCGACGCTGATGATTCGCGCGGTCGATTTCCAACTGCGCCTCGACCGCAAGACGGGTCTGCGCGAGTTGCTGCTCGGCCCAAAGCATTTCGGCTGCCGCGCGCACTTCGGCTCGCTTGACCGCGATCGCGGTGTCGGCCGCCACCTCGGCGTGATCGCGTTGGGCGTGGGCCGCTATGCGCCGATCGTGGGTCGTCTCGCCGCCCAACAACTTCAGGATCAACGGCAGTAGGCCCAGCAGGATGAAGAAGCCGACGGTGACGACGCGCAACAGCAGCGCACCTGCGTCAGCCGTCGTGATGTCGTGCATGGCGGTCCACCGCGCGGCCAGGCCGCGATCGGTCTCGGCGATCACGGTGTGACGCGCCTGGGCGAGTTGGGCGGTACCCGCGTCGAGTCGGGCAGCCAGCTCCGCGGCTTGCCTATCGCGATTGCCGATGGCGATATCCAGTTCCTGCTGAGCGTCGGCGAGACGTTCGTTGGCCGTTAGTGTTTCCGGCCCGGTACCGGGTACGCCGGTGATGTTGGTCTGCGGGCAAGCCGGCGTGGGGTGGTACTCGCAGCGGGCCACGACCAGCGCTTCGTCGCGGTGTGCGCGGGCCTTGTCGACGGCTTCGTCGAGGGCGTTACGCGCGTTGCGCGTCTGCTGCAGATCGGCGGCGGCCTGCGCGACGGCTGCTGTCGAATCGGCATTGCGCGATGCAACTGCGTCGAGCCGGTGGTCGATCGAGCCGGAGAAGACGGCCAGCGCAGCGAGTTCACCGACCACGAAGCCGAGGGCAACCGCGATCGCTGCACGTCCGACCATGCCGCGCCAGCCGCGCGCTGGGCCGCTGACGATTGCGCGGGCGATCGCCCCGACCAACGTTGCGAATGCCAGAGCCAGCGCCGCAATGGCCGGGATCGGCCAGCGCAGGGATTCCGACATGGTCAGCACCATGACAAGTCCGGCCAGCGCAGCGATGAGCACCACGACTAGGCCCGTGATCGCATGAGCAGACCGCTCGTGACGCTCACTGAGTTCCTGCCACTCTCCACCGCCCAGCCAGGCCAGCGCGGTCGTGGTCCGCGAACCGGCCCAGCGCGGTTCGGCTGCTTTATGGGCGCACATGGACTGAGAACACCTCCAGGTTTTGCCGACTGACGGGCCACGACCAGACACCGACCGGCAGAGTTGACATGTGGTGCGGTTCACAACGCATCCGGAATCGCGCAGGCCCCCAAATCGCTGCAGTGCGATGGCACGAATTCTCTCACATGTGCGCTTCCGGTGTCGGTAGCATCCCGGCAACACAGCTGAGCAAGGGGGCGACAAACATGACGGTTCGGCGGTTGGCTCTGGTGGTCGGGGCAGCGATTCTGCTCGTCGGGGTTATCGGACTGCTGATGCCCGTGTCGGTGTCGGACGAGAACGGCGGCAACATCGGCTGCGGAAACGCCGTGATCAGTGACACCAAGAGCGCCGAAACCGCCAACAGCAAGTCGGTGGCCGGCATTCCGATCCTCAACCAAATCGTGCCGCACACTGACTTCGTGGCCGAATGTCAGTCGGCGCTCTCCAGCCGGCGGTCCTGGACCATCCCAGTGGCTGTGATCGGCGCGATAGCCGTGATCGCGGCACTGTTTGTGCGCGGGGGCAGATCACCGAGTGTCTGACCGGGTATCCGTCCGGGCAGCGTGCGGTTCGGTGATCAACTGCGTTGGATGCGTTTGATGATGCGCGCAGTGGCCCGCTCGAGCACATGCTGTCGTCCTAGCGGTGTGCGCTCGCGCTTGGCTCGGCGCAGCGCCGGGCCAATCGTGATGCCTTGCTCATAGGCCGTCACGACGCGCGGATCCACGTAGGAGCCACGCGCGACCGCGGGCGTGTTACCCAATTCGTCGGCGACAGCCCGCATCACGGCCGCTTCTTCGCGACGGCGTGCGGTCTTCGACGTCGGCTCCCGAGCGGTCGCGAACGCCTCGGCGGCCAGCACCGTGCCGTGCCACGTTCGCAGATCTTTGACGCTGAATTCGTCGCCGACGAGCTCGCGGAACCGGGAGTTGAGATCGTCAGCGCGCACCTCGCACCAGCCGTCGGACGTCCGGTAGGCCAGCAGTCGCGGGATCTTGGTGTCGGCGCGCAACAATGCGCGCACCGCCCGGATCACCAACGGATCCTCCAACGAAATCGTCCGGCGCACTCCGCTTTTGGCCGGGTAGTCGAACTCCACGCTGTCGCGGCACAGCCGGACGTGGTCGCGAAGCAGAGTCGCCAGCCCAAAACTGCCATTCTCCTGCGCGTACTCCTCGCCGCCGGCCCGGAAATAACCACGATCAATCAACTGCTGGCCGATTGCCAGCACCCGATCGCGCTCCAGGCCGCGCCCACGCAGGTCGACGAGCACGCGGTCACGCCAATCAGGCAAGCGCTTGGCCAGGCTCAGCGCGCGGTCATACTTCTCCTCAGCCCGCTCGGCCTGCCACCGCTCGTGATAGAGGTACTGGCGACGCCCGGCGGCGTCGGTGCCAACGGCCTGGATGTGGCCGTTCGGATGCGGACAGATCCAGACGTGCTTCCACGCCGGCGGTATCACCAACGCCTCGATACGCGCCAAGACCTCGGGGTCGTCGACGCAGTCCCGCTGGCTGTCGACGTACGAGAATCCCCGGCCCCGGCCGATGCGACGAATTCCGGGGCCGCCGACGGTGCTTCGACGCAACCTCATGCCGCGGCCGTCCTGGGAAGGATGCGCGGCTGCGAATACTGCGTGTTCACCGCATGGGTTTACCCGCGGCGGTATCGGGTGACACCACGACCACATTCGGATTGAGCCGACACAACCGGATCAACCGTGGAGCCGAAACAGGACGTGAGACGGTATCAACTTATGCAGACCTTCGACTACATGACCTACGAGGATTTCGGCCGGCGGTTCTTCGAGGTAGCCGTCACCGAGGACCGCGTCGGCGCCGCCTTAGCCGCGATCGCCGGTGAGGAGTTTGAGATGGCGCCGATCGCTCAGGGACCAGGCAAGATCGCCAAAATCAGCGCCAAGGTCCGGATTCAGGAGCCGCAGGTCCACCGAAACGTCGACGACGCGATCACCTTCAACATCCACATCCCGCTGGCCATCGACCTACTTGTGGATCTCCGCCTGGACAAACAGCGGTTCCTGGTCGACGGCGACATTGCGTTGCATGCGATCGCGCGCGCTGCCGAACCGCTGCTGCTGATCATCGACGTCGCCAAGCCGCGTGCGTCGGATATCACCGTCCACGTGTCGTCGAAATCCATCCGCGGTGAGGTGTTACGCATCGTGGCCGGCGTTGACGGTGAGATCCGGCGCTTCATCGCGCAGTATGTCGGTGACGAAATCGATTCGCCACAATCGCAAGCCGCGCAAGTCATCGATGTGGCCGCCCAAGTCGGCGAGACCTGGGGCACCTGACCCCGGGTTTATCGGGCCGTCGCCTCCGGGTATGGACAGGGACGTGGCACAAGTAGATGTTTCGACGTCATCGGATCTCGAACCCGAGGCGGCGTGGAAACTGGCCTCGGACCTGAGCCGGTTCCAGGACTGGATGACAATCTTCGCCGGCTGGCGAAGCGAGGTCCCGTCCCGCCTCGAGAAGGGCACGTGCGTGTCGTCGTGCGTCAAGGTAAAAGGCTTCCGCAACGTCATCCACTGGACGGTCACCCGGTACGACGAGCCACACACGATTGAGTTGGAGGGCCGTGGCCGCGGTGGAATCCGGATCGGAGTCAGCATGAACGTCACCGATGACGATCCGGGGTCGACGTTCAACATGACCGCCAAGCTCAAGGGCGGCCTGCTCAACGGCCCGATCGGCGGGCTGGTGGCTCGGGTGCTGAAGTCCGACGTGCGGAAGTCGGTGGACAACCTGGCTGCGTTGCAGTAACCACACAAGACATGGACCATCGCCGAGCGCCGCTGTTAGACGCATTGGCCGACTATCACCGGTTGGAGCGGTACGGGTTCAGCCCACCCGGACATCGTCAGGGACGCGGCGCCGACGAGCGGGTATTGGCGGTGCTGGGGCGCGAGCCGTTTCACGACGACGTTTTGGCCAGCGGAGGTCTGGACGACTGGCGCTCGAGGGGTCGGTACCTCTCGGATGCCCAGGAACTGATGGCCGACGCAGTCGGGGCGTCCGCGGCGTTCTTCTCGACCTGCGGCAGTTCATTATCGGTTCGGGCGGCGATGATGGTGGTAGCGGGAGCGGCGTCCGGTGGCCTACTTGTGCCGCGCGACAGCCACAAGTCGATAGTCGGCGGATTGATCTTTTCCGGCATCCAGCCACACTGGATCACCCCACGCTGGGACGCCGATCGTCACCTTTCGCATCCGCCATCCCCGCAACAGGTACGCGACGCCTGGGACCAGAATCCCGATGCGGCCGGCGCGTTGATCGTCAGCCCTACGCCCTACGGCACCTGCGCGGACCTCGCGGAGATCGCCGACATCTGTCACGAACGCGACAAGCCATTGATCGTCGACGAAGCGTGGGGCGCACATCTGCCGTTCCACCCCGACCTTCCCGCCTGGGCGATGGACGCCGGCGCCGACGTGTGCGTGGTCAGCGTGCACAAGATGGGGGCCGGCTTCGAGCAGGGGTCGGTGTACCACGTACAGGGCGACTTGGTGGACCAGGATCGACTGGAGGCCAACGCCGATCTGTTGATGACGACTAGCCCGAATGTGATGATCTATGCCGCAATGGATGGCTGGCGCCGCCAAATGGTGCAGCATGGTCACGAATTGCTCGGTGCCGCACTCACTCTCGCACGCACGGTGCGCGAGCGTATCAATCAGATACCGGACGTCGTGGTACTCGAGGACCAGCTGCTCGGCGTTGAGGCATCCCATGACCTGGACCGGCTGCAGGTGCTGGTGGACGTGTCGGGCACCGGCGCGACCGGGTACCAGGCCCGCGACTGGCTGCGGGAAAGCCACCGCCTCGATATCGGAATGGCGGATCATGCTCGCATCCTCGCGACGCTGTCATTCGCCGACGACGAGCACACCGCCGACCGCCTTGTTGACGCATTAACGGCCTGGCGCAACACCGCCGACTCGCTGGAGCGGCCGCCGGCAATTCGATTGCCCTCGCCCGATGAACTTCAGTTGGAGACGGTAATGCTGCCGCGAGACGCGTTTTTCGGCCCCACCGAACTCGTCCCGGCCGACAAGGCAGCCGGTCGGATCGCAGCAGAGCAGATCACCCCGTATCCGCCCGGCACACCGGCGGTGGTGCCGGGAGAAAAGCTCAACGACGCCGTCATCAAATTTTTGCGATCAAGCCTGGCGGCGGGCATGCCGTTACCTGATGCCGCCGATCCGCAGTTGAAGCACATCCGCGTGGTCGAGTAGACGACCAGCGCTGACACGCGCTATCGCGCTTCGGGATGCTGTGTGAGCCATTCCCTTTCGACATCACGCACTCGGCGGCCTTCCATGGCCAACCAGGCCAGACCGGCACCGGCAGCAAGCAAAGCGACAACGAGACTCGCCACGCCGACCCCGATCTGACTGAGCGCAAATCCGGCCAGACAGACCACGAATGCCACCACGCCGACCGCCAGCAGGAGAATCCCTGGCGCTTTGGCGGTATTTTTCATCGTCTCACCCGCATGAGCTCGGGTGGTCCGGTGGTGATCGACGGGATCGCGGGCGGTGTCACCCATTAGGTCACTCCTCTGGTGTGGCTTGCGTTTCGCCGCATGCCGACGGCTACCCGAACTAAGGCCCGGAAAAACGTGTGCTGCGGTCAGGCGGGTGGCCGAAAGCCGTTGAGCAGCGCACGCATGGATCGTGCTACCGTATGCCGGGTCTGCACCGGGTCTGGTGAATTCGCAATCAACATCGCGCCGCGCGTGAGCGCACCCAGCAGCAACCGGGTGACGGTCTCAGGGTCGTCGACGTGGAGGGTGCCCGACTCGACGGCAGCCCGAAGCGCTTCCACGATGACCGCAAAGGCATACCGCTCGTCGAGTTCGGTGTAGCGGGCCAGGCCCAGCACGGCGGGCCCGTCCAGGATCAAGATGCGCTGCAGGTGCGGCTCCAGAACGGCGTCCAGGAACGCGTCGAAGCCCCGGGCAAACTCATCGATGTCGTCAGTAGCGCCTTGTGCGGCTGCCATGGACGCCGCCATCAATTCGGTGTGGGCCTGTTCGAAAACCGCCTCGAAAAGAGCCGTCTTGGTAGGGAAGTGGTGATACAGGGCGCCGGTTGTGACCCGGGCGGCACGGGCCAGATCTTCGACCGATGTGCCGCGAAAACCGTTCTGACCGAACAACTCCCGGCCCGCGTGCACCAGTGAGTCGCGCGTCTGCGCCACCTGCTGGGCGCGCAGCGACGACGGCTGCGGCGTCGACTCGGCCATGGCTTCACTCCCTGTGCAGGCGGATCGCATCAGCCTATTGACATAGTAACGTTATGTGAAATAGTGGTGTTATCTGCAATCTGCTTCAACGATGGAGGTTATTGCCCATGCACGCCGTCCCCACAGCGGCCGCCGGCCCCGTCGACCAACTCCGGCGCGCCGATGCCACCACCAGAACCGCGCTGGCCAGCGCGGTCACTCGCAGCGCTGCATTGTGGCGAAGCGTCGACGATTCCGGCGCACCAGTGCCGGGCGTTTCCTGGGCGATCGGGCAAACAGCGGCGCATGTGGTTGCCGACATGCGCGAGTACACCGAGGCGCTTACCCGGCATCTGAACGGCGACCGCACCGCCCCGGAGATCCCGGACGGATCGCCGGCCCGGCTGCGGACGGCGGCCAATGACCGTCACCTCAGCGATGTGTGCGAACGCGACCCGCGTCGGCTGGCGAACATGCTGGAGGAGACCGCCGAGCACTACCTCGCCGCTGCCGCCGCGGTCGACCCCACCGCGCACACCGCCATCGCCACCGCCGACAGTCTGGTCCTAGAACCGGCGGTGATGACCTGCTTGCTGCTGGGGGAGCAGTTGATCCACGGGTTGGACATTGCTCGCGCCGCCCGCCGGCCGTGGACCATCAGCCGCGACGACGCGCTGCTCGTGGTATCTGCCGCACTGGCGCTGGCGCCGAACTACCTGCGGGCCTCCCGCGCCGAGGATCTGCACATCACCTTCGAACTGCGGATCCGCGGTGGTGGCCGGTATCGGATGACGGTCGACCATGGCACCGCCGTCGTCACGTCAGCCGATCAGCGCGCTGGCGGAAGGGCGGACTGTGTGATCACCGCCGACCCGGTGACGTTCCTGCTCCTGGGTTATGGGCGCGTACCGCAGTGGCCGCAGATCCTCCGCGGCAGACTCCGAGCCGGGGGACGTAAGCCATGGCTGGCAGCCAAATTCGGGACACTGCTGGCCAGCCCGTAGCGGGGCCGCGCAGAGCGGTCAGCGGCGCCGGCCGCCGTTACAGTGCGTCGCACAACTGCCTGAGGTCGAGTCATCGGACTACTAGGGCGATTTGGCTGAGGTAGAGAAAACTCTTGTGTGCTTGGTGGCTTATCTCGTAGTGGCGCTCCGCTGGCCAGCTCATTTGTCGGTGCCGTGTGGGAAGTTGATAGTTGATGAGTCGGCATACGACGTTCCGATTTTGCCTGAACCCGACGGTCGAGCAGCACGACGTGTTGGCCCGCCACGCCGGGGCGTCGCGGTTCGCGTTCAACCAGTGCCTGCGGATCGTGAAAACCGCGGTCATCCAGCGCAAATCCAATCCCGGTGTCGAGGTGCCGTGGACAAGGTTTGACTTGATCAACGTGTTCAACGGGTGGAAGAAGACTGAGGACGCTGGACGGATCTTTACCGTCGATAGCCAGGGCGCCACCGAGGTGGTAACCACGGGCCTGGCCTGGCGACGCGAGGTGTGTCAGCAGGTGTTCGAGGAAGCCGCCGCAGACCTGGGTAAGGGACTGAAATCGTGGTCGGATTCGCGATCGGGTAAGCGCACCGGTAAACGGGTCGGATTCCCGCGGTTTAAGAAGAAGGCTAGCGATATCCCGTCGTTTCGGCTGCGCAACAAACACTCCAAGGGCAAGCGGGCCGGGATCCGGGTCGGCGACGACAACCGGCCCCGCTCGGTCACGCTGCCTGGCATTGGATTGATCGGGGTGCACGATGACACCCGCCGATTGCGGCGCATGCTCACCAAGGACCGGGCCAAGATCTGCTTTGCGACGATCAGCCAGCACGGCGGCCAGTGGTGGATCGCGTTGAACGTCGAGGCCGCGGACTTGCACCCCAGCCACCAGCACCGCCCCGACGACGATGGCGCCTGGGTGGGTGTGGACCGTGGGTTGTCGACGTTTTTGGTGGCCGCCACCGCCGCCGGCACTGAAGTCGCTCGCATCGATGCTGCCCCCAAAGCATTGGCCGCTGGGATGACACACCAGAGACGGTTGACGAAGTCGTTGTCGCGTAAGAAGAAAGGATCACAGCACCGTAAGAACGCCGCTGCCCGGCTGGGGAGGCACCATCATCGTGTCGCCAATGTGCGGCGGCATTTCCTGCACCAGGTGTCCAACGAGTTGGTCAAGACCCACGACCGGCTCGTCATCGAAAACCTCAACGTGCAAGGGATGTTGGCCAATCACCGGCTGGCCCGCGCGATTTCCGATGCCGGCTGGTCAGAGTTCGCCCGACTCCTCACCTACAAGCAGGCCTGGCGCGGCGGTCAACTCGTTGAAGCCGACCGCTGGTATCCATCCACCCGGCTGTGCCCCCAGTGCGGGGTCATTAACCGTGAGATGACACTGGCGGATCGGGTGTTCACCTGTGCTTGCGGGCATTTCACTGACCGCGACAGGAATGCGGCGACCAACCTGGCCCGCTGGGGCCACACCCATCACGACCCTTACCGATCCCCGGACCCCCAAGCAGGAGGCCGGGCCACCAATGTCCGCCGACGGGACGGCGCTGACCAGCACCCCACGCGCGCTGGTGAAACCAGCCCGAAAGACGCGGGAACCAACGTTCATACCGCCTCGGCGGCCTGAACCGACGACGCCCGAGAAGGGCGGTGTCTAACGCTCAGCAGAGTTGTTCGACACGCTTTAGAGTGGAGCGGTGACGTCGGTCGTGATCGTAGGCAGCGGATTTACCGGCTTCGAGTGCGCACGTCGACTTCGCAAACGAAATTTCGACGTCACGATCATCTCGCCGGTCGACTACATGCTCTACACGCCGTTGCTGCCGGACGTGGCGGGCGGGGTGGTCGATGGACGCTTCGTCACGATCCCGCTGGCGGGAACGCTGCACGGCGTGCGCAAGGTGCGGGGACGTGTCGACAGCGTCGACCTGCACGAGCACACCTTGACGTTCACCGACCTGGAACAGCGTTCCTGCAACCTGTCCTGGGATCGGCTGGTGCTGACGCCCGGATCGGTGACCCGACTGTTCGATATCCCCGGATTGGCCAACTATGCAAGGGGTTTGAAGTCGGTAGCCGAAGCACTCTACCTGCGTGATCACGTTCTCGAGCAATTAGAGCTGTCGTGTTTGGACACCGACGCCGCCAGCGCACAGGCGCGGCGCACGATCGTCGTGGTGGGGGCGTCCTATTCCGGAACCGAGCTCACCGCGCAGTTACGCGCGCTCACCGACGCCGCCGCCAAACACATGGAGTTCGAAAAGGGCGACGTGAAGTTCTTGCTAGTGGACCTCGCCGAGCAGGTGATGCCCGAAGTCGGAAAAAGGCTGGGCGACAAAGCGATGCGCGTGCTGCGGCGACGTGGGGTCGATGTCCGCCTCGGCCTTACACTGCGCGAGGTACATCCTGACCATGTGGTGCTCACCGACGGCTCGCGGGTCAACACCCGCACCGTCGCCTGGGTGACCGGCGTGACCGCTGCGCCGCTGATCGAAAAGCTCGGGCTGCCAACCGAAAAGGGCCGGCTGAAGGTGCAGACCGATTTTCAGGTTCCCGATCATCCAGACGTGTTCGCCGCCGGCGACGCGGCTGCGGTGCCCGACGTGACCCAGCCGGGGAAAGTCACCCCGCCGACCGCTCAGCACGCAATACGGCAGGGCAAAGTGTTGGCCAACAATGTCGCCGCGAGCCTCGGCCACGGCAAGACCAAGCAGTACAAGCACCGAAACATGGGCCTGGTCGTCGATCTCGGGCCCCGCGCGGCAGTCGCCAATCCGCTGAACGTGCCGCTGTCGGGGTATCCGGCGAAGTTCGTCACCCGCGGCTATCATCTCTACGCCATACCGCGGTTCGTCAATCGGTGGGCGGTGTCGCTGGCTTATCTGACCGATGCGCTGTTCCCGCGCACCCTGGTGTCGATGGGGCTGGCGACGCAACGCGACGCCGAATTCTCCACCAGCGAAGGCATTCCGCTGCCGAAGAGTGGCTGATGCTGCTTACAGCGTCTGGTGGCGCCCGAAGTACTTGTGGTCTTCGCTGTATCCGCCGTAGCCGCTACCGATCTCGGAGTAGTGGGCGACGAACTCGATACCCTTGATCCACTTCACCTGTTTGAACCCGTGCTGCAACTCGTTACGCAGCCGCAGCGGCTTGCCGTGCATGTACGGCAGTGGCTGGTCGTTCATCTTGTAGGCCAGCATGCTCATGTGGTGGCGCATCTGGTCGAGCGGGTGCGCGTTGTAGTAGATCCCGCCGGTGGCGCCCAGGCCCATCGAATAGAACACCACCCATTTCGCCTCGGGCAGCGGTTTGACGATGTCCATGATCGTCTCCATCGTCACGCCGCCCCACTTGGCCACACCGGACCACGCCTGGATGCAGAAGTGCTGGGTGATCTGGTCGTGGTAGGGCAGCGCTTGCAAGTCCTCAAGTGAGAACTCGGTCGGGTTTTCGACGAGACCGTAAACCTTGAGCCGCCAGTCGACGAAGTCGTTCTTCTCCAGCTCTTTGTATTCGACGGTCTCGGGCAACCGGCCGTTGCGCCAGTGGTGCGGGGAGATGTCCTTCTCGGTGAAGGCACCCGGCTTGGGGTTGAAGTTCTCCAGCGCCCGCTGGAAGGGGCCGATCAGCGCGTAGCCGACCCGCTGGACCACGCGGGGGTGCCGGATGGTGAACGGGGTGGCCCACACCCAGGCGACGGCTGTCACGACCATCGCCGCGGCAAAGATCACGAAACCCGCCCAACTGTTGTCGTCGCGGGCGGCGAACATGTGGTTGAGGTTTCGCAACGCGTCGGTGGCAAAGACCAGCGTGACGTGCACCAGGATGAAGAACAGGAAGTAGACCAGCACCAGGAAATGCAGTGACCGTGCGACCTGGATGTTCAATCGCTTGCTGATCACGGTGATTCGCTGCGAGAGCGCCGGTGACATGCCCAGGCCGGTGATCAGCGCTGCCGGGGCGGCGATGAAGACGGTGGTGAAGTAGGCCATCAACTGCATGCCGTTGTAGCCCACCCAGCCGTTGTCCTTCGGCCAGTCCAGCGACAGGTACTGAATCGCCACCGAGGCAGCGTCGGGAAAGACTCTCCAACTGGTCGGCACGATGTGCTTCCAGTGTCCGGTGGTGAACAGCAGCACGTAGAACACCGCGCCGTTGAGAAGCCACAAGACGTCGACGCCCAGGTGCCACCAGCGGGCCAGGCCGATGGAGTGCCGGAACCCGGGCAGCCCGAACTGAGGGGGCAGTGCGACGGTGTCGGAGTTGGCCGTCCACAACTCGTCGTCGGGAACCGGCGGGCCGACCCGCAGCCACTCGTCCTTCCCGGGCGTGGAGTTGCGGCTGAAGTACAGCCGCGGGTGGTCACACAGAATCTGGATGCCCGAGCGGATGATGAACATCATCAGGAACAGGTTGAAAAAGTGGGTCCAGTTCGCCCACCAAGGGATGCCGACGGCGCTTCCGGTCGCTTCTTCAGCGCCGGGATAGCGCGTGATGAACTCCTCGATGCCCGGGATGTTGCGCAGGCCTTTGCCGATTGCGACCGCCGCGATCAGCCCCGCGAAGCCGATTGGGATCAGCCACAGCAGGTTGAACCACTTGTCGCGGCCCACCCGCAACCGCGGAGCGGTGGCCCGCCTGGTCAGGTCGAATCCGCCCCCATAGGTTTCCACGTCGACGATGTCGTGGGCCTCATGCACCTCGGTGCGATAACCCTGCTCCAGTTCCATCTCGACGTCCACCACGTCAGCGGGGTAGCCGACCTGGTGTGTGGTATCTGTCGCGGCGCCGCCGGTCCCGGCCGAATCGACGTCCCTGTCAGGCTTGTTCCTGTCGGTGGTCGTCACGGGCCTGAAGATACACGAAGTGCGCAGCTCACCGCGGTGATGACGGGCCTGCTCGCGGCTGCGGTCCGGCCACTGAAAGCGGGACCTCGCGGCGGGTTCTCCGGGCCGGTGCGCGACCGAGCCGGGATAAGCCTCAGCAAGCGCAGACATCGTTTCCGCGTCTGCGGTCAGTCATCCGAGAATTTAGTCGCGTCTGCGGCAAACGGTATCAGGCTTCGGCTTAGCCGTCGGCCAATCAGTCCGGAGAGACTCCCTCGGGTCCCAAAACCCCTCAGGCGCTGCGGCTTTGCGACCCGCGCGCGCGAACGCCGGGTTTGGCCCGTGAGTTCCATCGGGTAACTGAAGTCACGAAGTGAGATTGGTCACAAACAGGGGCGCAGCGTTACAAGTCGAGCAGAAGCGGTTCGCTCTTCGGCGCCCGCGAAATGCACACGAGCATCATGCCGTCGGCGCGTTCCGGATCGGTGAGCAGGGTGTCGCGATGCTCGGCGCGCCCTTCGAGGACGCGGGTACGGCAGGTTCCGCAGAAGCCCTGTTGGCAGGAATACGGCGCTGCAACCCCAGCCCGCCGCAACGCCGCCAGCAGCGTCTCCTCGGCGCCGACGCACACCGTGGCGCCCGTCGAGGCGATGCGGGCGGTGAACTCCTCTCCGTCGATCACCGGCGGCGCGGCGAATCGCTCGAAGTGCAACTCCACGTTGTCGCGACCGGCCAGCCGGGCTCGGATCATGCTCAGCATCGGTGCCGGTCCGCACGCATACACCGCTGTCCCGTCGGCGCAGTCACCGAGCAGCCGGGCCGCCGGCGGAACGCCGTGGACATCGTCGTTAAGGACCTCAACCCGGTCACCGAACACCGCCAATTCGTCGAGAAACGGCAGGCTGTCGCTGCTGCGGCCGGCATAGACCATCGACCAGTCGACGCCGAGGCGCTCGGCGTAGCCGAGCATGGGCAGGATCGGGGTGATGCCGATACCGCCGGCGATGAACCGGACACGCTGCGTGGGCGAGCCATAGCCGGGCACCGCCAGCGGGAAGGCGTTACGCGGTCCATGCGTGTGGACAGCGGCGCCGACGTGCAGTGTGTCGTGGACCTCGACCGAACCGCCGCCGCCATCGGGGATGCGTCGCACCGCGATGCGATAGACGTCGCGACGCTCGGGGTCGCCGCAGAGCGAATACTGGCGCTGCCGTCCGCTGGGCAGCTGAATATCGAGGTGTGCGCCCGGGCGCCATTGCGGCAGGCGTCCGCCGTCGGCAGCCGCCAAGGTCAACGCGACCACGTCGTGGTCATGTGCGACCACCCGACGGTCCGCCACGGTCAGCGCGATGCGCTGGTCCTGTTCCGCTGGTGCGGCGATACGGCGGATCGATCCAGACAGTGCCCACAACCCGGAGATCGCCGCATCGGCGAGCCCGATCAACAGATCATGGCGGGACCGGCCCGACGCGCTTGGCGGCGTCTGCCGAATCCGCTGCACCACCGCCTTCACAAGTGCGCCGCGCGGGCGGCCGCCGAACTCGCCAGATAGGCCACGGCCTGCGCCGTCGAACCCATCTCCTCGGGTGAAAAGCCGGGCCGGAAGTAAGTGAATGTGTTGGAGCCGAATAACTTTCGATAGGTGGGCAGCAATCCCTTATTGGAGTCCCGCGCCCGAAGCCACTGCATTTTCCACCAGCCGATGTCGAGTTCCGGGTCGACCTTGGTCAGATACCACGTACCGCGCTGAAAGAAGACAAAGACCATCGCCACCGCCATCGCCATCGAACGGATCCGATCGAGGTAGCTGTCGTGGAAGTAGACCGCGACGTCGTGGGCGACGTTGCGGTGCTCGACTTCCTCACTGCCATGCCAGCGGAACAGGTCGACGATCGTGGCGTCGGCGTGGTGATCGTCCCAGTTGCAGTTGAGGGCGAAGTCACCGAGTACCGCGGTGTAGTGCTCGATCGCGGCGATGAGCCACAGCCGGTCACACAGATGGTTCAGTCGGCGTTTGGGATCCGACGACGTGGAGGGCGCCAGGGTGCGGGAGAAGACGAAGTCGACCTGATCGAGCAGCGGTTGGGGATCGACACCGTGGGCCAGCATCAAGTCATGCAGCACGTGTTCGTGGACATCGGCGTGGGTGGCCTCCTGGCCGATGAATCCGCGCATATCGTCGGCCAGCTTGGCGTCTTTGACCAGCGGCAGCGCCTCGTTGAACACGGCGACGAACCACCGTTCGACCGGTGGCAGCACGACGTTGAGCAGGCTGGCGAAATTCGAGGCCACCGGATGCCCGGGGATCCAGTGCAGCGGGACCTCGGTGACGTCGAAGTGCACTTTGCGTGCCTGGATCTGCACTGGGCCCGGGTCGCATTCGTGGTCGAACCGGCGCGGTCGCAGCATGGGAACTCCTCCCGTTCGCGCTAACCCCATCGTGGCGCGGGGGATTGGGAGGAAGTCTACGGAAAATGCGGCCCGGTTGGCCGGTTCGATCAAATGGCCGGATCGCTGGGCCGCACGCTGCGCACGGAGCGGTGTTCGATCGCGTTGATCGTCAATTGCCGCCGGCGGATCTGCCACCCGGCGTCAGTGCGTTGATATTCGTCGTCATAACGCAGATGCCAAACCAGGTCGGTGATCTTCTCGTCGCGCTGCATCCAGTGATGCGCGATGCAGGCAATACGACCGCGCGCGCTGCCGACTCCGGGCCCCTCCTGGTAGACCTCGCCGACGACGGCGTGCTCGGTGCGTGCGGCGGCGGTGACCGCGGCGATCGCCGCGCCGATGGCAGCCTGGCCCCGGTGCCGACGGACCGGTGTCATCTCGGTGGGCGGGTCGGGCACCGCGAGCTCGGCGTCGTCTGTGAAAAGTGCTGTCACCGAATCGAATTGGCGATCATCGACTCCGGCCGCGTATCGGTGCACCAAGTCGGCAAGGGCTGCCCGGTCAGTTGGTGAAAGTGTCATGACAGCGGCTGGCCGATGTGCTCGGTCCCAGTGTGGTCATGCAACGCTGCGGCCAACCTGTTTGCCCGGCTATCGCTGAACACGTCCTCCAGCAGGATCGGATGACCGTCCGGGCCTGACAGTGGAACGCGCCAGTTGGGGTATTCATCGGTGGTGCCGGGCTGATTCTGGGTGCGCCGGTCGCCGACGGCATCGGTCAGCGCGAGACCCAGCAGCCGCGACGGCGTTCGGCCCAGATATTGGTAGAGCGCCAGCACCGTCGCGTCGAGGTCGGCATGCTTGCCCAATAGCCCCGCCCGGCGCAGTTCGTCCATCCAGGCGGCGCGTTCGGTCTTGGCGGCGGCCAGTTCCTCGTCAACCGGGCGTGTCAACAGCCCCAACGAATCCCGCAGCCGCACATGCTCGCCGGCCAGATACCCGGCGGTTGGCGGCAAGTCGTGCGTGGTGACCGACGACAGGCAATATTCCCGCCACCGCTCCGCCGGCAGCGGACCGCCATCACCGTCGCGGTCGAGTTCGAACCACAGAATCGAGGTGCCCAGCACGCCGCGGGCCCGCAGGTAGTCACGCACCCACGGCTGCACGGTGCCCAGATCTTCACCTACCACCACCGCTCCGGCGCGGTGCGCCTCCAACGCCACGATGCCGATCATCGCCTCGTGGTTGTAGCGCACGTAGGTGCCGTCGGTGGGCGGAGCACCGTCGGGAATCCACCACAGCCGGAACAGGCCGATGATGTGGTCGATGCGTACGCCGCCGGCATGTCGCAGCACGTTGCGGATCAGCGCCCGAAACGGCCGGTACTCGTACTCCTCGAGTCGATCCGGGCGCCACGGTGGCTGCGACCAGTCCTGGCCGAGCTGGTTGAACTCGTCGGGCGGTGCGCCTGCGGTCACACCAAGCGCCAGCACGTCTTGCAGCGCCCACGCGTCGGCGCCAGTGGGGTGCACGCCCACGGCCAGGTCCGCCATGATGCCCAGCGACATCCCGGCCCCCAGCGCCTGCGACTGGGCCGCGGCCAATTGCTCGTCGAGTTGCCACTGCAGCCAGCGGTGGAAATCCACCGCCGCCGAATTGCGGGCGATGAAATCAGCCACGCCATCCGTGGCGGGATGCTGCAAGGATTTCGGCCAGCGATGCCAGTCGGCGCCGTACTCCTCGGCCAGCGCGCACCAGGCCGCGAAGTCGTCGAGAGCAGACCCTTCCCGGGCGCAAAACGCCGCGTATGCCAGTTCCCTGCCGGCCGAACGCCGGACCCGGTACACCAATTGCAGCGCCGCCCGCTTGGCCGCCCACGCGGTGTCACGGTCGATAGAATCAGCGCGGGAGCAACGGGCTTGGACATGGTCGTGCAATCGCCGGACCCGGCCCCGCTTGCGCAGGTAGGCGAATTCCGGGATGGCCTCGACCCGAAGGTAGACGGGGTTGACGAAGCGTCGCGACGTCGGCAGGTAGGGCGACGGCTCCATCGGTGCCGTCGGGGCGGCCGCATGCAGGGGATTGACCAGCAGGTAATCGGCGCCGTGGATCGAAGCCGACCACACCGCGAGGTCAGTGAGATCGGTCAGGTCGCCAATGCCCCACGACCGTCGGGAGCGCACGCTGTACAACTGGGCGGCCAACCCCCAGGCACGGCGGGCGCCGAGTCGCTCGGGTAAGCCCAGCCAATCCGGGGTGACGATCAGCGCGGTGCTGACCTCGTCGGACCCAGACCGCAGGTGCACTCGGTGATAGCCCAGCGGCAGGTCCGACGGCAACTCGAAGCTGGCCTCACCGACCAGGCCGCCGTCGAGCTCATACGGCGGGGTGAAATTGTCGACCTGCCGAAGGCCGTCCCGGATGGTGCCGTCTTCCAACTGCAGCCACACCTCGGCCGGTTGGCCATGGGGCACATGTACCCAGAACGACGTCGGGGCACCGGCGCGTTCGACGATGGTCGCCGGCAGCGGACGGGACCAATACGCATGGTCCTGGGCGTCCAGCGCCGCCGCGCGCTCCGCGTCGGTGCCGGCGGCGAGGCCGCAGGCGGCCAGGACCGCCACCACGGTGGACTCCGGAACTGGCACCCGTCGGCCGGTCCAATCCTCGTACTCGGTCGCAATCCCCAACCGCCGAGCGAGCTCAACCAACGACGGCGGGATCTGTGTCATGCGGCCAATCTTGCTTGGTGGTCCGGCGCACCTGCGACCTGGCGTCTTGTTAACGAGCCGACTTTGCTCTGCCTCGCTACGATGCCAGTGAAGACTTGACGATTCCAGCAGGACAGATGGCAAGTGATGAGACTGTGGTGCGCACCACTATCCGGGCAGGTCACGACACCGCTTTTCGCGTGGCGAGGCCGGTCGGGCTGCCCTACGGTTATCGGTGTGAATAGCGGCGACCGGCAGTATTTGGGCGTTCCGTCGACTCGGGGCGTGGTCCACCGTGCCGTCTGACCAGGGTGGCGGCCAGCGAGGTTCCGGATACGGCCTCGGGCTGTCGACACGAACTCAGGTAACCGGCTACCAGTTCCTGGCGCGCCGGACGGCGATGGCGCTGACCCGCTGGCGGGTCCGGATGGAGATCGAACCCGGCCGGCGACAGACGCTTGCGGTGGTGGCATCGGTGTCGGCGGGGGCGGTGATTTGCCTGGGCGCGCTGCTGTGGTCGTTCATCAACCCGTCCGGCCAGATGAACGAGTCACCGATCATCGCCGACCGCGATTCCGGGGCGCTGTACGTCCGCGTCGGCGACACGCTGTATCCGGCGCTGAATCTGGCGTCAGCGCGGCTGATCACCGGCCGGGCCGACAACCCGCACAAAGTGCGGGGGAGTCAGATCGCCGAGCAACCGCACGGCCCACTGGTCGGGATCCCCGGCGCACCGTCGGAGTTCTCGCCGACGTCGCCGACGTCGTCGTCGTGGCTGGTCTGCGATTCGGTGACGTCGACGGCGGGCGTGGGAGCGCCGTCGTCGGTGACGGTGACGGTGATCGACGGCGCCCCCGACCTGTCAGGTCGCCGACGGGTGCTCAGCGGACCCGACGCGGTGGTGCTGCGCTACGAAAACGACACCTGGGTGATCCGGCAGGGCCGACGGTCACGGATCGACGCTGCGAACCGGTCGGTGTTGCTGCCGCTGGGACTTACACCCGAAGAAGTCACCCAAGCCCGGCCGATGAGCCGCGCCCTGTATGACGCATTGCCCGTCGGACCCGAACTGTCCGTCCCGACGGTGCCCGAGGCGGGTAGCCCGGCTCGGTTCCCCGGCGCGCCAGGGCCGGTGGGGACGGTGTTCGTCACACCGCAAATCAGTGGCCCGCAACAGTATTCGGTGGTGCTGCCCGACGGTGTGCAAACGGTAACGGCGGTGGTCGCCCAGATCCTGCAAAACGCCGGCAGCACGCCGGGAGCTCAGCTTGTGACGGTGGCGCCCGCAGCGCTGGCGAAAATGCCGGTGGTCAAGGGACTGGATCTGTCGGCGTATCCCGAGGGCCCACTGCAGGTCGTGGACATTCGGGAGAATCCGGCCACCTGCTGGTGGTGGGAAAAGACCGTCGGCGAGGAGCGCGCACGCGTCCAGGTGGTGTCTGGGCCAACGATTCCGGTGGCGACATCCGACACCAACCGGGTGGTGTCGCTGGTGAAGGCCGACAACTCCGGACTGGAAGCCGACAACGTCTATTTCGGCCCCGACTACGCGAACTTCATCGTCGTCACCGGCAACCATCCCGGATCTGCGACCGCCGAATCACTGTGGTGGCTCACCAAATCCGGTGTCCGATTCGGCGTCGACAACACTCGCGACGCCCGCTCCGCGCTGGGGTTGACGTCGTCGCCCAGTCCAGCACCCTGGGTGGCGCTACGGCTGTTGGCGTCCGGTCCGACGCTGTCGCGGGCCGATGCGCTGGTGCGTCATGACACCCTCCCGACCGATATGAACCCTGCAGAGTTGGTGGTACCGAAGTGAAACGTGGCTTTGCGCGGCCAACGCCGCAACGCGCGCCGGCGGTCAAGCCGGAGAACATCGTCTTACCGACGCCACTGAGCGTGCCGCCGCCAGAAGGCAAGCCCTGGTGGCTGATCGTGGTCGGAGTTCTGGTGCTCGGCCTGCTGGTCGGCATGGTCGGCATGACCGTCGCCAATGGCTCACGGATGTTCCTGGGCGCCGGCTCGATTTTCCCGATCTTCATGATCGGCGGAGTCGCGATGATGATGTTCGGCGGTCGCTTCGGCGGCGGGCAGCAACAGATGAGCCGCCCGAAGTTGGACGCGATGCGTGCCCAGTTCATGTTGATGCTCGACATGCTGCGCGAAACTGCCCAGGAATCCGCCGATTCCATGGACGCCAACTACCGGTGGTTCCACCCGGACCCGGCAACACTGTCGGCCGCGGTGGGATCGAGCCGGATGTGGGAGCGCAAGCCTGACGGCAAGGACTTCAACTTCGGCGTGGCCAGAGTCGGGGTGGGCATGACGCGGCCCGAGGTGACATGGGGCGAGCCACAGAACATGCCGACCGATATCGAGCTGGAGCCGGTCACCGGTAAGGCACTCCAGGAATTCGGGCGCTATCAAAGCGTCGTCTACAACCTGCCCAAAATGGTGTCACTGCTGGTCGAGCCGTGGTACGCGCTGGTCGGAGACCGCGAACAGGTACTGGCCCTGATGCGGGCAATTATCTGCCAGCTGGCGTTCTCACACGGTCCGGACCATGTCCAGATGGTCGCTGTGACTTCCGATGCGGCGCAGTGGGACTGGGTCAAATGGCTGCCCCACTTCGGGGATCCACGCCGGCACGATGCCGCGGGTAGCGCACGGATGGTCTATTCGTCGGTGCGTGACTTCGCCGCCGACCAAGCCGACTTGTTCGCCGGGCGTGGGTCGTTCACGCCTCGACATGCCAGTTCCTCGGCGGAGACGCCCACGCCGCATCGCGTGATCATCGTCGACGTCGACGATCCGCAATGGGAATACGTGATCAGCACCGAAGGCGTTGACGGGGTGACGTTCTTCGATTTGACGGGGTCCGCGCTGTGGACAACTGCTCCCGAGCGGATGCTGCAGTTCGACAACGCCGGGGTGATCGAGGCGCTGCCCCGCGATCGCGACACCTGGATGGTGATCGACGACAACAAGTGGTTCTTCGCGCTGGCCGATCAGCTGACCGAGCCTGAGGCCGAACAGTTCGCGCAGCGCATGGCGCAGTGGCGGCTCGCCGAGGCCTACGAGGAAATCGGGCAGCGAGTGGCGCATATCGGTGCGCGAGACATCCTGTCCTACTACGGGGTTGAGAATCCGGCCGCGATCGACTTTCAAGCGCTGTGGAACGGGCGCGGTGACTCGGCGCGACGGTCGCGGCTGCGTGTGCCGTTCGGTAACCGCTCCGACAACGGCGAGTTGCTGTTTCTGGACATGAAATCGCTCGATGAGGGTGGCGACGGTCCGCACGGTGTGATGTCGGGGACGACTGGTTCAGGTAAGTCGACGCTGGTGCGCACCGTGCTGGAGTCGCTGATGCTTGGGCATCCACCTGATGAGCTGCAGTTCGTGCTGGCAGACCTCAAAGGCGGCTCGGCAGTCAAACCGTTCGCCGGGGTACCGCACGTGTCGCGGATCATCACCGACCTCGAAGAAGACCAAGCGCTGATGGAGCGCTTCCTGGATGCGCTGTGGGGCGAAATCGCACGCCGGAAGGCGTTCTGCGACAACGCCGGTGTGGACGACGCCAAGGAATACAACGAGATGCGCTCCCGGATGCGCGCCCGCGGCCAGGACATGCCGCCGCTGCCGATGCTGGTGGTGGTGATCGACGAGTTCTACGAATGGTTCCGCATCATGCCCACGGCTGTCGACGTCCTCGACTCGATCGGCCGGCAGGGCCGCGCCTACTGGATCCATCTGATGATGGCGTCCCAGACCATCGAGAGCCGAGCCGAAAAGCTCATGGAGAACATGGGTTACCGCTTGGTGCTCAAAGCCCGTACCGCCGGTGCGGCGCAGGCCGCGGGGGTGCCCAACGCGGTGAACCTGCCGGCTCAGGCGGGGCTGGGGTATTTCCGCAAGAGCTTCGAGGAGACCGTCCGCTTCCAGGCCGAGTTCCTGTGGCGCGACTACCGCCGCGGCGTCTCACTCGACGAGGACGGGCAGGCGCCGCTGGTGCACTCCGTCGATTTCATTCGCCCGCAACTGTTTTCCACGTCGTTTACGCCGATCGAGGTCAGTATCGGCGGCCCGGACATCGACATGCTGCCCGAGATCCCCAACGGCGAGGTGATCATCGACAGCGACGGCGTCGAGGTTGTCGAGGACGAGGAAGAAGAAGAGGAAGCGATTCGGACACCGAAAGTCGGCACGGTGATCATCGATCAGCTGCGCCGGATTCCCTTCGAGCCCTACCGCTTGTGGCAACCGCCGCTGGACCAGCCGGTGCCTATCGACGAACTGGTGAACCGCTTCCTGGGCCGGCCGTGGCAGCTGGACTACGGCACCGCCAGGAACCTCGTCTTCCCGATCGGCATCATCGACCGCCCGTACAAGCACGACCAGCCGCCGTGGACGGTGGACACGTCCGGGGCCGGCTCCAACGTGCTGATCCTGGGCGCGGGCGGGTCCGGTAAGACCACCGCGTTGCAGACGTTGATCTGCTCGGCCGCCCTGACGCACACCCCCGAACAGGTGCAGTTCTACTGCCTGGCCTACAGCAGCACCGCGTTGACGACAGTGGCCCGCGTCCCGCACGTGGGCGAGGTCGTCGGACCCACCGATCCCTATGGCGTGCGCCGCACAGTCGCCGAGTTGCTGGCGTTGGTGCGCGAACGCAAACGCAGTTTCCTCGAATACGAAATCGCGTCGATGGAGATGTTCAGGCGGCGCAAGTTCGGTGGTGAGGCCGGCAAGGTCCCTGATGATGGCTATGGCGATGTTTACCTTGTGGTCGACAACTACCGGGCGCTGGCCGAGGAGAACGAGGTCCTCATCGAGCAGGTGAACCTGATCATCAACCAGGGGCCTTCGTTCGGGGTGCACGTGGTGGTCACCGCCGACCGGGAATCGGAGCTGCGGCCACCGGTGCGCAGCGGCTTCGGGTCCCGGGTGGAGCTGCGACTGGCCGCGGTGGAGGACGCCAAACTGGTGCGGTCGCGATTCGCCAAGGATGTTCCGGTCAAGCCCGGCCGCGGCATGCTCGCGGTCAACTACGTGCGCCTCGACAGCGATCCGCAGTCGGGTCTGCACACCCTGGTGGCCAGACCCGCGCTGGAGACCACACCGGACGCGGTATTCGAGTCCGACAGCGTGGCCGCGGCCGTCAGCCAGGTCGCTGGCGGCCGGGCCCGCCCGGTGCGCAGGCTGCCAGCGAAGTTCGGGCTGGAGCAGGTGCAGGCGTTGGCCGCAGCCGATCGCCGCGGCGGAGTCGGCGCAGGCGGGATCGCCTGGGCGATATCGGAATTGGATTTGCAGCCGGTCTACCTCAACTTCGCCGAGAACGCTCATCTGATGGTCACCGGTCGGCGTGAGTGTGGGCGCACCACGACATTGGCGACCATCATGTGCGAGATCGGCCGGATCTACGCTCCCGGCGCCAGCACCGCCCCGCCGACGACAGAGCCCTCCGCTCAGGTGTGGCTGGTGGATCCGCGCCGCCAGCTGCTGACCACGTTGGGTCCCGACTATGTGGAGCATTTCGCCTACAACCTCGACGGCGTCGCGGCGATGATGGATCAGCTGGCGGCCACCCTGGCGGGCCGCGAGCCGCCGCCGGGCCTGTCGGCCGAGGAGCTGCTGTCGCGGTCGTGGTGGAGCGGGCCGGAGATCTTCTTGATCATCGACGACGTGCAGCAGCTGCCGCCGGGGTTCGATTCGCCGCTGCACAAAGCCGCACCCTGGGTGACCCGGGCAGCCGACGTCGGCTTGCACGTCATCGTCACCCGCACCTTCGGCGGCTGGTCGTCGGCGGGCAGCGACCCGATGCTGCGGGCGCTGCACCAGGCCAATGCGCCGTTGCTGGTGATGGACGCCGATCCCGACGAGGGCTTCATCCGGGGCAAGATGAAGGGCGGTCCGCTGCCGCGTGGTCGCGGCCTGCTGATGGCCGAGGACACCGGTGTCTTCGTTCAAGTCGCAGCCACCGATCTGAACCGGTAGCACCTCCCGGCCCGGCGCCGTCGTGCCGTCGCGGCTGGGCCCTCACGCTTTGAGCTTCGTCCCAGCGTCGTCCCGCGCTCGCCAGCCGGCGGATTACGGGGGGCGTAACCCAACTGCGAATTAACAGCTGTCGGCCGGGAGTGAACATTAGCTGTCGGGTGATGAATATTTCACGTCCCAGACGGCGAAGCTCGGCATAGCCGCCTAGTCTCGCTTCCGAGCACCTGTTCAGTTTTAAACGAACGCTCAAAGTTGTTGACGCCGAGCACTATCGACGAGGAAGCGGATCCGGTTTAGTGATTGAGTTCGGGGCCTTACCACCCGAAATCAACTCGGGCCGAATGTACGCCGGGCCCGGAGCGGGTCCGCTGTTGGCCGCTGCGGTGGCCTGGGACGAACTGGCCGCCGGGCTGAGCTCCGCGGCCAGCGGCTACGGGTCAGTACTCTCCGAACTGGCCGGCCAGGTGTGGCGCGGCCCGACGTCGATCTCGATGTCGGCGGCGGCTGCCCCCTACGTGGCGTGGCTCAGCGCTACGGCCATCCAAGCTGAACAAGCGGCGGCGCAGGCGAAAGCGGCTGTGGTTGCCTATGAAACAGCGTTTGCAATGACGGTGCCGCCGCCGGTGATCGCGGCCAACCGCGCTGAATTGCTGGTCCTGATTGCCACCAACTTCCTCGGTCAAAACACCCCGGCGATCGCCGCCAACGAGGCTCATTACGCCGAAATGTGGGCCCAGGATGCGACAGCGATGTATGGCTACGCCGGTTCATCGGCGGCCGCAGCGAAGGTGAACCCGTACACGGAGCCGCCATCGACGACCAAGCCGGCCGGGCTCGCCGGCCAAGCCGCCGCAACGCTGCACGGCCTGACCGGGACGACCTCGTCATCCTCGTCGCCCGCGCCGGTCCTGGCGGGCCAGGGGAGCAAGTATCAGGACGCGTTTCTCCGCACCATCAGCACCCCGTATTTCTTCGGCGGGTTGGGAGAAAAGCTCAGCGGTCTGGCGAAGGGGATGACGCCCGTCGCTCAAGCCGCCAGTGCCGCCGCGACAACGTTGGGATCTCCCGGGGTGTCGAGCTTCGGGGGCTTCGCCGGCTTTGGCGGCGGCGCTCCGGTGTGGGCCGGCGTCGGCCAGGCTGCCTCGATCGGAAAGTTGTCGGTGCCACCAGCGTGGGCCGGAGCGGCTCCAGGGACAAGCCCGGCCGCTGCGGCAACACCGATCAGCAGCCTCACCGCGAGGCCCGACGCCACCCCGGCGGGTCTACTGCGGGGGTTGCCGTTGACGGGCACCGGCCGGCGGGCCGAAGGTTTCATTCACCGATACGGATTCCGCTATCCCGTCGTGCCGCGCCCGCCGGCAGCCGGGTAGCGCGTCGTCGATCGGGCCTCGCAGCGATTGGTCACGTGGCTGTCGTGAGTCGCGATTTCAACTGTCTGGTGAACACGTATTGCCCGCGGATGAACAGTGGCTGCCGAGGAATGAACACTTCGCGTCGACGCGGACGGCGCCGGTGATAACCACATAATCTCGAGTAGCGAGCGATGAAGCCCGTTGACGCAGAAGGCTATTTGAGGAGGACGCCACCCATGTCGTTCGTGACGACGCAGCCCGAAATGCTGTCGGCGGCGGCCGGCAACTTGCAGGGCATCGGCTCGGCGCTGGCAGCCCAGAATGCGGCCGCGGCAATGCCCACGACCGGAGTGATTCCCGCCGCCGCCGACGAGGTGTCAGCGCTGACGGCGGCGCAGTTCGCAGCGCACGCCCAGATGTACCAGGCCGTCAGCACCCAGGCTCAGGCGATCCACGAGATGTTCGTCAACACCCTGGGCGTCAGCGCCGGGTCGTATGCGGCGACCGAGGCCGCCAACGCGGTCGCGGCCGGCTGAGGGGAACAGACATGGATTTCGGGGCCTTACCGCCGGAGATCAATTCGGCGCGGATGTATGCCGGTGCCGGGTCGACGCCGATGATGGCGGCCGCCTCAGCATGGAATGCGCTTTCCGCTGAGCTGAGCTCGGCCGCCACCGGATACGAGAGCGTCATCACCAGGCTGTCCACCGAAGAGTGGACAGGTCTCGCGTCAACGTCGATGGCAACAGCGGCCGCTCCCTATGTGCAGTGGATGAGCGCAACCGCCGTCCAAGCCGAGCAGGCGGCCACCCAGGCCAACTCGGCGGCGGCTGCGTATGAAACCGCGTACGCGATGACGGTGCCCCCACCGATCGTCGCCGCTAATCGCACTCAGCTGGCGTCGCTGGTCTCGACAAACCTGTTGGGTCAGAACACGCCGGCCATCGCGACCACCGAGGCTCAGTACGGCGAGATGTGGGCCCAGGACGCCGCCGCGATGTACGGGTACGCAGGTCACTCGGCGGCTGCCGCGAAGGTGACGCCGTTCGTCCAGCCGCCGGCCACGGCCACCCCGGCCGGCCAGGCGACACAAGCCGCCGCGGTCGCCCATGCCACCGGCACCGCGGCCGGTACTCAGATGTCCCAGATGATCTCCAGGACGCCCAAGGCGCTGCAGGGACTCGCATCGCCGTTACAGTCCGCGGCGTCGTCGGGCTCGTCCACATCAGGGGCCGGTGGAATCCTGGGCGGGCTGCTCGGCGGATCCGGATCGACAGGCATTTTGGACCTGTGGGCGAAATACATTGGCCCCATCTATAACACGCTGGGTTTGCCGTACTTCGGCACCGGTATCGCGAACTCGATGCTGTCGGTGGGGAAGGCGCTTGCGCCGGCCGCATCGGCGGCCAAGGCCGCCACTGATGGGGCTAAGGCAGCGGCCGGGCTCCCGGGCTTGGGCGGCCTGCTGGGCGGCATTGGCGGCGGAGCCCCGGTATCTGCCGGGTTGGGCAACGCAGCCTCGGCCGGTGGCCTGTCCGTGCCCTCGTCGTGGGCGGGTGCGACACCAGCGCTCAACGGCACTGCCGCACCGCTGCCACTCAGCAGCGTCAGTGCAGCACCGGACATGGCCGGTGCTGGGAATCTATTGGGCGGCATGCCATTAGCGGGCGCCGGTGGTGGCGCAGCCGGGGCCGGGCCACGGTACGGCTTCCGCCCCACGGTCATGGTGCGGCCGCCGTTCGCTGGATAGTGGTCCCGCCGCTTCCACCTCTCCACGACCCGGCGAGCATTTTCCGCGGCGAGATTCTTAGTTGCAGAAGGCATCACAGCGTGGCCGTCGGGCAGGGGTGACCGATGGTCCGTAGCCCAAGATTCCTGCGCGATCATGCAGGTGACGACGCCCGACGTGAGCCGTTCGCGGCACAGTGATCAACCACATCGTGTCGAAGGACGCGATGAGCAAGAGGTTCAGGGCGTGCCTTGACTCGAGCGCGCCCGCCGCAGTGGCCATCTAACGTCACGACTTGACGCTCAGGGCTAGCGAGCATCACGGCGCACTGTGTCCGCAATCAGGCAGCAGAAAACGCGGAACTCAGTGTGCTCGTCGGCATAAGGAGGAGTCGTGATCATGGACTTCGGGGTGCTGCCGCCGGAGATCAACTCTGCACGCATGTATTCCGGACCCGGTTCAGTGCCGATGTGGGACGCGGCGTCAGCATGGGACGCGCTGGCCGCCGAATTGTATTCAGCCGCGACGTCCTACCAGTCGGTGGTTTCGAGGCTGACGGGCGGGCCGTGGCTGGGGCCGGCGTCGGCGTCGATGGCAGCCGCCGCTGCACCTTATGTGACGTGGACGAGAACCACTGCCGCTGAGGCTGAGCACACCGCCGCGAACGCCCGGGCGGCGGCGAATGCCTACGAGACGGCGTACGCGGCAACGGTTCCCCCATCGCAGATCGCAGCTAACCGCAGCCTGCTGAAAGCCCTGGCCGTGACGAACATCCTCGGCCAAAACAGCCCGTCCATCGCGGCCACCGAAGCCGATTACGACCGGATGTGGGCACAAGATGCCGCGACGATGTATGGCTACGCCGACGCTGCGCTGGCCGCTGCGACAGCGCCACGGTTCAGCGTGTCGCAGCCGGTCATCTCATCGGCTTCATCGTCGTCGTTATGGGATCAACTGAAGGCGGATCTGCAGAACATCTCCAAAAATCTCAATAGCGCTTTGCAAGTCGCCTATCGCCCGATATCGAGCTTCCAATTCGCGATCGGCGCGTTGAACAGCCTCACAGCTTCGAGCAGCAGCGCGACAGGCTCAGCGATCCGCGGCCCGGCCGGCGCGTTCCCTGGACTTGCCGGGTTAGGCGGTCTGCGGGGTGGGGCGCCGGTATCGGCGGCTGTGGGGCGGGCAGGCACCATCGGCAAGCTGTCCGTGCCACCAAACTGGGCCGCGGCTCCGGCGGCCAGTGCACGCGCCGCACCGCTGCCGCTCAGCGACCTCGGCGCGGTCGCTGAGCAGCCCGGAGGTTTACTGCGGGGCATGCCGCTAAGCGGCACGGGTCGGCGTAGCGAGGGCTTCGTCAACCGATATGGGTTGCGCCACAACGTGATGCCACGCCCGCCCGCCGCCGGATAGGAACCGAATATTAAGCGCGGGCCCGCTCGAGCACGTCTCGACAGGTGTAAATCGACCATGCGCTGCGACCGCGTAACCGCGCGCTCAGCTGCGGCTGCTTTATCCGCAGCCAGATTTTTACCGCTGCCGGAGTTGCGCACTGATGGCACGTCCTCGCTGACGAGCCAAGGGCAACAGCGAATTTCAACAGGTCACGGGGGAAAACGGGGCAGAGAACCCAGCCGGATGAACAGTTCGTAGCTGCAGATGAACGTCAGTTCGCCCAGACGACACCCGGCGTTCACCACGCGCGGCCCGGCCGAAGCGATTTAACGTCGCTAGCGAATCACTTGTTGACGGTCATTGGCCCGCTGGGCAATTGAGGAGGAAGCAACGTGTCGTTCGTGAACACACAGCCAGAAGCATTGACTGCCGCGGCCGGCAATCTACAGGTCATCGGTTCGGCCGTGGCTGCTCAGAATGCCGCTGCTGCCGCACCGACTACGGGAATCGTGCCGGCGGCCGCCGACGAGGTGTCGGCCCTGACCGCGGCACTGTTCGTCGCTCACGCGCAGACATATCAAGCCGTCAGCACGCAGGCAACGGCGATTCACGAGATGTTCGTGCACACCTTGGGCACCAGCGCCGGATCCTATGCGGCCACTGAGGCCGCCAACGCCGTTGCGACCGGCTAAAGATGGTTGTTAGCAATGGATTTCGGCGCTCTACCACCAGAGGTCAACGCGCTGCGCATGTACTCGGGTGCGGGTTCAGCACCGCTGGTGGCCGCGGCGTCTGCCTGGAATGGGCTGGCGGTCGAACTGAATTCGGCTGCCGCCGCCTATGACTCAGTCATCACACGACTGACCAGCGAAGAATGGCTCGGGCTGGCTTCAGCCACCATGGCGCAGGCGGCCGGGCCTTACGTGGCATGGATGAACACCAGCGCCGCGCAGGCAGAGCAGGCAGCGACCCATGCCCGAGCGGCCGCCGCTGCCTATGAAGCCGCACTTGCCGCCACTGTCCCGCCGCCACAAGTTGCGGCCAACCGGACTCAGCTGCAGGCGCTGGTTTCGACCAACCTCATAGGGCAAAACACCTCGGCAATCGCCTCGACCGAGGCGCAATACGGTGAGATGTGGGCTCAAAATGCCGCGGCCATGTACGGCTACGCCGGCAACTCGGCGGTCGCCGCGAAGGTGACATCGTTCGCCCCTCCGCAACAAACCACCAACACGGCTGGGCAGGCTGCGCAGGGTGCTGCGGTGGCCCAGGCGACCGGCACCGCCGGCCAGGCCCAGACATCCAAGGTCATCGCTACCGCGCAGAATGCGTTGCAGCAGCTCGCAACGCCCACCGCCGCTGCGTCGTCATCGTCGGGCGCGTCGACGTCGGGGGTCGATCAAGCCCTGGGCTCCTTGTACGGCTTGCTGGGGCTCAAGTACACGCCAGGTTCTCCTGTCGCGAACCTGCTCACCCCGTGGACGACATACATCGGTCCTATTGCCAACACGGAGTCGTTGGCGCACTACACCTTTGGCGCGTGGAACGGTCTGCAGGGCGTCATCAAGAATTTGACGCCGCCTGCCGCCAAAGCCGCCGGTGATGGAGCCAAAGCCGCCGCGGGGCTACCAGGCCTGGGGGGCCTGTTAAGCGGGGGCGCACCAGTGTCTGCGGGCTTGGGCAACGCGGCCTCGGTCGGCCGGTTGTCGGTGCCCTCGGCCTGGGCCGGGCCGACTGGGCCGGTGACCCCCGCCTCGCCACTCCCGATAAGCAGCGTCAGCGCCGCTCCCGACGCCGCAGAGGCCGGGAACCTCTTGGGCGGCATGCCATTGGCGGGCGCCGGAGCCGGCGCAGCCGGTAACGGACCCCGGTACGGTTTCCGCCCCACTGTCATGGCCCGTCCGCCGTTCGCCGGATAACGCTCGCCCGCGTTTTCGGCGTTCTGCGCATTTTGCGCCTCGTCGAGGACGCCGACCAGGGCAATCACGATAACCATGACGTCTTTTCGGCCGACATCGCGGCGGGTTCGTTGCGCTCAGCAGTCGGCTCGCCCGGCGGTACTCGCGTCCTGACGCGCATTGGTTGCTGAGCTCATGTACAACGACATTGGCGACGGCGCCTTTTTCGCGGCCAGATTTTTATGGCGCGCGGAGGCGCCGTGCCTTGCTGTTGCCACCCGATGCCGACGCGCCGCAATTGCCGCCGGAGCTGCTGGCTAACTCGGACCGAAGCGTTCGCGCAGGTCGGCCCGCCGTTTGGTCGGTGAACCAGCTATTTCCGAGCGCAGGCCGTTACTGGACCGTTACTGAAGATGAACATTCGGTGCTGTCAGGTAAACACTTGCCAACACCGGCCGTCGCGGGCGGCGTCGGGGGCTATTGCCATCTACGCTCAGGCACGGAAGCAATTGCTGACGCTTGCTGAGAAGGAGATAGGAAATGTCGTTCGTAACGACACAGCCGGAGGCGCTGACAGCGGCGGCCGGCAACCTGACGGGCATCGGCTCGGCTATGAGCGCGCAAAATGCGGCCGCAGCGGCCCCGACAACGGGTGTGATTCCAGCGGCAGCCGATGAGGTCTCGGCCCTGACGGCTGCGCAGTTCGCCGCACACGCGCAGATGTACCAGGCGGTCAGCGCTCAGGCGCAGGCGATCCACGAGATGTTCGTCAACACGCTGGGCACCAGCGCCGGGTCGTACGCGGCCACCGAGGCGGCAAACGCCGTCGCGGCGGGTTAGGCGTCCCGAGGTTTCGAAATGTTCTTCGATTTCGGGGTGCTGCCCCCGGAGATCAACTCCGGCCGGATGTACGCCGGTCCGGGTCCTGCACCGCTGCTGGCCGCCGCGTCGGCCTGGGACGGGATCGCGGCCGAACTGCATTCCACCGCAGCGTCCTACGGCTCGGTGATCTCCGGGTTGACGGCCGGGCCCTGGACCGGTCCGGCCGCGACGTCGATGTCAGCAGCAGCCGCACCGTACGTCACGTGGCTGACGGCCACCGGCGCCCAGGCTGAACAGACCGCCAACCAGGCCAGGGCAGCAGCGGTCGCGTATGAGGCCGCGTTCGCCGCGACCGTGCCACCGCCGGTGATTGCGGCAAACCGTGCTCAGTTGATGTCACTGATCGCGACGAACATCCTCGGGCAGAACACCCCGGCGATCGCGGCGACCGAGGCGCATTACGGCGAGATGTGGGCTCAGGATGCCACCGCGATGCACGTCTACGCCGGTACGTCGGCGGCGACCTGGAAGTTCACGCCGTTCGCCCCGCCGGCGCAGACCACCAACCCGGGGGCGGCCGCCACTCAGGCCGCGGCGGTCGGTAATGCCTCCGCGGTCTCGGCTGGTACCCATGCGCAGACGGTGGCGTCGATGGCTACCTCGCCCGCCAGCACCGTGCAAAGCCTTGCGTCGTCATCTGGGTCGCCGCTGTCGCTCAAAGACGCCCTCGGCTACGCCACGATGGTCCCGCAGAACAGTAGTTACCTGCTCTCGCTGGGCAATTCGATGAACGGGCTCTCTAAGGCTTTCACCGGGTCGACCACTGCGGCCAGCGGTGCGGCTGCGGCCATGGCACCGGCGCTCAGTTCGGGCACCGGCGGTCTGAGCGGCCTCAGCGGCCTTGGTAACGCCGGATCGGCAGTGTCGGCCGGATTAGGCCGCGCCGGCACGATCGGGCCATTGTCGGTACCCCAGACCTGGGCCGCCGCAGCCCCGAACATCGGCGCGGGCACCTCCGCATTGCCGGGGGCGGGCTTCGGCGCCTCCTCGGTCGGAGCAGGTAATCCGAGCATGCTCGGTGGGATGCCGATGCTTGCCAACGCGGCGCGCGGCGGCACCCCCGCTGGTGCTACGCCGCGGTTCGACATGCGTCCTGTCGTAGTGCCGCACTCGCCGGCGGCCGGCTAGCGGGAAAGGGGGGCTGATCCGTGTGTTCCAGGCCGGCGGTTGCGCCACCGCGCAGCCGGCCCCGGCTACCACAACGTCCATCGCAGATCACTACTTACTAAGGAGACATTCAGGTGACCACGCGCTTTATGACCGACCCGCACGCGATGCGGGATATGGCGGGCCGTTTTGATGTGCACGCCCAAACCGTCGAAGACGAAGCCCGCAAAATGTGGGCGTCGAGCCAAAACATCGCCGGAGCCGGCTGGAGCGGAACCGCCCAGCTGACCTCTCACGACACCATGGGCCAGATGAACACCGCGTTTCGCAACATCGTCAACATGCTCCACGGCGTGCGCGACGGCCTGATCCGCGACGCCAACAACTACGAGCAGCAAGAGCAGGCGTCGCAGCAGATTCTGAGCAGTTGACCCGCTGCGGCGACAGCCGTGGCTGCGTAAGCTTTCACACGTTAGGAGAACACTTGTCATGACGATCAACTACCAATTCGGCGATGTGGATGCCCACGGCGCGCTGATCCGCGCCCAAGCCGCCTCCCTGGAAGCCGAACACCAGGCCATCGTCCGCGATGTGCTTGCTGCCGGCGACTTTTGGGGCGGCGCGGGCTCGGTGG
The DNA here is from genome assembly GCF_059812585.1 of Mycobacterium sp. NGS48. Taxonomy (NCBI): domain Bacteria; kingdom Bacillati; phylum Actinomycetota; class Actinomycetes; order Mycobacteriales; family Mycobacteriaceae; genus Mycobacterium; species Mycobacterium sp. NGS48. The sequence continues at coordinate 69,330 of NZ_JCALCY010000011.1, forward strand.
CCTGCCAGGAGTTCATCACCCAGTTGGGCCGCAACTTCCAGGTGATCTACGAACAGGCCAACACCCACGGCCAAAAGGTGCAAACGGCCGGCAACAACATGGCCAGCACCGATAGCGCCGTCGGCTCCAGCTGGGCCTAAGTACTCAACCCCAGGCGCGGCAGCACACCCGAGTCGGTGTGTGCTGCCGCGTCCTGTGGTCTTTAACCACAGCGACCCGAAAGTAGCGATGGACCAACAGGGCACGCGCACCGACATCACCGTCAACGTCGAGGGTTTCTGGATGCTCCAGGCGCTGCTGGACATCCGGCACGTCGCACCCGAACTGCGCTGTCGGCCCTACGTCTCCACCGATTCCAACGACTGGCTCAACGAGCACCCCGGGATGGCGGTGATGCGCCAAGAAGGCATCGTCACCGGCGAGACGGTTGACGAGCAGGTCGCCGCCCGGTTGCGGGTGCTGGCCGCACCCGACTTGGAAATCGTCGTGCTGCTGTCCCGGGGCAAACTGCTCTACGGTGTCAACGAGCCGACCGAGGAAGGCGAAGAGCCGCCGGTCGGATCCCGGGACATCCCGGACAACGAATTCCGGGTGGTGCTGGCCCGACGCGGCCAGCATTGGGTCTCGGCGGTACGTGTCGCCAATGACATCACCGTCGACGACGTGGCGATCGCCGACACCGCCTCGATCGCCGCACTGGTCTTTGACGGACTGGAGTCGATTCACCATGCCGACCCGGCGGCAATCAACGCCGTCAACGTACCGCTCGAGGAAATGCTGGAAGCGACAAAGGCCTGGCAGGGCGCAGGGTTCAACGTTTTCTCCGGCGGAGACCTGCGTCGACTGGGCATCAGCGCGGCCACCGTGGCCGCCCTTGGACAGGCGCTGTCGGATCCCGCGGCCGAGGCCGCGGTCTACGCGCGGCAATACCGCGACGACGCTCGGGCGCCAAGCGCGTCGGTGCTGTCGCTGAAGGACGGATCGGGCGGGCGCATCGCCATGTACCAGCAAGCCCGGACAGCCGGGTCGGGCGAGGCGTGGCTGGCGATCTGTCCGGCCACCCCGCAGTTGGTGCAAGTCGGAGTCAAGACCGTTTTAGAAACGCTGCCGTATGGAGAGTGGAAAACGCACCGCAGAGTTTAACAATCCCGCAGAAAAACTGCCTACACCAAGGGTTTTCGGGAAAACAATCACTCGGGATGCAGATCCGGGGAAATGCTCTAGAATTGGCTCAGCAATTGGGGCGGGCGTCGCCATTTAATAGCGAGGCAAGACACATGGACTCAGAATTCGTCGACAAAGGGGCAGCACTATGACCGCGGTGGTGGCCGAAGCGCAGCAATCGGGCGCTGAGGCGGTTTCCTCACCTCAGGCGGCGGTGATCGCCATCATGGCCGCCGATGTGCAGATCGGCGTGCTGCTGGACGCCAATGCTCCGGTATCGGTCATGGTCGACCCACTGCTGAAGGTCGTCAACAACCGGCTGCGCGAGCTGGATGTGGCGCCGCTGGAGGCCACCGGACGCGGCCGCTGGATGTTGTGCCTGATCGACGGCACCCCGTTGCGGGCCGCGCAGTCCCTGTCCGAGCAGGACGTCTTCGACGGCGACCGGCTATGGCTGCGGTTCATCGAGGACACCGAGCACCGGTCGCAGGTGATCGAGCACATCTCGACGGCGGTGTCGGTGAACCTGTCCAAACGGTTCGCAGCCATCGATCCGGTTGTCGCCGTGCAAGTCGGCGCCGCGATGCTGTCGGTGGGAGTGCTGCTCGCCGCGGCCGCCCTGGGGTGGTGGCGGTGGCGGGATGATTCCTGGCTGACAGCCAGCTACGCCGCGGTGGTTGCGGTGCTGGTGCTGACGGTGGCGACGCTGGTGCTGATGCGTTCGACATCTGTCTCCGAACGCCGGGTGGGCGACATGATCCTGGTCAGCGGGCTGGCACCGCTGGCGGTGGCGGCCGCGGCGGCACCACCGGGTCCGGTAGGGGCACCGCATGCGGTGCTGGGTTTCGCGGTCGTCGGCGTCGGGTCGGTGCTTGCGCTGCGGTTCACCGGTCGGCGCCTGGGCCTCTACACCGCGATCATCACCATCTGTGTTGCCACCACGGTGGCCAGCCTGGCACGCATGCTGCTGTTGACCAGTGCGGTGACGCTGATGTCGTGCGTGCTGCTTGCCTGTGTGATCGGGTATCACGCTGCGCCATCGCTGTCCCGCTGGCTGTCTGGTATCCGGCTGCCGGTATTTCCTTCTGCCACCAGTCGCTGGGTGTTCGAGGCCCGGCCCGATCTGCCGACCACCGTGGTCTTGTCCGGCAGCGGACGTCCGACCCTGGAAGGTCCTTCCTCGGTGCGCGACGTGGTGCTGCGCGCCCAGCGCGCCCGGGCGTTTTTGACCGGGCTGCTGGTCGGGTTGGGTGTGCTGGTCGTGGTGTGCCTGGCCGGACTGTGCGACCCGCACACCGGTCAGCGGTGGCTGCCGGTACTGCTGGCCGCCTCCACTGCCGGTTTCCTGATGTTGCGTGGACGCTCCTATGTGGACCGCTGGCAGGCGATCACGCTGGCCTTGACCGCCGTAATCATCGTGGCGGCCGTGGTGGGGCGGTATGTGCTGGTGTTGTCTTCACCACTGTCGGTGTCGGTAGGCGCGGGAATTTTGGTGCTGCTGCCGGCCGCCGGGTTGACCGCCGCGGCGGTTGTGCCCAACACGATCTACAGTCCACTGTTCCGCAAATTCGTGGAGTGGATCGAATACCTGTGCCTGATGCCGATATTCCCGCTGGCATTGTGGTTGATGAATGTCTATGCAGCGATCCGGTATCGGTAGCCGTACGGCAGCGCTGGCTGCCACCACGCTCATCGTGGCCTCGGCGGCTTTGGCAGGTTCGCCAACGGCGTACGCGATCGCTCCGCCGGTGGTCGACCCCGCGGCAGTGCCGCCCGACAGCCCCCCCGGCCCCGAACAGCCGATGCGGCAAACCTCGTACTGCACCGAGGTTGGCGTGTTGCCCGGCACCGACTTTCGGATCCAGCCGAAGTACATGGACATGCTGAACCTGCCCGAAGCCTGGCGGTTCGGCCGTGGCGGCGGGGTGAAGGTCGCCGTCATCGATACCGGGGTGACGCCGCACCCGAGACTGCCGCGCCTAGCGGGAGGCGGCGACTACGTGATGGCCGGCGGCGACGGGCTGTCGGACTGCGACGCGCACGGCACGCTCGTGGCGTCGATGATCGCCGCCGCCCCGGCCAGCGGCGTAGCCGCGGCACCGCCGCCGGAGCGCAAGCCGCTTCCGGTACCCACCAACGAACCGCCGCCCCCTGCGCCACCGCCCCAGACCATCACGTTGTCGGTGCCGCCGCCACCGCCCCAGACGGTGACCATGGTCCCCCCGCCGCCCGAGGAGCCGGCGCAGCCTGCATTCCCGTGGAATCCGGCACCACCGAAAGCTCCGGCGGCCAACCGGCAGCACGGAACGTTCGTGGCACCGGGCTATTCCGGCGGCGGGCGTGTCCGCGCCGTCGACCAACCGCGGCCGGCTGCTCCCGAGCCCCCGGCGCCGGGTCAACCAACCGACGCGTTCAGCGGCATCGCTCCCGACGTCGACTTGATCTCGATCCGGCAGTCCAGCCAGGCGTTCGGTCTTAAGGATGCGTTTACCGGCGATGAGGATCCGCAGACCCGGCAGAAGATGGACAACATCCGGACCATGGCGCGAGCGATCGTGCATGCGGCCAACATGGGTGCCTCGGTGATCAACATCTCTCAGGTGCTGTGCATGAGCGCGCGCAGCGTCCTCGATCAGGCCGACCTGGGCGCCGCTGTGCGTTATGCGGCGGTTGATAAGGACGCGGTCATCGTCGCTGCCGCCGGTGACACCAGTCAGAAGGACTGCAAACAGAATCCGCTCTATGATCCCTTGCGGCCCAACGATCCCCGTGATTGGAACGGCGTGACAACCGTAGTGACCCCGGCATGGTTCGACGAGTATGTCCTGACCGTCGGCGCCGTTGATGCCGCCGGCGCGCCGCTGGACAAGACGAGCGTGGCCGGGCCGTGGGTGTCCATCGCAGCACCAGGCACCGACATCGTCGGGCTCTCGCCGCGGCAGGACAGCTTGGTCAACGCGATCGACGGTCCGGATAACACGCTGCTGGTGCCGACCGGCACCAGCTTTTCCACCGCGATCGTCTCCGGAGTGGCGGCGCTGGTCCGGGCCAAGCATCCCGAGCTGTCGTCGCATCAGATCATCAACCGGTTGATCCGCACGGCCAGGGCGCCCGCCCGTGGCGTGGACAACCAGATCGGACATGGTGTGGTGGACCCGGTTGCCGCACTGACCTGGGACGTTCCAGATGGTCCGGTGAAGCCCAAAGAGTTGTCGTCGCCGCTGAAGCTGCCGCCATCGCCCCCCGAGCGCAACATGACGCCGGTCTGGGTGGCCGCTGGCGGACTGGCTGCGGCGGTGCTGCTGGTGGCAGCGATATTCGGAAGTGCGAAATTGATGCGATGGTCGGCGAGGGAGCGATGAAGGCGGAGCGATGGTTCGGGCTGGCCCTGTCGTGGCCGCGGATCACCGCGGTCTTTCTCGTCGACGTCGCAATACTGGCGATCGCCAGTCATTGCCCGGACGCTTGGCAGAGAAACCACGTCGCGTGGTGGGTGGGCGTCGGTGTTGCAGTGCTGGTGACTGTCGCCGCGATCGTGACTCACCGGGGAATCCCGCTCGCCTCGGCACCTGTTGCACGGGTGCGTAACTGGTATGCCGATCCGGAAGCGCTGGTGGCCGGGTGCACGCCGGCAATCGATCACCAGCGCCGGTTTGGCCGGGACGTGGTCGGAATTCGTGAATACGACGGTCGGCTGGTGACGGTGATCGCGGTGGAAGGGCCCGCCGACGCACCATCGGGCCGGCATGGCCAGCGGGCCGGCTCACCCGGCGCGCTACCGGTGGAGGCGGTTGCTTCGGCCTTGCGGCAGTTCGACGTTCGTTTGGACGGCGTCGACATCGTCTCGGTGGGCGAACGGCAGGGGCCCAAGGGTCCCGGAGAATGGGCGTCGGCCAGTCAAGACGATCTCGAGGCCGGGGAGAAGCAACGCCCGCTCGAGGACCGCAGGATTTGGATCATCCTGCGGATGGACCCGCAGCACAACGTGGCGGCGGTGGCAGCGCGCGATTCGCTGGCCTCTACGCTCGCGGCGGCCACCGAGCGACTCTCTCAAGACCTCGACGGGCGGCGCTGCATGGCCCGCATCCTTACTGCCGCCGAGATCGCCGATGTCGACGACGCGCTGTTGGCGGGCCTGGACCCCGGCCAGATTCGGCCGTACTGGCGCTTTCTCAAGTGCGCTGACGTGTATGTGACGAGCTTTTGGGTGTCGCCGGCGGACATCACCGAGGCCATGCTGGACGAGCTGTGGCTCGCCGACACCGACGTCACTGTCGTGACGGTCCGGCTCACCCCGCGACGCGGCGGCATCGACGTGTCGGCGTTCGTGCGCTATCACAGCGACACACGCCTACCAAAAAATATGTGGAGCGGGCTGAATCGACTCACCGGACGCCAACTGCAGGCAGTGCGCGCCAGCTTGCCGGCCCCTATGGCAGGCCCGGCGCTGATGATGTCAAGCCGGGTGCTGAGCGACGACGAATCAGTCACGGTCGCGATTGACTCGGTCGCTCCGCCCTACCCGGTGAGCGGCGCCGGGACGCCGCAATGACCAGGCCGCAGACCGCCGCGACGGATGCCCGTAACGCGATGGTCGCCGGCTTGCTGGCGTCTGGCGTCTCTGTGAACGGCCTACAGCCCAGCGACAATCCGCAGGTGGCGCTGCAGATGTTCACCACGGCCAGCCGCCTTGACCCCGACATGTGCGATGCCTGGCTGGCCCGGGTGCTGGCCGGTGAGCAGGATCTCGAGGTGCTCACCAATGCCTGGGAAACCGCGAAGACGTTCGGCTGGGAGATCCGCCGTCTGGGTCTGTCGGATTTGGAGTTTCGCCCCGAGGTGTCCGACGGGCTGTTTCTGCGACTGGCCGTCACCAGCGTGGAATCGCTGGCGGCCGCCTATGCCGCGGCGCTGGTCGATGCGAAACGCTATGAGCAAGCCGCACGGCTGCTTGATCAGACCGAGCCACGGCATGCCTTCGACGCGGAGCTGATCGCCTATGTCCGTGGTGTGCTGTATTTCCGCACCGGCCGTTGGCCCGATGTGCTCACTCAGTTTCCGCCGTCCACGCAGTGGCGTCATCCCGAGTTGAAGGCCGCCGGAGCGGCGATGGCTACGACCGCGTTGGCGTCGCTGGGGGTTTTCGAGGAAGCCACCCACCGTGCCCAAGAAGCGATCGAGGGCGACCGGGTGCCCAACGCGGCCAACGTCGCCATGTACACCAAGGGAATGTGCCTGCGGCACTTGGGCCGCGAGGACGAGGCGGTCGAGATGCTGCGGCGCGTCTATTCGCGTGACGCCAAGTTCGCCCCCGCCCGTGAAGCACTGGACAACCCCAACTATCGGCTGGTGCTGACCGATCCGGAAACCATCGAGGCGCGGACAGACCCGTGGGATCCCGACAGCGCGCCGACCCGCGAGCAGGCCGAAGCTGCCCGGCACGCCGAGATGGCCAAGAAGTACTTGGCTGAAGGCGATGCGGAGCTCAATGCGATGTTGGGCATGGAACAGGCCAAACGCGAAATCAAACTGATCAAGTCGACAACCAAAGTGAATCTGGCCCGCGCCAAAATGGGTCTGCCCGTGCCTATCTCGTCGCGACACACATTGCTCTTAGGTCCGCCCGGCACCGGCAAGACGACGGTGGCGCGAGCGTTCAGCAAACAGCTGTGCGGGCTGACCGTGCTTCGGAAACCGTTGGTGGTGGAGACCAGCCGCTCCAAGCTGCTCGGTCGCTACATGGCCGACGCTGAGAAGAACACTGAGGAGATGCTCGAAGAGGCGCTGGGCGGGGCCGTCTTCTTCGATGAGATGCACAACCTGCATGAGCGCGGCTACTCGCAGGGCGACGCTTACGGCAACGCGATTATCAACACATTGCTGCTGTACATGGAGAATCACCGCGACGAGCTGGTGGTGTTCGGGGCTGGTTACGCCAAAGCGATGGAGCGGATGCTGGAGGTGAACCAGGGTCTGCGGCGGCGGTTTTCGACGGTGATCGAGTTCTACAGTTACACACCGCCGGAGTTGATCGCGCTCACCCAGCTGATGGGCCGGGAAAACGAGGACGTGATCACCGACGACGCGGTCGAGGTGTTGTTGCCGTCGTACACAAAGTTCTACGACGACGAAACCCTCTCCGAGGACGGCGATCTGATCCGGGGTATTGACGTACTCGGCAATGCGGGGTTCGTGCGTAACGTGGTGGAAAAGGCTCGTGACCACCGCAGTTTCCGCCTCGACGACGAAGACCTGGACGCGGTGCTGTCAAGTGAGCTCGACGAGTTCAGCGAGGACCAGCTGCGGCGGTTCAAGGAGTTGACCCGCGACGATCTCGCCGAGGGACTCGGTGCGGCTGTGGCCGAGAAGAAGAGCGCATAGGCGCTGACGCCCGGCTGTCACACAGCAAGTCGACAGCTAACTGTGACGCAACTGGCAGACGGTCTCCGCTGCACGTCGCTAAGCTATGCCCGCAAGAAGATATCCGCTGGACAACGCGGTTTGCTAGTCGCGGTCTGCACTACCAGCAGTACCGCGCCGTAGTTGGCTGTAGCAATCCAGACCGATGAGTCCTGCCGGCGCTGCACAGCGGTTGACAAACCGATTGACCCGTTCCTGCCGCGGTGTCACCATGACGCTGCATGCACCTCGCTAGGTGAGGCGTCTGCACGGATAAAGGCCACTGACCTCGAACGTCGAAAGACGCCCAGGGTCAGGACAGCTCCTCCCGGCTTAAGGGTTGAGCCCAAGTGGCTTCCGGGACAACCGGATACGCCGTGTAGTGCCAAAGCTCTGACGAGAGAGGTGCCCTCCGGCGCACGACGTCGTCGGAGGGCTCACTCACTCTTGTGCAGCTGTGGTGGCACTACTGCGCGTAGGCGGTGAGGAGGTGGGCGAGAGTCAATTCTGGTGTCAGTCCTTGTCACAACCATCCGAAATCGATGACCGTTTCGCTCCGATCCGGTCACGGCACCGTATTCGCCGTCTGAATTCGCTTGCGCCAGGCCATCTCTCCGCCTTCGGCGGCACATGGCGTTGACGCAAACCGCAGCAGCACAGCGACTGAAGCCCGAAACCGGGTCGGACTTATCCGCAAGGAGAAGTCCAAATGTCTTTCGTGACGACACAGCCGGAAACGCTGTCTGCGGCGGCCGGCAATTTGCAGGGTATCGGTACGGAGCTCGCCGCGCAGAACGCGGCTGCATCCGGACCGACGACGGTAGTGGTACCCGCGGCGGCCGACGAGGTATCAGCGCTGACCGCGGCGCAATTCGCGGCGCATGCCCAGTTGTATCAGGCCGTCAGTTCCCAGGCATCGGCGGTTCACGAGATGTTCGTGAACACGCTGTGTGTCAGCGCCCGCTCGTATGCCGCCACCGAGGCCGCCAACGCGGTCGCTGCGGGTTAGGGGGGCGGCGCCATGGATTACGGAGCATTCCCACCAGAATTCAACTCCGCCCGCATGTACGCCGGCGGTGGTGCCGGGTCGTTGATGGCGGCGGCGTCGGCCTGGGATGGCTTGGCCGCCGAACTCAGTTCGGCGGCGGCTTCCTACTCGTCGGTGATTTCCGGCCTTGCCGGCAACACCTGGCTGGGCGCTGGTTCGGCGTCGATGGCGGCTGCTGCCGCGCCGTACGCGGCATGGATGAGTACCACTGCCGCGCAGGCCGAGTACACGGCCGGCCAAGCCAGGGCGGCCGCGGCGGCTTATGAAGCGGCATTTGCAATGACGGTTCCGCCACCGGTGATCGCCGCTAACCGCAGCTTGTTGATGTCGCTGGTCGCGACCAATGTGCTGGGTCAAAACACCCCGGCCATCGCAGCGACCGAAGCACATTACGGCGAAATGTGGGCCCAGGACGCCGGAGCAATGTACGGCTATGCCGCCGCCTCGGCCGTTGCCACGAAGGTGGACCCGTTCACGCCGCCCCTGCAGAACACGAACCAGGCCGGCGTGGCTGCACAGGGCGTCGCCGTCGGTCAATCCATTGGATCTGCGTCCGGCTCCGGCGTGCAATCGTCGCTATCCCAAGTGGTTTCGATGACGCCCAGTACATTGCAGAGGTTCGCGGCACCGGGAGTTTCGCCGGGGCTAGCGCCCGGCGATATCACCAACGCCGCAACGAATCTCATGAGCAGCTCGTTGACTCCGATGTCGTTGGCCGGCATCACCCAAGTAGGAGCGGATCTATCCGTCATCCATGCCCTCAACACCGCCGGTTCAGCCAGTGGGCTAGGGCCGGGCATTCTGACGCCGGGTGCGGGGATCAGCGCGGTTGGGCCAGCAGGCTCAGCAAGTCTGGGTGGCGGTGTATTGGCGGGAATGGGCCGCGGAACCACGATCGGATCGTTGGCGGTCCCGCAAAGCTGGGCCGTTGCCCCGGCGACGACCCCCTCGGCGACGGCGTCATTGGTCTCTAACTGGACCGCCGCCCCCCAGTCCGTAGCGGGGGAGATGGCCGGGACGCCCGGCATGCCGGGGATGCCGATGGTGGGGTCGTCCGGACGAGGGTTCGGTTTCGCGGCGCCCCGGTACGGGTTCCGTCCCATGGTGATGGCACATCCACCGGCTGCCGGATAGTGGAGGATGATCGAAAACACCAGTGCCCGAACGAGTTTCTGATGCGCAGGCAGAGCTGATCGCGCTGCCCGGCAATTGCCGCCGTTGAGTTGGTCGCCGCCGGTGTCGTAGACAAGCGAGCCGGCGACACGGGGCCCGGAAGCGCTCACAGCGGTTCAGCAGCTCGCAAACACTTCTAGTTAGCTCACGACGAGCGTGACGAGTAACCGCCATCGCCGGCGGCTCGGTGAACGCGGTGCTCAGCGCCACCACCCAGGCGAGCACCGACTCGACACCGCACCCGGTACCGGCACTGCCCAGCAACTTCTGACCGGGCCACTGCCGACGTTATCGAATGCGGTTTCAGGCGAAGCGAGTTGACGTGCCTCGATTCCGGTGCCACCATGGCCTCTGCAAGCACCTCGCTAGGTGAGGCGTCTGCACGGATATAGGCCACTGACCTCGAACGTCGAAAGACGCCCAGGGTCAGGACAGCTCCTCCCGGCTTAAGGGTTGAGCCCAAGTGGCTTCCGGGACAACCGGATACGCCGTGTAGTGCCAAAGCTCTGACGAGAGGGGTGCCGAGCCCGGTATTGATTGCCGGGTCGCCTCATCCCTGTGTGCAACCGTGTCGGCACCCCCGTGTGCCTCGGCCGCGAGGAGGTGAGAGCGAGATTGAGTCCCAGTGATAGTCCCTATCCGAGATCGATGACCGTTTCGTTCGAATCCGTCCCCGGCACGGTTTTCTCCATCTGATTCGGCTCGCCCTGAATGAGCTGATCGGCACGTCTTCACGTTAGGCGTGGGTGGTTTCGGCATGCCCTGATGCCACCGTGGCGGCTGGATTCGGCCTGCTCCCCGAAGGAGAAATCCGATGACTTTTCTGACTACACAGCCCGAAATGTTGACGGCAGCCGCCGGCAACCTGCAGGGCATTGGTTCTGCGATGTCGGCGCAGAACGCGGCCGTCGCAGGCCCGACAAGCGCGGTGTTTCCCGCTGCCGCTGACGAGGTCTCGGCGCTGACCGCAGCGCAGTTCGCTGCGCACGCACAGCTGTACCAGGTCGTCAGCGCACAGGCTGCGGCGATTCACGAAATGTTTGTGTCCACCATGCGCGCCAGCGCCGGGTCATACGCGGTCACTGAGGCCGCCAACGCGATCGCGGCCGGTTAAGGAGGGGTGTAGCAATGGATTTCGGAGCATTCCCACCAGAATTCAACTCCGCGCGCATGTATGCAGGGGCTGGCTCGGCCCCACTGCTTGCCGCGGCATCGGCGTGGCAGGGACTGGCCGCCGAATTGCGTTCGACAGCGGCCGCCTATGAGTCGGTGATCGCCGGGCTGACGAGCGAAGGGTGGATGGGGCCGGCGTCTGCATCGATGGCGGCCGCCGCCGCGCCGTACGCGACGTGGATGAGCACGACTGCCGCGCAAGCGGAACAGACCGCCGCGCAAGCCACGGCAGCGGCTGGCGCCTACGAGGCGGCGTTCGCGATGACGGTGCCGCCGCCAGTGGTCGCGGCCAACCGGACGCAGTTGGCTTCGCTGGTTGCGACCAACGTTTTGGGGCAGAACACACCGGCGATCGCGGCCACCGAGGCCCACTACGGCGAAATGTGGGCTCAGGACGCGACCGCGATGTACGGGTATGCCGGATCGTCGGCAGCCGCCTCGAAGGTCACCCCCTTCCGCGCGCCGCGGCACAACACCAACCCCGCGGGTTTGGTCGCGCAGCAGGCCGCGGGTGCTCAAGCCGCCGGCGCCAGCACGCAGTCACAGCTGTCCCAGCTGGTGACCGCGATGCCGACGACGCTGCAGGGGTTGGCATCACCGATGGCAGGCACCGGGTCGGGTTCCGGGCTTGGGGGCCTTTTCGGTGGGACGGGTATTCAACCCGGAGATATCACGAACGGAATCACAAACCTGATGAGCAGCTCTTTCAGCCCGATGGGCATAGCTGGTATCACCCAGATCGGGGCGGATGCCGCCGTCATCCGCGGTGCGGCAATAGCGCCCTTCGACCCGCTGGCTCTGGGCGGGCTGGACGGACTCCCAGCCGTGGCACCGGGCGCCGGGATATCCGCGATCGGACCGGCCGGCTTGGGCGGAGGCGCCGTTTCGGCGGGGATCGGTCAGGCGAAAATGGTCGGCTCCTTGTCGGTGCCACAGGGCTGGGCCGCCGCCACCCCGGTGGCCAATTCCGCCGTTGCGCGGTTCCCGGCCAGCGGCTGGACCAGCGCCGTTCCGGCGGCCGAACCGGGTGGCATGCCCGGCATGCCGGGCATGCCGATGGCGGGTGCAGGCGCACGCGGCTACGGCTTTGCCGCACCCCGGTACGGCTTCAAACCGACGGTGATGGCTCGACCGGTGATCGCCGGCTGACCCAACGACGAACGAATTCACACTGCCAGTGACGCACACAAAGGAGACATTGAGATGCCTACGCGTTTTATGACTGACCCGCACGCCATGCGCGACATGGCCGGCCGTTTCGACGTGCACGCCCAGACCGTCGAGGACGAGGCCCGCAAAATGTGGGCCTCCAGCCAAAACATCGCCGGAGCCGGCTGGAGCGGAACCGCCCAACTGACCTCTCACGACACCATGGGCCAGATGAACACCGCGTTTCGCAACATCGTCAACATGCTCCACGGCGTGCGCGACGGGCTGATCCGCGACGCCAACAACTACGAATCCCAAGAACAGACCTCACAGCAAATACTCAGCAGCTAAACAGCCACATGCCAGCGACGGCTGAGTACGCTTTTCTTCACGTTAGGAGACGTAGATGACTATTAACTACCAATTCGGCGACGTGGACGCCCACGGCGCGCTGATCCGCGCCCAGGCCGCCTCCCTGGAAGCCGAACACCAGGCCATCGTCCGCGATGTGCTTGCCGCCGGCGACTTTTGGGGCGGCGCAGGCTCGGTGGCCTGCCAAGAGTTCATCACCCAACTGGGCCGCAACTTCCAAGTCATCTACGAACAAGCCAACGCCCACGGCCAAAAAGTCCAAACGGCCGGCAACAACATGGCCTCCACCGACTCCGCCGTCGGCTCCAGCTGGGCCTGATCCCGGCTCATGGCACGTCCCGATCGTCGCGCCGGCTCTGCATCACCGGCGGTGAAAACTTTCACCGCAGGCGTGCCGCGGATGGCGTGTCATGCCGAAAGCTTCTGGCGTGCCTACGAACTCGATGCACTGCGCCGAAACCATCACGTCGACGGGTTTCTCCAGCGGCGCATGCATCGACAATGGCGCACCAGGGGGTCATAGCCGGGTCCCGCCGGTGATTTCTCTCGGTGCTGCACACATTTACACAATGGTTTCGGCGCGCCGCCGCCACATACTCGTTGTTTGCCAATAGGTTTATCGGTTGGTCACGTTGCCGCAATCTAAACCGAACAATGATCGCTGATCATCAAGCGACACAACAGAGCGACGGCTCGGGCGTACGAAAAGCCAACCGCAGCAACCAACTCGGGACTCAACATCATCGATAGGACCGCCAGCTTTTCAAAAGACAGCACAACCACCGGCCCGGATTGCGCTAGCTAAGGCCGAAAGGTAGTCGAAATGTATTTCGGAGCGTTACCGCCGGAAATCATCTCCGGCCGCATGTACCTCGGACCCGGATCCGGGCCGATGATCGCCGCCGCGGCCGCCTGGGACGGGCTGGCCGCCGAGTTGGGTACGACGGCCTCCTCCTATCAATCGGTCATCGAAGGTCTCGCCGGCGGAGCCTGGCAGGGCCCGACGTCGCTGGCGATGGCGGCGGCCGCCGCGCCATATGTGGCGTGGATGAGTGCCAGTGCGGCGCAGGCCGAGCAGACCGCCAGTCAGGCCAAGGCGGCGGCGGTCGCATACGAGACCGCGTTCGCCGCCACCGTTCCGCCGCCGGTGATCGCCGCCAACCGCAGTCTGCTGATGACGCTGATCGCCACCAACCTGCTGGGGCAGAACACCGCGGCGATTGCAGCCACCGAATTCCACTATTCGGAGATGTGGGCGCAGGACGCGGCCATGATGTACGGCTATGCGGCTGCTTCGGCAAGCGCGACCCAGTTGACACCGTTCACCCCACCGCCAGACACCACCAGGACAGACGGGTTGACCGCACAGGCTGCGACGATCGCCCAGGCGGTCGGCAGATCGGCGGGCGCAAATACCCAGACCAGCCTGTCGCAGCTGGTGTCCGCGGTACCCAAAACACTGCAGAGCTTCGCCGCACCATTGGCGCCGGCGGCGGATCCGCCCACGTCGTTTCTGGATTTCATCACCGGCCCTACCTCGCCGATCTCCTACTTCCCGGTCGCCGGCGTGCCCTACCTGTTGGCGTTTCAGAACGTGCTGTTGCCGATGGTGGGGCAGAACTTGGCGACCGCGCTCGGGTCACCGGTCAGCACCGGCTCGTTGCTGGCCGGCGAGCTCGGCGCGGGGACGCATGCACTCGGGGCCACCGGCGTCGGCTCGGCGGTATCGGCCGGGATGGGCAACGCCGGCATGGTCGGGAAGCTGTCCGTGCCGCAAGGCTGGGCCGCCGCCGCGCCGGCGATCAGACCGGCGGCCTTTGTGTTGCCGGGCAGTGGCCTCGGAGCCGCCCCGGCTGTCATGGCCGAGGGCTCAGAAGGTCTCTTCAGCCAGATGGCGTTGTCGAGTCTGGCCGGTCGTGCCATCGCCGGTACCGGCGGCAGCGTTGCCCGCTCGGTAGGGGGCACGACTGCGGCCTCCATGGGCGGAGCCGATGTCGCCACGACGGCAACGATCATCGTGATACCGGCGGACGAATGACGATGCTCGTCACGAAGCAAGGGGACTAGCAATGGATTTCGGGGCATTCCCACCGGAGATCAATTCCGCTCGCATCTACGCCGGCCCGGGTTCGGGATCGATGGTAACTGCAGCAGCGGCCTGGGACGGGCTGGCCGCGGAGCTGCGTTCATCGGCGGCCGCATACAGCGCCACGGTCTCCGGGCTGACGGCAGAATCATGGCAAGGCCCGTCCTCGGCCGCCATGATGAACGCGGCAGCGCCTTACGCGGCGTGGATGAATACCACGGCAGCCCAAGCCGAGCAGACCGCCATCCAGGCTCGGATGGCCGCAGTCGCCTACGAGACCGCGTTCGCCGCAATGGTGCCTCCGCCCGTGATCGCGGCCAACCGTAGCCAACTCGCGTCGCTGGTAACGACAAACATTTTCGGGCAGAACACCGTGTCGATCGCGGCCACCGAGGCTCAGTACGGCGAAATGTGGGCCCAGGACGCCGCGGCGATGTACAGCTACGCCGGTCAGTCGGCGGCCGCCTCGAGAGTGACCCCGTTTGTCGCGGCGCCGGAGGTCGCTAAGTCCGGCGGCGCGCTGACCCAGCTCGCTGGGACCGCTCAATCGACCGGCGCCAGCACGCACAGCACACTGTCGCAGCTGATGTCCACGACACCGCAGGCGCTGCAAGCCCTGCAAGCACCGCTGGCCGATCCGCCCACGCTGTCCCAAATCAGCGCGTATATCGAAGCAATTCCGAAGCTGATCCTGCCGGCTAACGACGTGTTGATCACCGTGATATTCGGGCTCGCGGCAGCGGTGCGGGCGATCACGTCGGCATCCGCCAGCGCCGGAACCGGAGCGCTGGCAGCGGGACTCGGTACGGCAACACATGTCGCCGGTGTCGCCGGAGTTGCCGGCTCGGCAGCGTCGGCCGTCTCGGCGGGGATGGGCAACGCGGGCATGGTCGGAGCACTGGCCGTGCCGCCCAGCTGGGCCGCGGCCACCCCGACAATCCGCCTGGCGGCCAGCGTTTTACAGGGCACCGGTGTGGGCGCCGCCCCGACGGTGATCGCGGAGGGCCCGGCCGGATTGTTCGGTTCGCTGGCCCTGGCCGGCATGGCCGGCAGCGCGCTGGGGAGCGCTGCTCCCGCCAGGGTTGTGGGCGGACCCGCCGCCAAGGTCGGCCGGCCCGCTGCCGGCAACGACGCCCAGACGCCGGACAAGCTCAAGCGTGTGCTGGCGGAGATGTCGCAGAAACCGGAATCGGTGCAGCACTGGCACACTGACCACGCTCAGCTCGAGAGCTTGCTCGCGCAATTGTCGAAGAAGCCGGGCGTCCACGCCGTGCACGTGTCCGGCAAAGCCAAACCCGCCAAACCACAGTCGCTGTAGTCCGTCATCGCCCCGGCGCGCGGTGGGCGTCAACGTCGTCCACACTGAGAACGACACGTCGGGACGACAGGGGAGCGTGATGCAGACGCTGAGCACCGCCGACTTCGCGCTGCGGTTGGCCGTGGGCTTGGGCTGTGGAGCGATGATCGGGCTGGAGCGCCAGTGGCGGGCGCGGATGGCCGGGCTGCGCACCAACGCCCTGGTGGCAGCCGGCGCCACCTTGTTCGTGCTCTACGCCGTCGCCGCCAACGACACCAGCCCCACCAGGGTCGCGTCCTATGTGGTGTCCGGTGTGGGTTTCCTCGGTGGCGGGGTCATCCTGCGCGAGGGATTCAACGTCCGCGGGCTCAACACCGCCGCCACCCTGTGGTGTTCGGCCGCGGTTGGGGTGCTGGCCGCCGCCGGGCACCTGCTGTTCGCGCTGATCGCCACCGGAACCGTCGTGGCCACCCACCTTTTGGGGCGCCCACTGGGACACCTCATCGACCACGACAACATCGTCGAGGAGGACGAAGACCAGCAGCCCTATCAACTGCAGCTGATCTGTCGCCCCAAGTCCGAGAAATACGCTCGCGCCCAGATCGTGCAGCGCACCAGCGGGAACGACTTTGTGCTGCGCGGCATCCACACCGGGCGGGCCCCCGACGACAACGTCGCCTTGACCGCGTATCTGCTCAGCGACGGCCACGCCCCGGCCCGGCTCGAGCGGCTCGTCGCCGAACTTTCGTTGCAGCCGGGTGTGCACGCGGTGCATTGGTACGCCGGCGACCAGGCCAACCCGATGCCGCCCGCACCGCAGCCCGATTAGCCGCCAATTTCAGGCCGGCCTTGCAAATCTGGTGCGGCAGCAGCCAGCAATGCCGCGCGGCCACCGCTCGAGGGCGGATAGATCCGCTGGGTATTGATGGTCCGCTTCGTCGATTTGGCCTCGCTGCCACAGGCCACCACCTGGCGGTTCCAACCTTCGGTGTACACGGCGCCGGCCGCTCCAAGGTCGAGAACTGCGACATACCAAGGGATTCGAAGGGGCAGCATCGGTTCGCCGAGCAGATCGCTGACGACGTTGTAACCGGCGTAGCGGCCCATTGGTCGACCGTGCTGGCATGACATCACCGACAGGTGGTCGTCGTCCATCGTGGCGGCGGCGACATCACCGGCCGCGAACAGCGCCGGGACTCCGATCACCTGAAGATAGTCGTCGACCCGCACCCGCCCGAGCCGATCACCGGCCACAGGCAGCTGGGCAGTCAACGGGCTGGCCCGCATGCCGGCGCACCAGACCACTGTCGCCGCGTCGATCTGCTCTCCCGAGGAGAAGGACACGCCCCGCCGGGTTACTTCGGCGACTCCCGTCCCCAACCTGGTCTCAATACCGTTTTCGGACAAAGCCTGTTCGATCACCGGGCGCGCCGACGGGCCCATATCGGACCCCACCCACGGGTTCCGGTCGACGAGTAGCACTCGCGGCGCGATTGCGTCGGTCACTGCGGCCAGCCGGCCGGGCAGCTCACAGGCGGTTTCGATGCCGGTCAGCCCGCCGCCGACCACGACGGCGGTGGCCGCTGCGGGCGTCGACGGACCGCTCGCCAGCCTGCGTAGATGTTGCGCCAACGCCATGGCGCCGTCGTAGGTGTCGACGTCAAACCCGAAGTCTCGCAAGCCGGGGATATCGGGCTTGACGACCTGACTGCCCGAGGCCAACACCAGACCGTCGTAGCGGTGTGCTGTTCCCGTCGAGGTGGTGACGGCCCGTGCATCGGTGTCGATCGCGGTCACTTCGGCGGCGAGATGGGTGATACCGGCGGGGTCGAGCACGTCGGCGAGCGGGATACGGCACGCGCTCAGGTCCGCCTCGTAGTTACGGACCCGGATATCGTGGAAGGGCTTGCGGCTCAACACTGTAACGTCGACATCACCGTCGGGCACGCCTAGTTCACCGAGGCGGCGAGCCGCGCCCAGCGCGGCCCACAAGCCCGCAAAGCCCGAACCAATGACGAGGATGTCGCTCAAGGGCTCAACACCTGCTGGATCTGGGTGAGCGTCTCACCGCCGTGCCGACCGGGCAGCAGCATCCACACGTGCATCCCGCCCGGTCGTTCGTACCAGCCGATGTCTAGTCCGTGCGCCGTCGCGCGCTGATGGAAGGCGCGAGCGTCCGGATTGAGCACATCGTGGGTTCCGGTGAACACCGTCAGCCGCGGGAGTTCCGTCAGCGGTCCGACACTCGGGCTGACCAACGGGGTGTCCAGCGGATCGCCGCCCGCATAGCGGATTCCCGCGGCGCGCAGATCGTCCAGATTCAGCAACGGATCGATCTTGGCGACGGCGGTCACACCGGGGTCGGGCAGCGCGACGTGCATCCAGGGCGACAGCAGCACCGCGTCGCTCGGCTGTGCCAGCCCGGCGTCGCGTACCGCGTGACACAGCGCGAAGGCCATCCCGCCGCCGGCCGAATCACCCATGAAGGCAATTGAATTCGGTTCACGGGCGTCCAGCAGGCGCCGGTAGGTCTGCAGCAGAAATGGAAACACCTCGCGGTAGCTGTGTTCGGGAGCGATCGGGTAGATCGGCACGGTTAGCGTGCGCCGCAAGGTGTTGGCCAGCTTTGCAATGGCCGGCCAGTGAAAATGGGGGAGCAGGTCGAGCACGTAGGCGCCACCATGCAGATACAGCAGATGACCGCTGAGCGCGTCTTGGTCGACCAGCCGCGGGCTGACCTCGTACACCGGGCGGCCGGCGAGGTCCACCCGCTCGACCCGGATTCGTTTGAGCACCCGCTTGGATGGCTGACCGGCGTACGGCGGTCTCGGGTGAGCAGCCCACTGGTCGAGCTTCGCCGCGGGAAACAGCCGGTTGCGGACGCCGGTGGAGCGCAGCAACCGCTGAGCAAGGCCGGGCGTGAGCGTCGTACGGTCGATCGCCTTCATCAGCGACAGTCTGAACGGTGCGCGCAGGTTAGACCAGCCGCCCCATCCCGGCGGCAAGGCATATGGTGTCTGCTGTGGATGCGTTCGCGGATTTCCTGGCCATGCTGCCGGAGCAAATGCGCGACCCGGTGTTGTTCGCCATCCCGTTTTTCCTGTTGCTGTTGATCCTGGAATGGACGGCGGCGCGCAAGCTCGAACACATCGAGCGGTCCGCTCGGCCGGCATCCGGCGCCTATCTGGTCCGCGATTCGTGGGCCAGCATCTCGATGGGACTCGTCTCGGTCGCCACCACCGCCGGCTGGAAGTTCCTGGCTCTGCTGGGCTACGCGGCGATCTATGCCTACCTGGCGCCATGGCACCTGCCCGCCACCCGGTGGTACACCTGGGTCATCGCGATCCTCGGTGTTGATCTGCTGTATTACTGCTATCACCGCATCGCCCACCGGGTCCGGCTGATCTGGGCCACCCACCAGGCCCACCACTCCAGCCAGTATTTCAATTTCGCCACCGCCCTGCGCCAGAAGTGGAATAACAGCGGTGAGATTTTGATGTGGATACCGTTGCCGCTGTTGGGGATTCCGCCCTGGATGGTTTTCGTCAGCTTTTCGGTCAGCCTGATCTACCAGTTCTGGGTGCACACCGAGCGGATCCACACGATGTGGCGCCCTATCGAATTCCTCTTCAACACGCCGTCACATCACCGGGTGCACCACGGCATGGACCCTGAATACCTCGACAGGAACTACGGCGGGATCCTGATCATCTGGGACCGGTTGTTCGGCACGTTCCAGCAGGAGACGTTCCGTCCGCATTACGGGCTCACCAAACAAGTCGACACTTACAACATCTGGACGTTGCAGACCCACGAATATCTGGCGATCGTCCGCGATCTGCGCTCCGCGACACGGCTGCGCGACCGGTTCGGCTACCTGTTCGGTCCACCAGGCTGGGCACCGCGCACCGCGCACCGAAGCGACGTCGAGTCGCCGGCGCTCACCTGACCGAGAGCCGGCCCTGGCCCGGCGAGAAAGGAAATGCAGTGGGAGACACGCTGACCGAGGGGCAGAAGCTGGTCAAAGGGGAGTCGCTAACCTCCCGGAACGGGGCCTACACCCTGACGTTGCACGACGACGGCAATTTGGTGCTGGCGTCTCGCGGCGAGGCACTGTGGTCGACGGGGACCAGCGGCCAGGACGCCGTGCGCGCCGAGGTGCAACGCGACGGCAACTTTGTCCTCTACACCGCCGACAAGCCGGTGTGGCACAGCGACACCAAGGGCAAGAAGAACGTCCGGCTGGTGCTGCAGGACGACCGCAATCTGGTGCTCTATGCCGCCGACGGGCCCGCGTGGTCGACCAAAACTGAGACCGCCGAGCAGCCGACGCCGTCGCCGGCGGCTGAGCCGCCTGCACCCGAGGTGACGACCGCTCCTGAGGAAGCAGTCCCCGCACCGGAACCCGAGCCGACGCCGCCGCCGCAACCCGAGCCGCAGACCTACACCGTCGTGGCCGGGGACACCCTGTGGGCCATCGCGGAGCGCTTCTACGGCGACGGCAGCAAATACCAGGTCATCGCCGACGCCAGCGGCATCTCCAACCCCGACCTGATCCAACCCGGCCAAGTGCTGACGATTCCCTGATATCAGGCTGGTTGACGATACCGCCGTCGGAGTCGATTCGACTGCGCTAACGTTTGACAGCACTACGCCGATAACCTCACCAGCGGCCGGCACCAGGCGGGCCCGGACGGATCGGAGTCTATGGTGCGCCGCCAAGCCACCCGCGTGTTCACCGCGGCCGTCGCTGCCACAGCGTTGGCGGCCGGGCTGCCGTCGACGGTGGTCCACGCCGACCCCGTGCCGGTTTTTCCGGGGATGGAGATTCACCAGGGCGGTCAGCTCTGCACGTTGGGCTACGTCGACCCGGCGCTGCGGGTCGCCTTTACCGCCGGTCATTGCCGCGGCGATGGCCCGGTGACCGACAAGGACAACCGTGTTATCGGCAGCCTGGCGACGTTTCGGGACAACACCCCCAACGGCGCGACGGTGGCCACCGACCAGCCCATCACCGACTACGAATCGATTGTGTTGGCCCCCGACGTCATGGCGAACAATGTCCTGCCGAGCGGGCGCCCACTGGAGTCGGATCCGGGGTTGGCCATCAAGCCCGGTGACGCGGTGTGCCATTTCGGTGTCGTCACCGGCGAGAGTTGCGGAACGATTGACAGCGTCAACAACGGGTGGTTCACCATGGCGCATGGTGTGGTCAGCCAGAAGGGCGACTCCGGCGGGCCGGTGTATGTGAACAATGCCGCCGGGCCGGCTCGGATCGCCGGGATCTTCAACAGCACATGGGGCGATTTCCCCACCGCGGTGTCCTGGCGGGCCACCTCGCAGCAGGTCCTCGAGGACGTCAGGGGACACCCGGCGGCGGCAGCGCTTGCCAAGCTCGCCAGTCAGTGACTCGCCAGGGCGAAGACCGGGATCTCCGGCGCCGCCGCGCGTACCTGCCGTTCGTCGGACTCGGGCGTGAGCCCGGCCATGTGCCCCTTGACCTCCCAGTACCACCTGTCCAGATAGCGCCGCAGTAGCTCTGGCTTGTCGACGTCGGTCAGCTCGGTGGCCCGGGCCCGCCGACGATGCCAACGCGGCCCGATGTCGACGAAGCCGGCGGCCCGCACGTTACGGACCCACTGGGTGTTGCCGCGCGGCGACACCAGGTAGTTGACTCCATCGACGCTCAGCACATTGACCACCACGTGGCGCAGTTTCCCGCTTTTGCGCCCCTGGACCCGAAGGGCCCGGGTGCCGGCAATGCTGACACCCAGGTCAGCCAGTCCGCGAATAAGCCGGTTGGCGGCGCGGGCCGCCCGGTTCGGTTCGTCGTAGCGCACCGACATGGCCTGTCCTCCTGCCTCGATTCACTTTGAGAGCACCGCTCTCTGCGCCGACTTTGCCGTACCGGGCCCGAAAAAGCAAGAGCGGTGATCTCTGTTGTGTCAGACTCGCCCAAATGGGCAAAAGGCGCGAAGCGCGCGAACGTATCGAGGCGCAAATCTTCGAATTGGGCCGCCGACACCTGGTGGATTACGGCGCGGCCGGGCTGTCGCTGCGCGCCATCGCGCGCGACCTGGGCATGGTGTCCTCGGCGGTGTACCGATATGTGTCCAGTCGCGACGAGCTACTGACGCGGCTGCTCGTCGACGCCTATTCCACGTTGGCCGATGCCGTCGACCACGCCCGCGCCGCCGACCCCGAGGTGTGGAGCGACGATGTGCTGGCGATCGCGCACGCCGCCCGCCGATGGGCGATCGCTCACCCGGCCAGCTGGGCGCTGCTGTACGGCAGTCCGGTGCCCGGCTATCACGCCCCGGCCGAGCGAACGATTGGTCCAGGCACCCGGGTGGTTGGCGCGTTGTTCGACGCAGTCGCCGCAGGGATAACGACCGGGGACATCGTTTTGACGAATGGTGCTGCGCCGCAACCTGTATCGGCTGACTTCGACCGTCTCCGACACGAGTTCGGTTTTCCCGGCGACGATCCCGTCGTCGCCAAATGCTTCGCGATCTGGGCCGGCCTGGTGGGCGCGATCAGCCTTGAGGTGTTCGGACAGTACGGCTCGGACACGCTCACCGACCCCGAGGCGGTGTTCGACTCCCAGGTCCGGCTGTTGGCCGGTCTGCTGAAACAGCAGAATTAGAACGTGTTCACGCCGGTTGCCCAGCCATGGCAGTGCGGGCGGTGGCAACATCTTTCTTGCGGGCGGCGGCACTGGGCTATTCTGCGAAGCGATGAGCCTTCCCGCGCAGTCGCCGGTCCAGATCGCTTGGGTGACCCACGACCTGAACGCCACCGAAACAGCTCTCACCGGCCTATTAGGCGTCAAGAAGTGGTTCCGGATGCCGGAGGTGCATTTCGCCCCGGACACCTGCAGCTACCACGGCGAGCCCGCCGATTTCGTCGCCAGCATCTCGTTGAGCTACCTCGGCGACATGCAGCTGGAGTTGATCGCGCCGGTGCGCGGGCAGAATATCTATAGTGACTTTCTGCGGGAGTGCGGGCCAGGCCTGCACCACATCTGCGTCGAGGCCGACAGCACTGAAAGCTTTACCGCGATGATCGCCGAAGCCGACGCGCACGGGGCTTCCGTCGTCCAGCAGGGCACGATGCCGGGCGGCATGCAGTTCGCGTACCTGTCCGCACCGCAGTCCGGAGTGCCGTTCGTGGAGATCGCGTACATCAGTGACGAGATCCGGCAGTTCTTCGACTACATCAAACAGGAGCAGCAATGAGCCGCGCCAACGACGATGCAGAGCACAAGAGCGATGAAGAGGAGTGGCGCCAATGAGCACCGAGATACCAGCAACGGTCATCACGAACGACGTGACCTCCTGGTCGGATGACGTCGACGTCGTGGTGGTCGGTTTCGGCATTGCCGGCGGCTGTGCGGCAGTCAGCGCGGCGGCCGCGGGTGCCCGGGTGCTGGTGCTGGAGCGCGCCGCCGCGGCGGGCGGCACCACCGCAATGGCCGGCGGACACTTCTACCTCGGCGGCGGGACCGCGGTTCAGCAAGCAACCGGACACCCGGATTCGGCCGACGAAATGTTCAAGTATCTGGTCTCGGTGTCACGTCGGCCCGACCATGCCAAGATCCGCTGCTACTGCGATGGCAGCGTCGAGCACTTCAATTGGCTGGAGGACCTGGGTTTTCAGTTCGAGCGCAGTTATTACCCGGAAAAGGCAGTGATTCAGCCCAACACCGAAGGCTTGATGTACACCGGCAACGAAAAGGTATGGCCGTTCAAGGATCAGGCCGTACCCGCGCCGCGCGGACACAAGGTGCCAGTACCCGGCGACACCGAAGGGGCCAAGTTGGTGATCGACCTGCTGCTCAAGCGGGCCGAAAACCTCGGTGTGCAAATTCGTTACGAAACCGGTGCCACCGCGTTGGCGGTAGACGAATCGGGCGCGGTGTCCGGGGTGCTGTGGAAGAAGTTCGCCGAAACCGGTGCCATCCGGGCTAAGTCGGTGATCCTGGCCGCCGGCGGCTTCGTGATGAATCCCGAGATGGTGGCCACCTACACGCCCAAGCTGGCCGAAAAGCCGTTCGTGCTGGGCAACACCTACGACGACGGGCTAGGTATCCGGTTGGGGGTCTCGGCCGGTGGCGCCACTCAGCACATGGACCAGATTTTCATCACCGCTCCGGCGTATCCGCCGTCGATCCTGCTCACCGGGATCATCGTCAACAAGCAAGGCAAGCGGTTCGTTGCCGAAGACTCCTACCATTCGCGCACATCGGGTTTCGTGATGGACCAACCCGACAGCGCTGCGTTCCTGATCGTCGATGAGGCACACCTACGGCATCCCCAGGTACCGCTGGTCCCGTTGATCGACGGCTGGGAGACGGTCTCGGAAATGGAAGCAGCGCTGGGTATTCCGTCAGGTAACTTGGTCGCGACGCTGGATCGCTACAATCAGTTCGCCGCCCGCGGTGAAGATCCCGATTTTCACAAGCAACCGGAATTTCTTGCGCCGCAAGATAATGGGCCATGGGGTGCATTCGACCTGTCGCTCGGTAAGGCGATGTACGCTGGCTTCACCATCGGCGGGCTGGCGACCTCCGCCGACGGCCAGGTGCTACGCGAGGACGGCACGGTCGTCGCCGGCTTGTATGCGGCGGGGGCCTGCGCGTCCAATATCGCCCAGGACGGCAAAGGCTATGCCAGCGGCACCCAGTTGGGCGAGGGATCGTTCTTCGGCCGCCGCGCCGGAGCACACGCGGCGAGCTGAATTTTTTGCCGCGAGCGTGCGTGTCCCCGGTCGACACGCCGCGTTTAAACCCGTTTTTGCGCACGCTCGCGGGCAAAGACAGCGCTACACGCGCGCCGGCTCTTCGTCGACCGGGCCCAGCCGCCACCGGCCTTCGCCGAGCAGTTGCAGGCGCTGATCGTGATGCGGCTCAACCGTGCTGCGGTGGCTGACGCTGACGACGATGGTGTCCGGCAACTCTTCACGCATCAACTGATACATCGCCAGCTCGAGCCCCTCGTCCATCGCCGAGGTGGCCTCATCGAGGAACACTGCCTTGGGCTTGGTCAACAGAACGCGGGCGAATGCAACCCGCTGCTGCTCGCCGGGTGAGAGCACCTTGGCCCAATCCTGGTCCTCGTCGAGGCGATCAACCAGGTGGGGCAGCACCACTTTTACCAACACGTCACGCAGCTCGTCATCCGGGATCTCATGAGTCGAGGCGGGATAAGACACCACCGCCCGCAGATCGCCCAGCGGCACATACGGCAGCTGGGACAGGAACATCGTCTCGTTTGCGGCATCCGGCCGTCGCAAAGTCCCGGATGCATACGGCCACAACTCCGCAAGACTGCGCAGCAGAGTCGTCTTCCCGCTGCCCGACGGACCGGTGATCACCAACGCGTCACCGACCGACAGGTGCACGTCGAGGGAATCGATGAGCTGGCTGCCGTCCGGGGTTCGCACCTCGACGCCCTCGATGTCGACCGAATCATCGACACTTGGCGTGGTGAGAATTTCGGGCAACTCGCGTGCTTTCTCGTCGGCGTCGACCAGGCCGTGCAACCGAATGATCGCCGCCCGGTAGCTGGCGAACTGGTCATAGGCGTTGCGGAAGAAAGACAGCCCGTCGTGAATGCTGCCGAACGCTGTTGCAGTCTGGATGACGTCGCCGAACTTGATCTGTCCGGCGAACAAGCGAGGCGCCTGGAGCACCCAGGGCAATGGGACGATGGCCTGACTCACCGACAGATTCCACCCCGTGAAGCCGATCGTCCGATTTACGAATCGCAGGTAGTTGTCGATGATCAGCCGGAACCGCTGGGACAGCTGCACTCGTTCGGCCCGCTCGCCGCGATAGAAGCCGACGGCTTCGGCGGCATCGCGCACCCGCACCAGCGCGTAGCGGAAGGCGGCGTTGGTGAGCTCGTTGCGAAAACTGAGCCAGATCAGCGGCCGGCCGACCCAGAACGCAATGGCGCTAACCACCAACACGTAGAGGATGACGATCCAGAACATCGCCCTGGGCATGCTGACCCCGAAGACGGTGAGCGTGCCCGACAGGTTCCACAGAATGGCCGTAAAAGAAACGACCGACAGCATCGACTGGACCCCGCCGAAGAGCAGCGTGCTGCCGGTGCTGTTGGACGGCACGTTAGGCGTGGCTCCCACCCCGGCGGTGAAGACGTCGATGTCCTGCTGAATGCGCTGGTCGGGATTGTCGATCGTGCCATCGATGAATCGGCCGCGGTAGTAAGACCGCCCGTTCAGCCAGTCACCGGAGAGCCGGTCGGTGAGCCAGATCCGCCACGCGACCATGAAGCGCTGGGTGAGATAGATGTCGAGCATCACCCGCATCACGTGTAGCACCGCCATGATGCTGAAAATCAGGATCGACATCCAAAAGCCATGCACCCCAGACTGTTTTACGTCATCGTCGTGGGTGGCCATGCCTTGCACGGCGGTTTGTATCGACGAGTTCAGATCGTTGGCCTGGTAGCTGAACAACACATTGAGCCGCACGGCAATCACCACCGAGAGCAGCAGGATGCCCAGCATCAGCCACACCGGGATGCTGTGGCGGCCGGCGAAATAACCGCCGGTGATCCGCCAGAATTGGTGGCCCCACGGCGTGAGAAACCGAAGCGCCACAAGCACGACGACCACGCACGCTGCGCTGATCACCCACGCCAGCCCCACCCATGACAACGAATCGACCAGGGCACGGCCCCAGTCGATGGACGGCTTGAACAGCTCCACTGTGTGCGCCTGCCTCTTGGTCCCTGCCCAGCGTCCGTCGAACGCCGGCCTGACGAAACTTTCCCGGCGAAGCTACCGCAGCCGCGGCTAGGCTCGCCGGGTGAGCATCGACGCTGCGACCACCTTGCATGCCGGCCGACTCATCGCGCGCCGGCTGAAAGCCAGCGGGATCGACACGATCTTCACCTTGTCAGGTGGCCACCTGTTCTCCATATACGACGGCTGCCGCAGCGAGGACATCCGGCTGATCGACACCCGCCACGAGCAGACCGCCGCCTTCGCCGCCGAAGGCTGGTCGAAAGTCACCCGGCAGCCGGGTGTGGCCGCATTGACTGCGGGGCCCGGCGTCACCAACGGAATGAGCGCAATGGCCGCCGCGCAACAAAACGCATCCCCGCTGTTGGTGCTTGGCGGTCGGGCACCGGCGCTGCGGTGGGGCATGGGATCGCTGCAGGAAATCGATCATGTCCCGTTCGTCGCGCCGTTGGCCCGGTACGCGGCCACCGCACAGTCTGCGGACGCGGTGTGCGGGCTCATCGACGACGCGCTGCGGGCTACGGTCGCGGCGCCGTCGGGGGTGGCGTTCCTCGATTTCCCGATGGATCACGTGTTTTCCGAAGCTGTGGACGACAGCCGGCCGGGCGCGTTGACCGACGTGCCGGCCTTACCGCCGCCCGACGGCGACGCGCTCGAGCGGGCCGTCGGCTTGCTGGCCGCAGCGCGGCGCCCCGTCATTATGGCCGGCACCAACGTGTGGTGGGGTCATGCCGAAGACGCGTTGCTGCAGCTGGTGGAGCAGCGGCGGATCCCGGTACTGATGAATGGAATGGCCCGCGGCACCGTACCGGCCGATCATGACCTGGCGTTCTCGCGGGCGCGCTCAAAAGCCTTGGGGGAGGCCGACGTTGCCCTGGTCGTCGGTGTGCCGATGGATTTTCGGCTGGGCTTCGGCGCGGTGTTCGGCGACAAGACGCAGCTGATCGTGGCGGACCGCGCCGCACCGGACCGCGACCATCCCCGGCCGGTGGCGGCCGCGCTGTACGGCGACCTGACGACGACCCTGTCGGCGCTGAGCGAGGGCGCGCCGATCAGCGACGAGGACTGGATCGCCGATTTGTGTGCGGCCGAGACGGCGGCGCGCGGCCGAGAGCAGGCCGACTTGGCCGACGACCGAGCCCCGCTGCACCCGATGCGGGTATACGCCGAACTGGCGCCGCTGCTGGACCGCGACGCGATTGTCGTCGTCGACGCCGGTGACTTCGGTTCCTACGCGGGCCGGGTGATCGACAGCCATGTCCCGGGCGCCTGGCTCGACAGCGGCCCGTTCGGCTGCCTCGGCTCTGGTCCGGGTTATGCGCTGGCCGCCAAGCTGGCCCGACCCGACCGCCAGGTTGTGCTGCTGCAGGGCGACGGCGCGTTCGGGTTTTCCGGGATGGAGTGGGACACCCTGGCCCGGCACGCCGTACAGGTGGTGTCAGTCGTGGGCAACAACGGGATCTGGGCGCTGGAGAAGCACCCGATGGAAGCGCTGTATGGCTATTCGGTGGTGGCCGAGTTGCGCCCGGAAACCCGCTACGACGAGGTCGTGCGTGCCCTCGGCGGTTACGGTGAGCTGGTGTCGGCGCCCGGCGAGTTGCGGCCCGCGCTGGAGCGGGCGTTCGCCTGTGGGCTACCTGCCGTCGTCAACGTCCTCACCGACCCGGATGTCGCCTACCCCCGCCGATCGAACCTCGCCTGATCGGCCGGCTGCTCCGCGAGCGTGCGTAGAACCGGAATTCGTCCGTATTTGAACTGGAACACGCACGCTCGCGCCGCAGCGGAGTGCTCCGCGTACCGTTGATCTGTGCCCAAGACGACCAGCGCCCAGCCGAGCCGCCTGAGCAGCCGATTCTGGCGGCTGCTGGGCGCCAGCACCGAAAAGAACCAAAGCCGATCGCTTGCCGAGGTCACCGCCTCCTCGGAGTACGACAAGAAGGCCGCCGACCTCGACGACGAGCAGCTGCGCAAGGCCGCCGGCCTGCTCAAGCTTGACGACCTCGCCGCCTCCGCCGACATCCCGCAGTTCCTGGCGATCGCCCGGGAAGCCGCCGAACGGTCCACCGGGCTGCGACCGTTCGACGTGCAGTTGCTGGGCGCGCTGCGCATGCTGGCCGGTGATGTGATCGAAATGGCCACCGGCGAGGGCAAAACGCTGGCCGGTGCGATCGCCGCCGCCGGATATGCCCTGGCCGGGCGGCACGTTCACGTCGTCACGATCAACGACTACCTGGCCCGCCGCGACGCCGAATGGATGGGTCCGCTGCTCGAGGCGCTGGGCCTGACCGTCGGCTGGGTTACCGCCGAATCGACGGCCGAACAACGCCGGGCGGCCTACACCTGCAACATCACGTATGCCTCGGTCAACGAAATCGGCTTCGACGTGCTGCGCGACCAACTGGTCACCGACGTCGACGACCTGGTGTCGCCGAACCCCGACGTTGCGCTGATCGACGAGGCCGACTCGGTGCTGGTCGACGAGGCGCTGGTGCCGCTGGTGCTGGCCGGAACCACTCACCGGGAAACCCCGCGGGTGGAGATCATCAATCTGGTCGGCGAGCTGCGGGCGGGCGAGGATTTCGACACCGACTCCGACAGTCGCAACGTGCATTTGACCGACGCCGGCGCCCGCAAAGTCGAAAAGGCGCTCGGCGGTATCGACCTGTACTCCGAGGAACACGTCGGCACCACACTCACCGAGGTCAACGTCGCCCTGCACGCCCATGTGCTGCTGCACCGCGACGTGCATTACATCGTCCGCGACAGCGCAGTACACCTGATCAACGCCTCTCGAGGGCGCATCGCGCAGCTGCAGCGCTGGCCGGACGGCCTGCAGGCGGCGGTGGAAGCCAAGGAGGGCATCGAGACCACCGAAACCGGCGAGGTGCTCGACACCATCACGGTGCAGGCGCTGATCAACCGGTATCCGACGGTGTGCGGCATGACCGGCACCGCGCTGGCCGCCGGTGAGCAGCTGCGCCAGTTTTACAAACTCGGGGTCTCGCCGATTCCGCCGAACACCCCGAACATCCGCGAAGACGAGGCTGATCGGGTCTACATCACCGCGGCGGCCAAGAACGACGCGGTCATCGCGCACATCACCGAGGTGCACGAGAGCGGACAGCCGGTGCTGGTCGGCACCCGCGACGTGGCCGAATCCGAGGAGCTGCACGAGCGGCTGGTGCGTCGCGGTGTGCCTGCGGTGGTGCTCAACGCCAAAAACGACGCGGAGGAAGCCCGGGTGATCGCCGAGGCCGGCAAGCTGGACACGGTGACGGTGTCCACCCAGATGGCCGGGCGCGGCACCGACATCCGGCTGGGCGGCTCCGACGAGTCCGACCACGAAAAGGTCGTCGAGCTGGGCGGGCTGCACGTGATCGGCACCGGTCGGCACAACACACAACGGCTGGACAACCAGCTGCGTGGCCGCGCCGGACGTCAGGGCGACCTGGGGTCGTCGGTGTTCTTCTCCAGTTGGGAGGACGACGTCGTCGCCGCCAACCTCGAGTCCACCAAGCTGCCGATGGATACCGACGACGACGGGCGCATCACCAGCTCCAAGGCGGCGGGCTTGCTGGACCACGCCCAACGGGTTGCCGAGGGCCGGATGCTGGATGTGCACGCCAACACCTGGCGCTACAACCAGTTGACCGCCCAGCAGCGCGCGATCATCGTCGAGCGCCGAAACACGTTGCTGTCCACGGCAACTGCGCGCGAGGAGCTAGCCGAGCTGGCGCCCAAGCGCTACCAGGAGTTGTCCGAGACGCTTTCCGAGGAGCGTTTGGAAAAGATCTGCCGGCTGATCATGCTCTATCACCTGGACCGCGGGTGGGCCGACCATCTGGCGTATCTGGCCGACATCCGCGAAAGCATCCACTTGCGGGCCCTGGGCCGGCAGAATCCGCTCGACGAATTTCACCGGATGGCCGTCGACGCGTTCGCGTCGCTGGCGGCCGACGCGATCGAAGCCGCCCAGCAGACGTTGGAGACCTCGCCGACCGTCGAGGACGAGCCGGGAATAGACCTGTCGAAGTTGGCGCGGCCCACCTCGACCTGGACCTACATGGTCCACGACAACCCGTTGGCCGACGAGACACTGTCCGCACTCAGCCTGCCCGGGATATTCCGCTGAGCTAAGGTCACCCCTCATGACCCAGGGGCCCGCGCACGACCGGATCGTGACGGTGCCCAACGCACTGAGCGCGATCCGGCTGGCGCTGCTGCCGGTCTTTGTCTATCTGCTGCTGGCTACTCATGCGGATGCCTGGGCGGTGGCCATCCTGATGTTCACCGGCGCGTCTGACTGGGCCGACGGCAAAATCGCCCGGCTGCTGGACCAGTCCTCCAAATTGGGGGAGCTGCTGGATCCGACGGTCGATCGGCTCTACATGGTGACGGTTCCGATCGCGTTCGGGCTGCGCGGGCTGGTGCCGTGGTGGATCATCGCCGCGCTGTTGGCACGCGACGTGCTGCTGGCCCTGGAACTGCCGT
Organism: Mycobacterium sp. NGS48; assembly: GCF_059812585.1. Classification (NCBI taxonomy): domain Bacteria; kingdom Bacillati; phylum Actinomycetota; class Actinomycetes; order Mycobacteriales; family Mycobacteriaceae; genus Mycobacterium; species Mycobacterium sp. NGS48. The sequence continues at coordinate 100,455 of NZ_JCALCY010000011.1, forward strand.
TACTGCGCAGCCGGGGCTTTACCGCGCTCCCGGTGCTTTACGTCGGCAAGGCCGCGACATTTGCTCTGATGTCGGCCTTTCCGCTGATCCTGTTGGGCCAGTGGGACGCGCAGTGGAGCCGGATCGTGCTGGCCTGCGGGTGGGCCTTTTTGGTCTGGGGCCTGTACATGTACCTGTGGTCGTTCGTGTTGTATGCGGCCCAGATCGTGGTGGTGATGCGCCGAATGCCCCGGGTGGAGTCCCGAGGTGCCAGTGGCTGACCAGACGCTCGGCGGCTACGACCCCAATGCCGGCCGCAATGTCCACGAGGCGGGCCGACCGCAACTCATCCCGGTGCCGTCGCTGCTGCGTGCCCTGCTCTCTGAGCATCTGGACCCTGGCTATGCGGCGGCAGCCGCCGCGCGTGAACGCTCCGGCGGCCGGGCTCGCGCCGCCGACTGGCTGTGGCAAGCGTTGGCGGCGTTACTGGTGGCGCTGGTGTTCGCCGCCGCGGTCGCCCAAGCCCGTTTGGTCGCACCCGGCGTCACCGCCGCCCAGCAGGTGCTGTTGCGCAATGTGCGCACCGAAGAGGCATCCACCAACGGGCTGGCCGCGCGCCGCAACGCGCTGGCGGCACACGTCGACGACGTTGCGCACCGCGCACTCGTCGACGACGCCGAGGGCCGGCGGCTGCTGGCCAGCCTCGACGCGCTCAGCCTGGCCGCCGCCACCACCGCGGTCACCGGCCCCGGTCTGAGTGTGACGGTGACCGACCCCGGCGTCGGCCCGAATCTCTCCGACGTGTCCAAGCAGCGGGTGGCCGGCAGCCGGCAGATCATCCTCGACCGCGACTTACAGCTCGTGGTCAACTCGTTGTGGGCAAGTGGCGCCGAGGCGATTGCGATCGGCGGTGTCCGGGTCGGGCCTAACGTGACCATCCGGCAGGCCGGCGGGGCGATCTTGGTCGACAACAATCCGATCGCCAGCCCGTACACGATCCTCGCGGTCGGGCCGCCGCGCGCGATGCAGGATGTGTTCGGCAGCAGCCCCGGACTGCACCGCCTACGGTTGCTGGAGACCTCCTACCGCGTTGGCGTCGACGTGAGTTCTCGCGACGAGCTGACGCTGCCCGCCGGCGCGGTCCGAGATGTCAAGTTCGCCAAACAGATTGGGTCTTAGTGGCAGAATTTCGCGTTACGAGCGATTCAGGGAACGAAGAGGGACTTCGATGATCGGCATCGCGGCGTTGGTCGTCGGCATCGTGCTGGGCTTGGTATTTCATCCCAGCGTCCCCGACGTGATCCAGCCGTATCTGCCGATCGCCGTCGTCGCCGCGCTGGACGCCGTGTTCGGCGGGCTGCGCGCCTATCTGGAGCGAATCTTCGATCCAAAGGTGTTCGTGGTGTCGTTCGTGTTCAACGTCTTGGTGGCGGCGCTGATCGTCTACGTCGGCGACCAATTGGGCGTCGGGACACAGTTATCCACGGCGATCATCGTGGTGTTGGGCATCCGTATTTTCGGTAACGCCGCCGCGCTGCGACGCCGCTTGTTCGGAGCCTGACCGGTAGAGGACCGAGATGAGCGACCAACCAGCACCCCACGACAGCGACGCCGAATCCGGCGATGCGGCCCAGCACGGCCGACACGAACTGCCTCCGCATCGTCCCCGCCCCGAGATCGGCAGCCTGCGGTCGCGCGGCCTGACGGGCATGTTGCGGCGCGGCCGTACGGTGTTCGGCGCGTTGGCGGTGTTGCTGTGCCTGCTGCTCGGTGTCGCCATCGTCACCCAGGTGCGCCAGAACGAATCCGGCGACGCGCTCGACACCGCCCGACCGGCCGATCTGCTCGTACTGCTGGACTCGCTGCGGCAACGCGAAGCCACGCTGAACACCGAGGTGGCCGAACTTCAGCGCACCTTGAGCGCGCTGCAGGCCTCGGGCAGCAGCGACCAGGCCGCCATCGAGAACGCGCAGGCCAGGCTGGCCGCGCTGTCGATTCTGATCGGCACCGTCGGCGCCACCGGCCCCGGGGTGACAGTGACGATCGAGGACCCCGGGCCGGGCGTCGCTCCCGAAGCGATGCTCGACGTGATCAACGAATTGCGCGCCGCCGGCGCTGAAGCCATCGAGATCCGCAGCGCTGCGCAGGCGGTGCGGGTCGGCGTCGACACCTGGGTGATCGGCGCGCCGGGTGCGCTGACCATCGACGGAAAAACTCTAACGCCGCCGTATTCCGTTCTGGCGATTGGCGATCCGCCCACACTGGCTGCGGCGATGAATATCCCGGGTGGCGCCGTCGACAGCGTCAAACGGGTCGGCGGCGCGATGTCGGTGCAGCAGGCCGACCACCTGGACGTCACCGCCTTGCGACAACCGAAACCGCGCCAATACGCTCAGCCTGTCAAGTGAGCACCCGAGGAAGAACAGGACAACCGTGAGCGAAATCCCGCCCGACCTGCACTACACCGCCGAACACGAGTGGATTCGCCGCACCGGCGATAACACCGTGCGGGTGGGAATCACCGACTTCGCACAGTCGGCCCTTGGCGACGTGGTGTTCGTGCAGTTGCCCGACGTCGGTACGGATGTGGCCGCGGGCGAATCGTTCGGCGAGGTGGAATCGACCAAGTCGGTGTCGGATCTCTACGCGCCTCTTTCAGCGAAAGTCGTTGCGGTCAACGGCGATCTGGAGTCCAGCCCGCAACTGGTGAACTCCGACCCGTACGGCGCCGGCTGGCTGTTGGATCTCGAGCTCGACGGTGCGGCCCTCGAGCAGGGTTTCGCAGAACTGCTGGACGCCGAGGCCTACCGCGGCTCATTGACCGAATGAGGCCTTGTTATCGTCCGACTCAGCCGCCGATCCGGCGGTGGTGGGCACATTGCGGACCCGTGCGCGGTACGGTCGACACATCGACCGTCATGCCGGCGGGAAACCGGTCGAACGAGCCCGATCAGACAACGCCACAGCGGCCAGTGAGGAGCAGCGGGTGACGGAAAAGGACAACGACCAGACTTCTGACGAAGTCACCGTGGAGACGACATCGGTCTTCCGCGCCGACTTCCTCAATGAACTGGACGCTCCCGCACAGGCGGGCGGCGAGAGCGCGGTTTCCGGCGTCGAAGGACTGCCGGTCGGCTCGGCCTTGCTGGTCGTCAAACGCGGACCCAACGCCGGGTCCCGCTTCCTGCTCGACCAGGCAACGACTTCGGCGGGCCGGCATCCCGACAGCGACATCTTCCTCGACGACGTCACGGTGAGCCGGCGGCACGCCGAGTTCCGGTTGGAAAGCGACGAGTTCCACGTCGTCGACGTCGGCAGCCTCAACGGCACCTACGTCAACCGGGAACCGGTCGACTCGGCCGTGCTGGCAAACGGCGACGAAGTCCAGATCGGCAAGTTTCGCCTGGTGTTTTTGACCGGCCCCAAGGCCGGTGACGACGACGGGAGTCCGGGAAGCTAGTGACCGCACCCGATACCCCCGCCCTGGCCGGGATGTCGATCGGAGCGGTCCTGGATCTGCTCCGGCCGGACTTTCCGGATGTGACGATCTCCAAGATTCGCTTCCTGGAGGCCGAGGGCCTGGTCACGCCGCAGCGGGCCGCATCGGGGTATCGGAGGTTCACCGCCTACGACTGCGCGCGGTTGCGCTTCATCCTGACCGCGCAGCGCGATCACTATCTACCGCTGAAGGTGATCAAGGCGCAACTGGACGCTCAGCCGGACGGTGAGTTGCCGCTCTCCGGATCGCCTTATGGCGTACCGCGATTGGTGCCGGTAGCGGGCAACGGGGCGGCCGGCGCCGGAGCAGACCCGGCGGCGGTCGGGCCGACCAGCGTTCGGCTGAGCAGGGAAGACCTGCTGGAGCGCTCCGCCGTGGACGAGGAGCTGTTGACGGCGCTGCTCAAGGCGGGAGTGATCACGACCGGCCCCGGCGGGTTCTTCGACGAGCACGCCGTGGTGATTCTGCAATGCGCCCGGGCGCTTTCTGACTACGGTGTCGAGCCCCGTCACCTGCGGGCGTTCCGCTCGGCGGCGGACCGCCAATCCGACCTGATCGCGCAGATCGCCGGCCCGCTCGTCAAAGCCGGCAAGGCCGGCGCCCGGGACCGCGCCGACGACCTGGCGCGCGAGGTAGCCGCCCTGGCGATCACCTTGCACACCTCGTTGATCAAGTCGGCCGTGCGCGACGTTCTGCACCGCTGAAGGACTAGACTTTCCACGACAGCTTGTGTTCGGCGGCTTGGTGTTCCACCGCGGCGTCGAGCCAGGTCTGCGTTGGACAGGGCGGTAGGTTGCGGAGGGCAGTCACAGATGGGTGAAGTTCGCGTCGTCGGCATTCGCGTCGAGCAGCCGCAGAACCAGCCAGTGCTGTTGCTGCGGGAGGCCAACGGTGACCGCTACCTGCCGATCTGGATCGGCCAGTCCGAAGCTGCCGCGATCGCCCTGGAGCAGCAGGGCGTCGAGCCGCCACGGCCACTGACCCACGATCTGATTCGGGATCTGATTGCCGCGCTTGGGCATTCACTTAAAGAGGTGCGGATCGTCGACTTGCAGGAAGGCACCTTTTACGCCGACCTGATTTTCGACCGCAACATCACCGTGTCGGCGCGGCCGTCCGACTCGGTGGCCATCGCGCTGCGGGTCGGGGTGCCGATTTACGTCGAGGAGGCGGTGCTCGCCGAGGCGGGTCTGCTGATACCCGACGAGAACGACGACGAGCCCGCCACCGCTGTCCGTGAGGACGAGGTCGAGAAGTTCAAGGAATTTTTGGACAGCGTGTCGCCCGACGATTTCAAGGCGACTTAGCCGTTGGGTGTTGCCGGCCGAATCAACATCACGGATGCGTCTCATCTGGGAGTTCGACGTCGACACGCCCGGTCGATAGCGGGGAGCGACTGTCGTGGCGGCCATACTTTGATGTCGAGGGCGAAGACGACAGCACGTCCAAACGCGTATGCTCACAAGCACTCGGCCTGAGCAAACGCGGCTGCCAGGCAGCCACCGAACGAGCGCGATCGGCGAGAGGAAGCATCGTGGGCGATCAACCGCGTCAGGACCAGTTGGACCTCGGGTCTGGCCTCACGATCGGAGACGACGCCACAACGCAGCCCGACGCGCCGAGCGAACCGGTGCAAGGCGGCCTGTTTCCCGATGACTCGGTGCCCGACGAACTCGTGGGCTATCGCGGCCCGAGCGCCTGCCAGATCGCCGGCATCACCTACCGCCAACTGGACTACTGGGCCCGCACCTCGCTGGTGGTGCCGTCGATCCGCAGCGCGGCCGGATCCGGCAGCCAGCGGCTCTACTCGTTCAAGGACATCCTGGTCCTCAAGATCGTCAAACGACTGCTCGACACCGGAATCTCGTTGCACAACATCCGCGTCGCGGTGGACCATCTGCGCCAGCGTGGTGTCCAAGATCTGGCCAACATCACGCTGTTTTCCGACGGCACCACCGTCTACGAGTGCACCTCGGCCGAAGAGGTTGTCGACCTGCTGCAGGGCGGCCAGGGCGTGTTCGGCATCGCCGTGTCCGGCGCGATGCGTGAGCTGACCGGCGCTATCGCCGACTTCCCCGGCGAGCGCGCCGATGGCGGCGAGTCCATCGCCGCGCCGGAGGACGAGTTGGCGTCCCGTCGCAAACACCGCGACCGAAAAATCGGCTGACACCCTTTTCCACCCCTTTCTCCGCGAA
>NZ_JCALCY010000012.1:0-105152 GCF_059812585.1 Mycobacterium sp. NGS48
GGACGTCTTTATCGCCTGCATCAACACACATCTCTATCGGCATAGCCCTCTTACTACGCCGTGGCAGGCGGATCGATCCGCACAGTCGGCACGGCCTGCTCACGCGAGCCGACGCGGCGGGGATGAATATTGACTGGCCTGTTGTTTTAAACCGCGTACCATTAAATGTCCTGCCGAAGTTCGGCGGGGATGCGAGGGGCTGAACGGTTTCGACTTCGCGCATCGAATCAAGGGAAGCGTGCCGGTGCAGGCAAGAGACCACCGTAAGCGTCGTTGCAACCAATTAAGCGCCGATTCACATCAGCGCGACTACGCTCTCGCTGCCTAAGCGACGGCTAGTCTGTCAGACCGGGAACGCCCTCGGCCCGGACCCTGGCATCAGCTAGAGGGATCAACCGATGAGTTCGGTCGCGGGACTTATCGGGACATACACAGCGACTGGGATCGTCATCTCGGCTGGTTCGCGTGACCGGGAGATCCGAGTAGAGACATAGCGAACTGCGCACGGAGAAGCCTTGAGGGAATGCCGTAGGACCCGGGTTCGATTCCCGGCAGCTCCACTGTTTGACCAGCACGAACGATACTTTGTGTACGCCCGTTCAATCGTGTTTCGCCGCGTAGCGCAGCAAGACCGTGCCGCCCGGGAATGTTCGGTTCTCCAACAATCGCAGCGAGATCCATGACGGCAGCGCTGGAAAGAACGGGGTGCCGCCGCCGACCGCGGTGGGCGTGACCACGATCCGGTACTCGTCCACCAGTCCCGCCTGCACGATCGGTGCGGCCAGCGTCGCCCCGGCCACCTCCAGCCTGCCGTCCGTTTCGGCTTTTAGCTTCGTCACCACCTCGACCGGGTCGCTGCGCTCCAGGCGCGAGTTCCAGTCGACGGACTCCAGAGTGCGCGAGAACACGACCTTGGGCATGTCGCGCCAGATGCGGGCGAAATCAACGATCAGAGGGGTGGCGTCCGGGGCCTTGTCGGCGGTCGGCCAGTATGCGGACATCAGTTGGTAGAGCCGCCGCCCGTAGAACGACAGGGCAGTCTCCCGCTCGAAATCGTTCCAGTACTTGTGCAGTTCTTCGCTCGGATCGGACCAGTCGATGTTGCCTTGTGCGTCGGCGATGTACCCGTCCACCGACACGTTGAAGCCATAGATGAGTTTGCCCATGAAGATCAGACTGCACCGCGGGGCAAAACTCATCGCGACTAGACGAACCTGAACCATCAAACGGTGGTGCGCAATAATCGGATTGAAGGTGAGGCTCCAGACTTCGCGTGCTGACGGCGGTCAGCACAGAGCTCATATCAGCTCATGTCTTCCCATCTCGGTCCGTGCTGACCCATACTGGCCGCGCTCCACCGAAGACGTCCACTCATGCCTATCCGGCGGTATGGACGATCAAGATGTCAACTTTGGTTCTGCGGGCCACGGTGGCGGGCACTGAGCCCAGTAGCCGCCCGGCGACCGTGTCCAGTCCCACGTCGCCGACGACGAGCAGGTCCGCCTTGACCTCCTCGACCAATTTCACGAGCGCGTCGACTGCCGCACCGACGATCGCCCGCTCTTCGATGTCCTTGGCGCCGGCGGCCTTCGCCCGTTCGCGGGCGTCCTGAAGGATCGCATACACCGGGGCACTGCCATGCATCTTGTATCCTGCGTCCCCAAGACTGTCGGAGGCGCGGGGGTCAGTTACACGATCGGGCGCAGGTGGTCGCGACCAGCCGCCCTTCTCCGCAGTCGAGAGATGGGCGCTCGCGATAATCAGCTTTGCATTATCTTGCGCCGCGACCATGCCTGCGCGTTCGACTGCGCGGAACGACGACGCCGAGCCGTCCGTCCCGACAATAATTGTCCGATAGCTCATGTCGCCTCCCAGCAGTCGGTTAACGACGACAACAAAACATTAAACTGCCCGACTTCTTAAATGAAGCCCATTGCGCCTATCTGGGCGCATATGTCCCGAGTGGCGTCCATGACGGCTGTCTCTCAGATGCGACGCTTGTAATCAGCCAGCATGATGGCGCAAAGCAGAGAACCGGGAACGGCCATGCCTGAAAACGCTGCAACGAGGCCGACCGAATACAAGGGAAATCCCTGTATCCGGTATCCCACCAACGGCTTAGCGTCTGCGATTAGCCACTTTTGCGCGGAGGGGAAAGGCCGACGAAGTTGATGGCGCATCGGCACAGCACTCCACGAAATCGCCGGTCGCACAACGCCAAGGCGCATCTACGAAAGGGGAACAAGATGAGGACGATTACTCGGGGACTGGCAGTTGTCGCGGTGCTTTCAGGCGCTGCGATCGGATGGGCCGGCCCCGCATCGGCAGAACTGCTGGCCGGAGACTACACCGCAACCATGCTCGATGCGGGGCCGACTGACAGACAGGAAGGGAGCACAACGACCTGGCCCATCAGTCCGTGTGGTCCGGATTGCATGCATGTGGGCGGAGCGGGTCGCCCCGGTTGGGATCTGCACCGGCAAGGCGACACTTGGACCGGGTCCAATGCGGAGAGCGCTGCAGCACTTGACAGCAACTCACTAGTTCTTACGGTGCGTTTCAACGCATACCCCGACAACCCAGTCGTCATCGGGCTGGCCAAGAACGGCTGGCGGCCACCAGTGCCGCCAACCCATAGGGCTTCGCCGTCGGCAGCGACAGAGTCAGTTTGAAAGAGTTAGCTCTTCCAGACGACCTTGTCGACGCCGGCCGCGTCCCGGTAGACAACGCTGTCCGGTGCAGTGCCCCCGCGAACGTCGAAGTAAAGCTTCCCGGTGCTTTGGGAGCCCGGGGCGATCGGCTGGTTGGGAAGGCCGTCCACCTCGTTGCCCTTCATTACCGCGTAGGTCGAGCTGTTGACGGCACGCGCATTGAAGTCGGCGATGACCGGGGTCGGGGATCCGCTAACACCTTTGGCCGTGACATCGGAATACCAGATGCCGTCGTTGTGACCGCTGGGTTGCAAGTCGCCCACGGTGTAGTCGATGACACCACTTGGGCTGGCAACCTCTGCCGATTGGCCAAACTGTACGACTTCCGGGTCGGCGAACGCCGGCGTCGCCGTTAGTACTCCGGCCGTCACAATGCCGGCCGCAGCTGCCGTCGCCTTCATGGCGACCTTGGAGAACATCACGTCAGACTCCTTCGCTATGTTCCTGTGCTCGAAAAGTGGTGGCTAATTGCTGGACCACCTTTTGGCGTATCCAAACTCAGGGATTTCAAACCTGCTCGACGCTGCAATCTCATTGACCGCGGAAAGGCAATATTGGCGTTCGCGGCAGAAACCTAGCTGCCAGAAGGAAGAATTAGACCAATTATGGCTGGGCGAGTCGATGGCAAGGTCGCGTTCATCACCGGTGCGGCGCGCGGTCAAGGTCGTGCGCATGCGGTGCGATTGGCGCAAGAGGGTGCGGACATCATTGCCATCGACATCTGCAAGCCGATCGAAGGATTCTTGAACCCGCCGTCCACCCCGGAAGATCTGGCCAGGACCGCGGATCTGGTGCGGGGCCACAACCGTCGCATTGTCACCGCCGAAATTGACGTGCGTGATTATGAGGCCCTCAAAGCCGCCGTCGACAGCGCGGTGGAGCAGCTGGGCCGGCTGGACATCATTGTGGGCAATGCCGGCATCAGCAACGCCGGCAGCGACGACGGCGACACACTCGACAAAGTCAGCGAAAGAGACTGGCAGGACATGATCGATGTGAACCTGTCCGGTGTATGGAAGACCGTGAAAGCTGGTGTGCCCCACATAGTCGCGGGCGGCCGCGGTGGCTCGATTGTGCTGACGAGCTCGGTCAACGGGTTCAAGGCATATACCTTTCCGCGTCTCGGCCATTACGTGGCCGCCAAACACGGTGTGGTGGGTCTCATGCGGACGTTCGCGGTCGAATTGGGTCAGCACATGATCCGGGTCAACTCGGTGCATCCCACGTTCGTGAACACTCCGATGGTGCTGAACGAGGGCCTCTACAAAATGGTCCGCCCCGACCTGAAGAATCCCGGTCCCGACGATCTGGCCCCCTTTTGTCAAATGTTCCACACGCTGCCGATCCCCTGGGTGGAGGCGGAGGACATCAGCAACGTCGTGCTGTTCCTCGCGTCCGACGAATCTCGCTACATCACGGGTGTCACGCTGCCGATTGATGCTGGCAGCTGCCTCAAGTAACTGCGCTTTCCAACAGAGCTGTACGCCGACTGCCTTAATCTGAGCATGGTAAACACGGCACTATGTCCGCCGTGAGCCGTCAACGTCGTTGAGGGATTGAGCGTGCGCGAGGATCGACTGTTGATTCCCGGTCAGACATGCTGGGGCACTGCGCGGGCCGATCGGTTCGCCGGCATCATCGATGCGGCCGATTACTTCAAGCATGTCAAGGCGGCGATGTTGCGCGCTCGGCATCGGATCATGCTGATCGCTTGGGATTTGGACGCCAGGATGACATTCGAACGAGGCGACAAGACCCTTCCCGGTCCCAACCAGCTAGGCGCCTTTCTCTATTGGATGCTGTGGAAACGACCCTCTCTCGAGGTCTACCTCCTAAAATCCAATCTGCGCCTGCTCCCGGCGTTCGACGGCATCTGGTTCGGGCTCACCCCCGTGGCGGTGGTCAACCAGATCAGCAGCAAGCGAATCCGCTTCGCCATCGACGGCGCCCGCCCAATCGGCTCTGTCCATCACCAAAAGATTGTGGTGGTCGACGATGCCGTGGCGTTTTGTGGCGGCGTCGACCTCACGATCGACCGATGGGACACTCGCGCGCATCCACATGAGAGTCGCCGCCGTCGGACGCTGGGACGTAGCTATGGGCCGCGCCACGACGTCATGGCAGCAGTTGACGGCGCGGCCGCGCGCGCACTCGGTGAGCAAGCGCGGGCGCGGTGGCAGTCCGCGACTGACCAATCGCTGGCGCCGGTTGACGCTAAGCACAGCGCCTGGCCCACCAAACTGGAACCCACGCTGCGCAACGTCGACGTTGGAATCGCGCGCACCCTCCCCGAATTGGAGAGCCGCCGCGAGGTGCGGGAGGTGGAGGCGCTCAATCTCGCGGCCATTGCGGCAGCGCGCCACACCATCTATCTGGAGAACCAATATCTGGCAGCCCGGCGCATCGCGGAGGCGCTGAGCGCGCGGCTAACGGAAGAAGAAGGTCCGGAGATCGTCATCGTCCTCCCGCGAAGCGGCAACAACCCCCTGGAGCGGGAAACGATGGACGGCGCACGCCAACGGCTCATTCAAGTGCTTTGGGCTGCCGACGATCATCATCGGTTGGGTGTCTACTATCCGGTGACCGACAACGGCACCCCGATCTACGTCCACTCGAAGGTCATGGCGATCGACGATCGTCTGCTGCGCATCGGATCATCGAATCTCAACAACCGCTCGATGGGGTTTGACAGCGAGTGCGATGTAGCCATCGAAGCCGATCCACGCAGCTCCGAACACGATGACGTCCGCCGCCAGGTCACGTCCGTGCGAAATGAATTGGTCTCGGAACACCTCGGCGCGTCCGTCGACGAGTTCGAAAGCGCGCTGCGTCAGTACGGATCGTTCCTCAAGGCCATCGAGTCACTTCGAGGACAGGGCAGGACGTTGCGGCCGGTTACCGAGCAGACGGTCGCCGATGAAGCGAGCCCGCTGGCGGAGACCGAGCTGATGGATCCTGACCATGTCCCGCGATCGCTAGCACAGAGCGTGCAGCGGTTCATATCAGGACTTAGGGGGGCTGACTGAGTTCGACGGCTGGTCTAACAGCCGCTGCGGGTGCAAACCGTCGACCGCGCCGATGAACGGCGGGTGAATGCTGTAGCCGAGCATCCGCCGAATGTCGTCGGAGACCGTCCGGGCGAGCTCGCGCGACACCGACAGGGTGAAGGCCTCCATCGGTCGCAACCACGGTTGGCAGTACTGGGCGGTGACGGCAAGACGATCACCGGTGGAGGTGTTGGCTCCGCCGCCATGCCACAGGGTGCCGACGAAGAAGACGCATGAGCCGGCCGGCATCACCACTGTTTCCGAGCGATCGTCGGCGCCCGGTCGCCGTTTGCCCCAGCGGTGGCTGCCGGGGAAGACGACGGTGGCGCCGTTGTCGGCGGTGAAGTCGTCGATCGCCCAGATCGTCGCGGCTGCCAACGGTTCTCGGGGGCGCGGAACGGGGTAGAAGCCGTCGTCGTGGTGAGCCAACTGCGCGGACTCTCCGGGCTGAATGTTGATGGCCTGCAACGTCGAAAGCAGGTAGTTGGGCATCAGCAACCGGTCCAACACCGCCAGTACCCGCGGATGGTCGGCAATCCGATCGGATAACCGCGTCCTGGTCAGCAGGCTGTAGATGCGCTGGGTGTGTCGGCCCTCGAAGGAGTTGCGCCCGGTGTGCCCCAGCCACGGCCGTACCACGTCGCGAATCTGCCGGCACTCCTCGGCACTTAGCAGGTTTTCCCAGATGACGAAGCCGTCACGGTCGAGGGCCGCCAAGTCTGCTTCGACGACCGCGGTGTCGACCGAGGCGCCGCTACTCGGTGCCCACTTGTATCGAAGCGCCAGATCGCCCCTGAGGTCCTCCAGCGTGGTAAGGGACTCGTCATCGATGTCCATGGGGACTTGTCCTTATCAGGCGGTTTCCCTACTCAGACTAAGCCGAGTTTCGCTCAGTGCACGCCCGATTCGGCGCACCCGGCGGCCAGCAGGAGACGCCAGGCGGTTAATGCCAGTGGTCGTCACCGCTGCCAGTGGACGGAAGTCAGCGTATCGAGAAACGAGTCGCAACATGTTTAGGTCACGACGCCGGCGCATCACCGCGCCTGCCACGAACCCGCAGAAGAAACCCAGAATCAAGAACCCGCGCGCCCGTCGCTTATTCCTCTGCGCTGCAGCCGACGCGACGAATCCGCCTGTCGCGGCAGCGACGGCGACCACGACGAATAGGACAATCAGAGCTATTGGTCCGAGCAAACCCATATACCGTGACCTCCGGGCCCTCGCCTGTGTGGACCACTGAGCCGATCCAATCACTGCCTTGCCGCAATTGCATTGCTGCCCGGTGTTCGTGACCGAAGCGAGCATGAAGCGTTAACGATCTGCTACTGGCGCAGACCAGAACCGACGCACCGCGATAAAGCCGGCTAACGCCGGCGCCAGGCCGGTACACGTTTCTCGAGGAACGCACCCATGCCCTCTTGGGCGTCGTCGGCGCCGGCGTTCATCGCCATGACCGCCTTCGTCAAGTCGTAGGCGCGGTGTTCGTCGAGCTCGACCTGCGCGTAAAAGGCTTCTTTGCCAAGCCCTACCGTCAGTGGGCTGGACGCCACGATGGCGTCGACGAGGGAACCGAGCTCCTCTTCGAGCGATTCCGCCGGAACGACGCGGTTCACCAAACCCCACTCGAGCGCGGTCAACGCGGTAATCGGCTGGCCGGTAAGCAGCATCTCCAGCGCCCGCTTCCTGCCGATCGCACGTGAGAGCGGCACCATCGGAGTCGAACAGAACAACCCGATCTTGACTCCGGGAGTAGCGAAACCGGCGCCGTGGGCAGCCACGACGAGGTCGCAGGCCGCGACGAGCTGACAGCCCGCCGCGGTAGCCAAACCCTCGACCTTTGCGATCACCGGTTGGGGGAGGCGGTGGATGGTTTCCATGAGCTCGGTGCAGACGTCGAACAGCCGCTGGTAGAACGAAACGTCGCGACCGATCATCTCGTTCAAGTCGTGACCCGCCGAGAACGCCGGACCGACGGCATCGATGACGATCACCTGCACGTCAGGTTTCGCGCTGAGTCGGCGCAACGTGTCGATCAGGTCCTCCATCACCTGGAGGCTGAGGGCGTTACGTTTTTCCGGCCGGTTGAGGGTCAGGCGCGCCACCGGGCCGTCGGCGCGCACCAGGACGGGCGCATTCGCGGCGAGCTTGCTCATGCAGGCGAGCATATGTCCTGGTGCCGACGCCGGCGATCGAAGTCAAGGCCCTCCAGTGGTGGCTGTGGGAGCATGTGTCAGACGGTTCCGTCAACAGCAAAGGTGGAGTAAGTGGTCATCACCCTGATCGTCATCGGCGTAATCCTGGCAATCCTCGTGGTGGTTGCGCTGAGCGTCTACAACGGGCTCGTCCGTTCGCGCAACGCCTACAAGAACGCTTTCGCGCAGATCGACGTTCAGCTGACCAGGCGTCACGACCTGATCCCCAACCTCGTCGAAACGGCCAAGGCTTACCTGGCCCACGAGCGCGGCACCCTCGAAGCGGTCATCCAGGCACGCAACTCCGCAATCAGCGCACAAGCGGCTGCCACCGCCAACCCGGGAGACCCCAACGCCATGGGCAAGTTGGCAGAGTCGGAAGGCGCGCTGACCGGAGCTCTCGGACGGCTGTTTGCGCTGAGCGAGTCATACCCAGACCTCAAGGCCAACCAGAACATGATGCAGCTTTCCGAAGAGCTGACGTCGACGGAAAACCGTGTTGCGTTCGCCCGTCAGGCCTACAACGACTCGGTCCTGACCTATAACAACAAGCGCGAAGTCTTCCCGGCTGCCATCTTCGCGGGCATGTTCGGCTTCACCGCGGCGGCACCGCTGGAGGCGGGTCCGGAGACGCGGGAAGTCCCGCGCGTCCAGTTCTGATTCGTGGATTTCTTCGAGCGCCAGCGGCAGGTACGCGCGGCGTCGAAAAGAATGGTGTTCCTGTTCATCCTGGCCGTATTCGGGATCACGGCGGTGGTGGATGCCGCAGTCATGGCATTCGTGCTGTCTGGAGCCGACGAGCCGATATCGCCCGGACAGTTGATTGCGATGGTGGTGATCATCAGTATCCCGGTGCTGCTGATGATTGGCACGGTGTCGGTTGTCAAGACGCTGATGCTGCGCCACGGTGGCGGGACCAAGGTTGCCGAGAGCCTTGGCGGGGTGCGCGTACCGGACATGCCGACAGATCCACAGCTCAAGCGGTACCGCAACATCGTCGAAGAAATCGCCATCGCGTCGAGCACTCCGGTGCCGGTGCTCTATTACCTACCGCAGGAGCAGGGAATCAATGCGTTCGCCGCGGGATACACCCCGGCAGACGCCGCCGTGTGCGTCACCCAGGGCTCACTCGACCGGCTCAACCGTGACGAACTGCAGGGCGTGATCGCTCACGAGTTCAGCCACGTCGTCAACGGCGATATGCGGTTGAGTCTCAGACTGATTGGCGTGCTGGCCGGGATCACCGCGTTGGCGGTGATCGGTCGGGTGCTGCTGTACTCGGGCAACGGGCGCAACCGGGACCGCGACGGCGGTCTCCCGTTGTGGGCGGTGGGCCTGGTCATTCTGGCGGCCGGCTGGATCGGAGTCTTTTTCGCGCGGCTGATCAAAGCAGCCGTCTCACGTCAGCGGGAGTATCTGGCCGACGCCTCGGCCGTCCAATACACGCGGCAGCCCAGCGGACTGGCGGGTGCGCTGAAGAAAATTGGTGGGCTGCAGGCCGGCTCAAAGCTGGCCAGCCCCAAGACCGAAAACGTCAGCCACATGCTGTTTGGCCCGGGCATGAACTTTTCCTCGCTGTATGCAACTCACCCGCCGCTCCTCAAGCGCATCCAGGCCATCGAGCCCGACTTCACGCCGGACAACCTCGACCAATTGCGGCAGCGCTGGTCCCAACAGCCGCCGGACGGGTTGGCAGAGGACGCCCGGATGGGGTTCGCGGACGCGCCAGTGGCGCAAGCTGCCCCCCGCCGCCCCGATGCCCGCGAATATGCAGCGGCCGTTGGCAACCCGACCGCAGCATCGCACCAGGAAGGTGTGCGCATCCGCAAGGCGATCCCAGATAATCTGGCCGACCTTGCGCACAACCCGGCCACCGCGGTCCCGCTGATCTACGGTTTGATCTTCGACCGCAAACCCAACGTCCGGCAGGCCCAGTACGACATCGTCGCCCGCAATCACGGCAAGCAGATGGCCGACGAGGCATGGCGATGCGGCGCGGAGTTGGTGCGCCTCGACCCGAACCTGCGGCTGCCCGTCGCGTCCATGGCATTCCCTGCGTTGCGCGGGCGGCCAGCGGCGGACGCGCGACTGATGACATCGGTTCTGGGGCAGCTGATCAATGCCGACGGGCAGCTCGACGTCTTCGAATACTGTTTGGGCACACTGGTTTTCGTCGGCTTGCACGAGGCTTTGACGTCGGGATCACCGTGGAAGAGCAGGCGTCAGAACCTGGCCAGCGCGCAAAACGCCGTCGCTTGTCTGATCGCGCTGCTGGCGAAATCCGGTAACAGCGATCCGCGGGCGGCGGCAGCGGCCTTCCAGGCGGGCATCTCCGTCGCATATCCGCAAGCCCGCATCCCGTTCCTGCCAGTCGACGGGGTCTTCGCGCTCGAACAAGTGTGGCCGGTGATCGACGGATTGGAAGGCAGCGACAAGGCCACCGTTGTGGCCGCGGTCGTGACGACGGTCATGGCCGACAGGACGGTCACCGTGCAGGAGTCTGAGTTGCTCCGAACCGTATGCGGTGTGCTGCACGCCCCGGTCCCACCGGTCATCTAAGCGCGCAATGGCGCCAGCAGTGCCTGGAGTCCGTATTCGAAAACGGCGTCATAGTCGGTGGGGGACTGCAGCGCTTCGACAAGCGCCCGGTCCGCCCAGTCGTCGTCCCACAGTGACGGGTCCTCCTCGTCGTGCTTGGCGCCCCGAACGGCCGAGAACTGCATCACCGCCGACGATATGACGTGAACCTGCACCGCCCGCAAGACCAGCGCAGCCTCGGTGCCGGTGACACCCAATTCCGCGAGTTGCGCCGCCAACGTCTGCTGAATCGGCAGGAACAACCGCGGCGTCTGGTCGCGTTCATGCGCGATGGCCAGCAGATGCTGTTGGTCGATCAGCGCCCTACGTTGCGAGCGGGCAAGTGAGGCAATGCGATCGACCGCCGTATCACCCTCGGTGGGCAGATTGGCCATCTGGCGAAGCAATCGGTCGACCAGGTTGTCGAAGAGTTTGTCGCGACCCCCGATGTGCCAGTATATCGAGGTGACGGCCACCCCGAGTTGCTCGGCGAGGCCGCGCATCGTGAATGCCTCCACCCCGTGGAGTTCGATCAGTCGGGCCGCAGCGTCCAGGATCACCTCGGCGCTCACGGCCTGTTCGCCCTTGGCGGTCAAGCTGTTTCACCTCCGCTTACGCAATCCGATTCGGGGAGCTCCAGATAACGTTCGAGGTTGCGATGCATGTTGATCACCCGCCGTTCCTCATTGGACAACACCAGATGGGTGTATCCGGGTTGGTGCAGACCACGCTGCAGTCCGGGTAACACCGTGAGGTCTTGGGACATCACCAGCCCGGGATGCGCCTCCTCGGCCGGCATCCGCACGTCGGCGGGCTTGCAGCGCGGCGCACCGGGCGGCATCCGGGTGAACAACACCATCACCAACTCGCCATGGTCGGGGTCAGGCCCCGGCCGTGCGGCCAGGACGGTCAGATGATCGGCGTTGGTCAGCAGGGACATGTTCGGGAAGATGTTGTACTGGTGCAGCCGCATCATCTGATCGGTGCTGGCCCAGCTGAGATCGACACCCCGCTCAGCGGCGAAAGCTCTTGTGCGATCGGCGATCACGTCTGCAACCGACTGCCCGGATTGGCGATCACCGTGCGGGAAAGGGGTGCCCTCGCCAACACCCATCAATGCTCCCTGGGTATCGACATAGGCGTCCCAAATTTCGTCGTCGCTGGGCGCTTGTTTGATGTGCGGGCTCGGCACTCCGTAGAGCTGCTCGGACTTACCGGTGTGTCCCCAGATCACCTGCGGCGCATGGACGTCGTCCACGCACCGGTGCAACTCGGGATGCAACGTCTGGATGTGATAGGTCTCGCTGAAGCCGTCGGCGATCGTCTTCCAGTTTGCCGCGACTTCGATGGCCGTCGTCGCGTAGCAGCGGAAGTCGCCGAGTCCGCACCAGGCGATGTCGTCCGGCACCGCCTCTAGGAAGTCGGCCAACGGCATCGCGTCGCGGTCGAGGTTGACGAAGACCAGTCGCTCCCACACCTCGACGCGGGCTGCAAGCAAGGGCAACTCCGCCATAGCTAACGCGCCGAACCCCTTGCGGTTGGGGACCCGCTTGAGAACGCCGCAAAGGTCCCAGGTCCAACCGTGGTAACCGCATCGCAGTTCACGCAGGTCCGAACCGGAGCCCGCGCATAGCGAGTTGCCTCGGTGCCGGCACACGTTCTGGAACGCACGCAGGGCTCCGTCGTCGCCGCGAACGATCAGTATCGAGTAGGGCCCGCAACGGTATTCGAAGTAATCGCCGGGCTCGGCGACATGGTCGACCGTGCAGGCGAGCTGCCACACCTTCGGCCACATCCGTTCCACCTCGAGCTGGGCGAACGCCGGGGAGTAGTAGCGCTCCGCCGGAACCAGGGTGGGGCGTTGCGGCGGCGTGCCGATCGCGTCTTCCTGACGGACTTGACGCGCAGTTTCGGTCGTCATCGAAAGGCTCCCCTCGCCTCTGTAACGGTGTTACATTGGCTCACTGTAGCGGCTGGCGGGGGCAGATAAGGAGTAATCGTGTTCGACCTCAAGATTCTTGGCGGCACCGTCGTTGACGGTACCGGTGCGGACCGATTCAACGCCGATATCGCCGTCAAAGACGGCAAAATCGTGGAGGTTCGTCGCCGCGGACCCAACGATCAGCCGCTGGACGGCGAGGCGGCCGAGACGATCGACGCAACCGGAAAGATCGTCGCGCCGGGATTCGTCGACATCCACACCCACTACGACGGTCAGGTCAGCTGGGATGCCTTGCTGGAGCCGTCCAGCACCCACGGTGTCACCACGGTGGTGATGGGCAACTGCGGTGTCGGCTTCGCGCCGGTGCGGCCGGGCCAAGAAGATTGGCTGATTGGCCTCATGGAGGGTGTGGAGGACATTCCCGGTGCCGCTCTCACCGAGGGCATCACGTGGGGCTGGGAAAGCTACCCCGAATACCTCGACGTCGTCGAAAGCCACGAGTTCGCTGTCGATGTGGGAAGCCAGGTAGCCCACGGCTCGGTCCGCGCCTACGCGATGGGGGAGCGCGGCGCCCGCAACGAACCGGCTTCACCGGAAGACATTGCGGCGATGGCGCGACTCGTGCAGGAAGCCGTCGAGGCCGGCGCGCTGGGCTTCTCGACCTCGCGCACCCTCGGCCACCGGGCCATCGACGGCGAGCCGGTTCCTGGAACCTATGCCGCCGAGGACGAGCTGTTCGGGCTCGGCCGGGCCATGGCGGCCGGCGGGCAGGCTGTCTTCGAGCTGGCTCCTCAGGGCGTAGCGGGCGAGGACATCATCGCGCCCAAGAAGGAGCTGGAGTGGATGCAGCGGCTGGGCGCTGAGATCGACCGGCCGATCTCCTTCGGCATGATCCAAGTTGACGCCGCCCCAGATCTCTGGCGCGAACAGCTGGACATCTCGGCGGCTGCTCACGCGGCGGGCAGTCGGCTGTACCCCCAGATCGCCGCGCGACCGTTCGGCATGCTGTTCGGCTTTCCCGGACATCACGCGTTCACCCACCGTCCGACCTTCCGCCGGCTGAAGGCCGAATGCAGCCGCGAGGAACTGGCGCAGCGCCTCGCCGATCCGGCCGTCAAGGCAGCCATCTTGTCCGAGGACGATCTGCCGCCCGACCCAAACCGGTTGTTCGACAACATGTTTGCCCTCGCTCAATACTCGCTTGGTCGGCTCTATGCGCTGGGCAACCCGCCCGACTACGAGCCGACCGCCGAACGCACCGTGGAGAAAATCGCGGCCGAGCGCGGCGAGGACCCATTGGCCACGCTCTACGACCTGATGCTCGAGTCCGATGCAACGGCGATGCTGATGCTGCCGTTCTACAACTACTTCTACGGCAACCATGACGCGATCCGTGAGATGCTGCTGCATCCCGCGGGTGTGTCGGGTCTTTCCGACGGCGGTGCGCACTGCAGCATGATCTGTGACGCGTCGTATCCCACCTTCTTGCTGACGCATTGGGCACGCGATCGTCACCGAGGCGAGAAGCTGCCACTGGAGTACGTCATCCGCAAGCAGTCCCACGACACCGCGCAGCTTTTCGGGCTTTCGGATCGCGGGGTCATCGATGTCGGAAAGAAGGCCGACGTCAACGTGATCGACATGGATGCGCTGACATTGCATCCCGCACGGATGGCCTACGACCTGCCGGCCGGCGGCAACCGGCTCGTTCAGGGAGCCTCGGGCTACAGCGCCACGATCGTCAACGGCGCCGTGACCCGCCGCGACGGCGTCGACACCGGGGCACGTCCCGGCCGGCTGGTACGCGGAGCGCGCTGAGCACATGTCGATCGATCGTGCTGCGCTGGCAGCAGGCAGCATCCGGTTAGCTTCGGGCGTGTCGTTTCTCGTCGATCCGGTTCGTGCGAACCGGCTCTGGGGCGCCGAGGCGGAAGAGTCGTCACCGACGGCGCGGCTGCTGCTGCGGTCGATGGGCTACCGCGACGCGCTGATCGGCGGGCTGCTCGCGGCGGCAGCATTGCGCGGCAAGAACACTCGCGGCTGGTTTCTGGCGTCCGGTGGTGCCGACGCCGCCGACCTGCTCGGCGGGATGAGCGTGCATCACGAGATGAAGCGCTCCCAGCAGATCATCGGTCTGGGCGGTGCCGTCATCGGCATCGCCGTCGGGCTCTGGGGCGCTTTGCGCCCTACCCCGGGCAGGACCGGCGAGGCGCTGCCAACTGAAGCTGGCTAAAGCCATAATCCGGTGCACCGTGCATCGGTACGCTCAGGCCGTGCCCGAAACGTCGTATGCAAGCTGCGGCGATCTGAGCCTTGCGTATCAGGTATTCGGCGATGGACCGGTCGATTTGGTCTTCGCGGGGTCGTTTGTCAGCCATGTCGAGTTGTTCTGGACCATGCCCGAATTCGAAGCGTTCATGGAGCGGCTCTCTACATTTTGTCGGGTGCTGTTGTTCGACAAGGCCGGGGTCGGACTGTCGGACCCGGTTCCGAAGGTTCGCACGCTGGATGATCGAGCGGCAGAAATCGAAGCCGTCATGGACGCCGCAGACTTCGAAAAAGCCGCGCTTCTCGGCGTCAGCGAGGGCGGCCCGGCCACCGTCGTCTTCGCGGCAACACGGCCGGAGCGAACGCGGGCACTGATTCTCACTGGCACGTCCTCGTACGTCGGCCCCGTCGGCGGGTGGGACCAAGTGGAGCGTGACCCGGCCGAATTGCGGGCGAGTGTCCTACCTGAGCTGGGTGAGGAATACACGCCATCGACGCAGCAAATCGCCCGCGGACAGGAATTCGGCCGGGCCGTCCTCTCGGCATGGGGCAGCGGTGCTGCACTCAAGGCAGTCATCCATGGCGTCCGCTCGGTACGCCAACTCGGAATGTTGGAGCGCATGAGCGCGAGTCCGGGAATGGCCCGAGCGACGCTCGAATCGTCATTCCGAATCGATGTGCGGCCGATCCTGCCCACGATCACCGTGCCGACCCTCGTCGTCCATGCCAGCGAGGACCCCTGTGTTCCAGTGCAGTTGGGTCGATATCTCGCCGACCACATTCCCGGCGCACGGATGCTCGAGGTCGAAGGCACGGACCACGCACCCTGGTTCACCGAGCCGGACAAGATCACCGCCGAGATCGAGAAATTACTTACCGGAAGCCATGCAGCGCCGCCTCAGACACATCGCGCACTGCGCACCGTGCTGTTCACCGACATGGTCGCGTCGACGCAGCGCGCCGCGGAGACGGGTGACGAGCGGTGGCGTGCGGTACTTCAGCGCTTTGACGAGATCACGTCTGACCTGACGGAACGATTTGGTGGCACGGTGGTCAAGAGCACCGGCGACGGACACCTCGCCACCTTCGACGGCCCGACGCAGGCCATCCGTTGTGCGGAGGCCGTGCGCGACGATGCCGAGAGACTGGGCATCGAGATCCGCGTAGGAATCCATACTGGTGAGTGCGAACTACTGGACAGCGACATCGGGGGGATCGCGGTCCACATCGCGGCGCGCATCCTGGGCCGCGCCGGCGCCGGCGAAATCCTCGTCTCTCGGACCGTCAGCGACCTGGTCGTCGGCTCGGGTACCGGCTTCGAGGACCGCGGCAACGTCGAGTTGCGCGGCGTGCCCGGCACCTGGCAACTGCTGGCGGTCGACCGCTACGGCGCGCAGCCGGGATCGCCTGAGGCAAAGCTGGTCTCCGCGTCGACACCGGGCCCGCGATCGGGGATGCGCCGGTCGGACCGAGCCGTGGCGATGATGGCCAAGCGCACACCGTGGATCCTCCGCGGGATGGCGCGCATCGCCCCGGCGACCAGCCACAGTCAAGCGGGAGCCGGTTAACCGTCTTCGCCGGTGTGTAATCCCTCCGGGGGAGGAGTGGAATAGGCGGGATAGGACGGCGGCTTCACCACGCTGTCGTCGTCGGCTTGGTCCTCGGGTGTCGGGGCACCCTTTTCGTCGTTCGGCGGTTCGGCAGTGCTCATCAGTCCTCCCTAGCCGATCCCGTGTTCGATGATGTCGCGGGCGCGGTCGAGTAACGAGGCGAAGGGACCGACGGCGAAGTTCAACTTCGCGGATTCCACCCCGGCATGCGGACGGGTAGGCGCAATGGCCTCCGCTGCTCGTACCGCCGTGCCCAGCCGCTTGAGTTCGTCGGCGTCCAGTTCGCGCTGAAGCTTCGTGAACTCCTGGTTCTCCTCGAGCTCCGCGTGCTCCAGCACCGCGTCGCGCAGCTTGGTGAGCTCGTCGATGAAGGGCTGCGAGGTGATGTCGATGCCCTCGATCTTTGACAGCAGCTCCTTCGCCTCGTGCTCTTCCTGGAGTCGAGCATCGACGATGACGTCGCCGGTATCCAGCTCGCGGCGCACCCGCGGATGCACCACCATTTCCTCGGCTGTCTCGTGGACGGCCAGCAGTTGGCGCAATTGCAGAAATGGCTTCTCGCGCGCCTGCGGGTCCGATGCGTACAGCACCTGGTCGAACAGGTCCTCGATGAGGTTGTGTTGTGCTTTGAGGAACCCGACGACGTCATCGGGCGATTGAATAATCATCTCGGGCATGCCAGATACCTCCAGAGGTCAGGCAGATTCCGGATGCGGCTAGGTGGCTGTGAGCCGCTCAGCGCCGCGCATACCCCGGTGCGACGGCGGTTAAACGCCGTGCGGCTGAACGGATCGGCGACGAGGACTACCCTGGCCTTATGGCCAAAAGCCGAGTCAAGGTGGCTCGGGTCTATGACGACCCCGGCGACGATGATGGCCAACGCATCCTGGTAGATCGGGTGTGGCCGCGAGGATTCCGCAAGGAAGATCCGCGGGTGGGCACCTGGCACAAGGACGTCGCGCCGTCGAAAGAGCTACGTGAGTGGTACGACCACAAGCCCGAGCGTTTCGACGAGTTCGCCAAACGCTACAAAAAAGAGCTTCACGGCAGCGAGGCGCTGGACGAGCTGCGCAAGCTGACCAAACGCGGGACGGTCACGCTGGTGACCGCCACCCGTGAGCTGGACGGCAGCCAGGCCGCGGTCCTGGCCAAGCTGCTCTAGTAATCGAATCGCGCCAGCTGGGTATCCCCGCGCCGACCCGATTCGTCGATCGACAGCACCGCCGGCACCATCTCGCTGGTGACCATGCCGTGCTCGACGGTCAGCTCGTCGACGATGTCGAAGCTGCGCGCGATCCACTCCGGGGTGTCCACGATAATCGTGACCACCGGTACCCGTCGCACCAGCTGAAACAGCTTGTCTCCGTGGGGTTCATGGTCGCCGTGGAAGCCCCAGATGCCACGAAGCACGGTCGCACCGCGGGCCATCCCCGAGTCGAGCAGCCGGCGGA
The DNA here is from genome assembly GCF_059812585.1 of Mycobacterium sp. NGS48. Taxonomy (NCBI): domain Bacteria; kingdom Bacillati; phylum Actinomycetota; class Actinomycetes; order Mycobacteriales; family Mycobacteriaceae; genus Mycobacterium; species Mycobacterium sp. NGS48. The sequence continues at coordinate 17,799 of NZ_JCALCY010000012.1, forward strand.
CCAGCGCGCGGTGAATGGGCAGACCGCCGTGTCCGGTGGCCTCGCTGGTGTGCACCATCAGCTTCTGCCAGACCGCCCGCCCGTGCTCGTCGGTCGTCGGCAGACGATGCGGCCGGGCCAACGCCTGGCCGTCGCGTTTGCACAACCGCACCCGTTCGACGGTCAACAGCGGATGGGGCATGACGGCGCTGAGCTCGGCGGCCGCCGCCGACACCTGCGCTGCGCTTCCGATGGAGATGATCATCAGCGGAACATTGACGTTGCGGCTGAAAAACCGGGCGCGGTAGCGCTCGCCGTGCGCGGTGCCGTCGACACCGAGAAATACTGCGGCACCAGCGAAACCATGCCGATGCAGCAGATCGCACACGGTGCGGTAGGCCGGCAGCCCGCCGATGCGCTCCTGGCGTCCGACATAGACGGTGAGCTTGCTGGTGTCGTGTGGGTCGGAGGCCGCGTCTGCGCGCACCAACTGGGCGCGTTCCAGGGTCATCAGGCCGCGGCCGGTCATCGCGATCACGTCGTCGACCAGTTCGCTGATCTTCGACTCGAGATCGACCGCGGCGACCGTCACCGGTGGGTCCTCCGACAGGCTCAGCGATGCGTCGGTGCGCAGCACGTGCCGCGGGCCGAAGCTGGCGATGCCGCGCAGCATCACGCTGGTCGCGACTTCGTGTTCGCCGAAGAGGTTGAGCATCGCATCGGCCAGGAATCCGTGCTGTGCCGCATCGTTGGCGGCACGCTGGCGTTCGCCGAAGTAAGTCGTCAGCTTCAGGTAGGAGTCGTTCATAGCCGGCCCGCGATCCATTGGCCGAGTAGCGCTGCGGCCAGGCCCAGCACCATGCTGACGACGATATTGCCTGCGGCGGGCCAGATCTGGCGCTCTTCGCCGAGCCGTTGGGTTTCCAGCATCCAGGTGGAAAACGTGGTGTAGGAACCGATGAACGCGGTGTCGACGAGCAGCGTGGCGTGTCTGCTCAACGCGAGGCCGCCGAGGAAGCCCAGCAGTGCGGCGCCGCTGATGTTGACGGTCAGCGTCCCCAACGGAAACGCCCGGGCCGCCCGGCGGGCCACCGCGCCGTCGACCACAAATCGCAGCACCGAGCCGGCACCCCCGGCGGCGAGCACGCCAACCCAGATGAGCATCAGCGCACTCGCACCCGTCGTACCGCGGCGGTCGCGAGGTACACCGCCAGCAAGCCGAGGGTGATGCTGGCGACGGTGTAGCCGACCGCCAAGCCGTATTGCTGGTGTTCGATCATCCCCAGCGTCTCGACCTGCATGGTGGAGAAGGTGGTCAGCCCGCCGCACAGCCCGGTGCCCAGCAGCGGACGGCGGTAGCTCGACAGCGGCAGCCGCTCCAGCAGCCGGGTGGTGAAATAGCCGACCAAAAAGGCGCCGACGATGTTGGCGACGAACGTCTGCCACGGCCAGCGCGTCGGATCCGGCGCGGCCAGGCTGTTCAGGCCCGCCCGTGCCGCCGCGCCCACCGCACCTCCGACGAAGACAGCGGCCAACTCCCGGTAGTCGCGACCTGGCATCCCAGCAGCGTATGCGGGGCATCGGCAGAATTGGTGTCATGGCGGCCAATCCACGCGCCGGTCAGCCGGCCGAGCCCGAAGACCTTGTCGATCTCCCTCACCTGGTCACCGCGTATTACACGCGGCAACCCGACCCGGATGACGTGGGGCAGCAGGTGAGCTTCGGCACGTCGGGCCACCGCGGCTCTGCACTGGACGGCGCGTTCAACGAACCTCACATCCTGGCCATCACCCAGGCCATCGTCGAGTACCGCGCCGCCGCGGGCACGACGGGCCCGCTGTTCATCGGCCGCGACACCCACGCTCTTTCCGAGCCGGCCTGGGTGTCGGCGTTGGAGGTGCTGGCCGCCAACGACGTAACTGCGATGATCGACTCGGCCGATCGATACACGCCGACCCCGGCCATCAGCCACGCCATCCTCAACTACAACCGTGGCCGCGCCGACGGGCTGGCCGACGGGATCGTTGTCACCCCGTCGCACAACCCGCCCCGCGACGGCGGCTTCAAGTACAACCCGCCGCACGGCGGCCCCGCCGACAGCGACGTCACCAACGCAATCGCCAAGCGCGCCAACGAGATTCTGCGCGAGGGCGGTGCCGCGGTGAAGCGGACACCGTTGGCCCGCGCGCTGCGCAGCACCTGGCGCCACGACTACCTCGATGCCTACGTCGACGATCTGCCCAGCGTGGTGAACATCGACGCCATCCGAAAGGCGGGGGTGCGGATTGGGGCCGATCCGCTTGGCGGGGCCAGCGTGGACTACTGGGGCGTGATCGCCGAACGGCACAACCTCGATCTGACCGTGGTCAATCCGCTGGTCGATGCGACGTGGCGGTTCATGACACTCGACACCGACGGCAAGATCCGGATGGATTGCAGCTCGCCGGATGCGATGGCTGGGCTGATCGCCAACCGCGACGACTATGCCCTGGCCACCGGCAACGACGCCGACGCCGACCGGCACGGCATCGTCACTCCCGACGAAGGGTTGCTGAATCCCAACCACTACCTGGCGGTGGCCATCGACTACCTCTACACGCATCGACCTGCCTGGGCGGCCAGCATCGCCGTCGGTAAGACCGCGGTCAGCTCGTCGATCATCGACCGGGTGGTGGACGGCATCGGCCGGCGGCTGGTCGAGGTGCCGGTGGGCTTCAAATGGTTCGTCGACGGCCTACTGGAGGCCACGATCGGTTTCGGCGGCGAAGAATCAGCGGGCGCGTCGTTTCTGCGCCGCGACGGATCGGTGTGGACCACCGACAAGGACGGCATCATCCTTGCGTTGCTGGCCGCCGAGATCCTGGCCGTCACCGAGGAGACACCGTCGCAGCGCTACCGGGAGTTGGCCGGCAAATACGGTGCGCCGACCTATGCGCGGGTCGACGCGCCCGCCGACCGCCAGCAGAAAGCAAGGTTAGCTAAACTATCGGCAGACGAGGTAAGCGCCACCGAACTGGCCGGCGAAGAGATCACAGCAAAGTTAACCGCCGCTCCTGGCAACAACGCTCCATTGGGTGGCCTGAAGGTGACAACCGAAAACGCGTGGTTTGCTGCACGTCCGTCGGGCACCGAGGATGTGTATAAGATCTACGCCGAATCCTTCCGGGGCGCGGAGCATTTAGCCGAGGTTCAGCGGGTGGCTCAGGACGTGGTCGGTAAAATCATCGGGTGACCCTCGTTGCCCGGCGCGCTCAAACGCCGCTGCCACGGGAAGCGTGGGCACTGATTTCGGCGAACGTGATGATCGCCGTCGGCTACGGCGTGGTGTCTCCGGTGCTGCCCGCCTACGCCCGCACCTTCGGAGTCAGCATCAGCGCGGCGACCTTCGTCATCACCGTCGTCTCGCTGACCCGGCTGTTTTTTGCGCCGGTCACCGGCCTGATGGTGCAGCGGCTGGGGGAGCGGCGAATCTACGTCGCCGGCCTGCTGGTCGTCGCAGTGTCGACCGGCGCGTGCGCCTTTGCCCAGTCCTACTGGCAGTTGCTGGTGTTCCGCGCGCTCGGCGGGATCGGGTCGACGATGTTCTTCATCTCCGCACTGGGACTGATGATTCGGATCAGTCCCGATGACGCGCGGGGGCGGATCGCCGGCCTGTTCTCCACCGGCTTTCTGGCCGGCTCGGTCGGCGGCCCGGTGGTGGGTGGTCTCACTGCGGGCTTTGGGCTGAGCGCGCCGTTCCTCATCTACGGGGCGGCCCTGCTGGCGGCTGCGGTAGTGGTGTTCGCCAGCCTGCGCCGTTCCACGCTGGCCGCTCGTGCCGATGAGACCGAACCAACGGTGACGCTGCGGACCGCGTTGCGGCATCGCGCCTACCGCTCTGCGCTGGTGTCGAATTTCGCGACGGGCTGGTCGGTGTTCGGGCTGCGGATCGCGTTGGTGCCGTTGTTCGTCTCGGAGGTATTGGGCCGCGGTCCGCGGATGACCGGTTTGGCGCTGGCGACGTTTGCGATCGGCAATGTTGTCGCCGTGCTGCCCAGCGGCTATCTGTCCGACCGGATCGGCCGGCGCGGCCTGTTGATCGCCGGACTTGCGGTGTCGGGGGTGACGACCATGTGGGTCGGAGCCTCGACGTCGGTGTCGCTGTTTTTGGTCGCGGCGTATCTGGCGGGTGCGGCCTCGGGCATGTTCACCTCGCCGCAGCAGGCTGCAGTCGCCGACATTCTGGGCGGCACGGCGCGGGCGGGCACCGCGGTGGCGACGTTTCAGATGATGGCCGACCTGGGCGCGATTGTGGGTTCGGTGGCGGTCGGTCAGATCGCCGAGCGGGTAAGTTTCGGGTGGGGTTTTGTGGTCAGCGGGGTGATCTTGCTGGCCGCCGCGGTCGGCTGGGTGGTGGCGCCGGAGACCCGGCCGGTGGTGGCGCCGGCGGTGCTGGGGTTGGAGGGCGCACCGGACGCGGCGTGAGCGCACACCCGTCCGGCTGACCCCCGGTTACGCTGCGGTCATGGTCACTTTGGACCGTTTGTTGAACGTGCTGGGCACGTATGGCGTTCAGCTGCGCTTTTGTTCGGTGCCGCGATCGACGGAATTGAGCAGCGTGGTGATGCACGAGACGGTTGCCGGTCGCGCCGTCGTCGGCGACGTGCTGTTGGCCATCGGTGCCGGCTCGGTGAAAGAAGCTGTGCGATGGGCGATGTCGGCGCATGCCGTGGCCGTACTGGTCCGTGGCGGCGACGACAAAACCGCGTTCGTCGGCGAGGGGGAGGCGGTCGCGGTGATGGTGATCGACGAGGCATTGCCCTGGAGCGAACTGGCCGCGGTGGTCTACGGCTTGGTGCTCGAAGGTCGCGAGACCGAATCAGGCCGTGGCCCAACCGATTTGTTCGCGCTGGCCGACAACCTGGCTGACGCGGTCGGCGGCGCGGTCACCATCCAAGACGGGCTGGCCCGGGTGCTGGCCTATTCGCGGCAACAGCAGCACGCCGATCAGGCACGCGCCGAAACGATTCTGACCCGCCAGATGCCGGATCGGTTAGCCGCCCTGCTCGAACGACGCGGCGTGTACGCGCATTTGGCGGCGTCCGACGAGCCGCTGTTCGTCGCCGCAGACGACGAGCACGGATTGACCGGCCGGATGGTGGTGGCGGTACGGGTCGGTCGGGAGTTGCTCGGTGCGGTTTGGGTGGCCTGCCCCGAGCCGCTTGTCGCGGCCCGGCTGACCGCGCTGACCGACGGTGCGCGGACCGTCGCGCTGCATGTGCTGCGCTCCCGCGCGAGCGCCGATCTGGAACGTCAGGTGGAGTCGCAGTCGGTGACGGGGTTGCTGGAGGGCACCGCCGACGCGGTGACAGTAGCCAGTCGGCTGGGCTTGCCGCAGGCGCCGCTGCGGGTGATCGCGGTGCACGCGCATCTGCCGTCCGAGTCGCATGCCGCCCTGTTGCAGGCCTTCGAACGCGCCACCACTGGCTTCGGCTGGTCGCGGCCCGGTCGCAGCGCGCTGGCCGCCAGCACGGTGTACACGCTGCTGCCGGGCGAATCGGCGGCCGACGCGCGCCGCTGGGTGAGCGACTTAAAGGCGGTGCTGCCGCCGCAGGCCAGTGTGGTCGCCGGGATCAGCGCCGTCGCGTCGGCTGACGAACTGGCCGCCGCGCGCCAAGAGGCCGACGAATGCCTGGCGCTGCACGAGGTACGCCCGGACGGCGCGCCACCGGCCTACGACGAATCCTGGGACGAGATCCTGCTGCAACGGCTGCGCACGGCGGCGGGCGCGGGACGGGCACCGGCACGTGGGCCGGTGGCGGAACTGCGCCGCCACGACCGTGAACACGCAACGCAGTACGTGGCCACGCTGCGGGCGTGGCTGGCGGCGCAGGGTGACCTGGCGCAAGCCGGCGAGCGGTTGGGCGTGCACGAAAACACCGTGCGTTACCGGCTGCGCCGGATGGCGGAAGTCACCAACCTCGGCCTGGACGACCCCGGTAAGCGGCTGGCGATGACGATCGAGCTGGCCTCCAGCGACGATGAACCGGCCGTTGTGTCGGAAGCCGACAAACACTGACTACGCCGTTGTCGGATTCCGGCAAACCAGGTAGCGGGTATCCGCGCCACCATGGATAACGTGATAGGTGATGGAGGTCCGCGGTCGGCGGTCGTGGTGGGCGCTGGCGTCGTCGGGTTGTCCACGGCCTGGTTTCTGCAAGAGCGCGGTGTGGACGTCACGGTCGTCGATCGTTTCGGTGTGGCCGCAGGCGCCTCGTGGGGCAACGCCGGATATATCGCACCGGCACTGACCATGCCGCTCAACGAGCCGCACACGTTGCGATACGCCTTGCGTTCGCTGCTGAAGCCATCTGCCCCCGTGCGCATTCCACCGTCCACCGATCCGGCGCTGTGGCGTTTTTTGATGCGGTTTGCGGCCAACTGCCGCAGCGCGTCATGGACTCGGGCGGTGCGGGCCAACCTGGCGCTGAGCGAGGAGTGCATCGAGGCCTACGACGTACTGGTTTCCAACGGTGTCGATGCGCCGATCACCGATGCGCCGGTGACCGCGCTGTTTCGGACGTCTCATGACGCCGAACACCTGTTGGCGGAATTGCGCCGCTTTCAAGAGGCCGGCCAGCCTGTTTCCACCACGGAACTGACCGGTGCGGCGTTGCGCGAGCAGGTGCCGCTGGCATCCGATGCGGCCGGCGCCGGTGTGCGCGTCAACGGCCAGCGTTTCGTCGACCCCGGCCGGTTCGTACAGGCGCTGGGCCGCTCGGTCGTCGAACGAGGAGCGACGCTGCACACCGCCGAGGTCGCCGATGTGGAGACCGCCAGGGACGGCGTCGTCGTGCATACCCGCAGCGGTCCGGTACTCAGCGCCGACGTGGCGGTGATCGCGGCCGGCGCTTGGTTGTCGCCGTTGGTGAGCCGTTGGGTGCGGGTTCCGGTGTATGCCGGGCGCGGTTATTCGTTCACGGTGCCGGTGGAACGCCCGGTTCCCTGCCCGGTGCACCTGCCCGATGCGCGGGTGGCGTGTACACCGTTGAACGGGAAGCTGCGGGTCACCGGGACGATGGAGCTGCGCGATCCCGACGCGCCGGCGTCCGAGGCGCGGGCCGACGCCATCGTCGACGCGGCGCGCCCCTACCTCGACGGCGTCTGCTGGGAGCAGCGCAGTGAGGTGTGGGTCGGTCCACGTCCGCTGAGCCCCGACGGTCGTCCGCTGGTGGGGCAGGTAACCCACGGGATCTACGTTGCCGGCGGGCACGGCATGTGGGGCATGACCCACGGCCCGGTGACCGGCCGGTTGCTGACCGAGCAGATCACCACCGGCAAGCAGTCCGTCGCCCTGCGTGAGTTCGATCCCACGCGTTAAGAATCCAATTCCTTCAGTTCCACCCCACGCGTTAACTATCCGATTTCTAGGAGGCATTACATGTCCAGTTCAGAAGGTGTGTGGATGACACCGGAAACCCGCGATCGGCTCGAGGCCGAGCTGGCCGCATTATTGGGGCCGCATGTCGACGACACGCTCGATCTGGACGAACGGCGCGCGCGCCGGGCGCGCGTCCGGCAGATCCACGATCTGCTGCAATATGCCGTCGTCGGCGAAGATCCGCCCGACGACGGGGTTGCCGAGCCGGGCATGGTGCTGACCGTCCGCTACGACGACACCGGCGAGACCGAGACATTCCTGCTCGGGGCTCGCGGCGCCGAGCACGGCGATATGGAGATCTACTCCGCCCAGTCACCGCTGGGGACCGCGATCACCGGCGCCCGCCGCGGCGAGCAGCGCAGCTATCGGGTGCCCAGCGGTGCCATGGTGTCGGTCACGCTGGTCGAGGCCGTGCCATACGGACTGCATAGCAGTGACTGTCCGGCCTGACCGGCGTGATCAGCGACTTTGAAGCCGAGTTGGCGGTGGTGTAGCTTCGATGGGCACACCATGGGGCTATGGCGCAGCTGGTAGCGCACCACACTGGCAGTGTGGGGGTCAGGGGTTCGAGTCCCCTTAGCTCCACAATGTGAAAACCAGCTTCTACCTGCATAGGGCGGGTTTTTATCGCATTAGCTGGTTTTGTTCGCGGGGTCGATTTCGGACGACAACCGGCGCGCGGCGCCCGACACGTGGCAGCCGCCCCCGCCGCGTCGACTCGGTCCGTTTCGTGTGGCCGAAGACGCGTGGCGCGAACTCGCCAACCAGGCCTGTTGGTCTGCTGGTGGTGGCGCACACATCGAGATGATCGCGCACGTCCTCGATCGGATGACCGCCGACGGTGAAACCATCAACTGGTGGGAACGGGCCTCGCCACGACGGCCGGACTGATCCCCTGTGCGGCGCCACGCCGATCACGTTGGGATTCGGTCAGGCTGCGGTGTGGTCGCCGTGGTCGAGTTTTTCGGCGATCCAGACCTTGATGAGTGACTGGGGTGATTCCGAGCCGGGTGGCTTCGCGGTCGAGTTCGGCGCTTCGCGCGGGAAGGGTCAACGTAAAGTATGGTTCCGGCGTGGTGGCGCGATTTAGCTCTATGTGGCTGGCTTAGTCGCACGGATGATCGCGCCATGCATCCCTTCGGCGACTTCGTGGGTGAATGTGACTGATGCATCGGTGAATCCGGCTGCGGCCAGCCCGTCGAGGTACTCCTGCTGGGACAGCGCTCCGGCAATGCAACCGACGTAGGAGCCGCGCTCGGCCCGTTGAGCGGCGCTGAGGTGGTCTTCGGCGACGACATCGGAGATCCCAATCCGCCCACCGGGAACTAGCACGCGGAACATCTCGGTGAGCACCGCCGACTTGTCGGCCGACAGGTTGATCACACAGTTGGAGATCACCACGTCGACAGCGCCATCGGGCAGCGGGATGTCTTCGATGGTGCCCTTGTGGAACTCGACATTGGTGGCGCCGGCCTTGGTCTTGTTCGCCTCGGCCAGTGCGAGCATCTCGTCGGTCATATCGACGCCATAAGCGAACCCCTCCGGCCCCACCCGGCGCGCCGAAAGCAGCACGTCGATCCCGCCGCCGGAGCCCAGGTCGAGTACGCGTTCGCCAGGGTGCAACTCGGCGACCGCGGTCGGGTTACCGCAACCCAAGCTCGCCGCAACGGCCTCGGCCGGTAACTGGGAGTGCTCGTCGGCGTCGTAGAGACCCGCGCCGAAGATGGTGCCGACGTCGACCGAATCGCTCGACCCGCAGCAGCTCGCTGCGGTGAGCACATCGCTGTTGGTGGCGCCGCTGGTAATTGCGGTGGCCGCAGCGCCGTAGCGTTCGCGGACCTCGTCGCGCAGCTCGCCGTCCGCGGTATCGGCCATTCTGATGCTCCTTCCATCGACAGATGTCTATGCGACTAAGAGTGCCCCATCCATCGACGTCTGTCAATGTGTCTGTCATACTGTGGTCATGCCCGCGACGACGGCGTCCTCAGCCGAGCGCGGTGGCTCGCTGCTCGTGAGCGATCTCAACGCATGTTGCAGCCCGATTACCGGCGCGGTGCTCGACGCGGCGGCGGCAGAGCGGCTGGCCGCCGTACTCAAAGCGCTGGCCGAACCGACACGGCTGCGACTGGTGTCGCTGATCGCCGGCCATGAGGGCGCCGAGGCGTGTGTGTGCGACTTGACCGCCCCGGTTGGACTGTCCCAGCCGACGGTGTCACACCATCTCAAGGTCCTGGTGGAAGCCGGTCTGCTGGAACGAGCACAGCGCGGCAAATGGGCGTACTACCGGTTAGTGCCTGCCGCCCTCGATTCGCTGGCGGCGGTGTTTGTCCGCGCCGGCCAGCGCTGAGAAGCAAGAGTGATCCGGACCTGTCTCGCGTCCAGCGATCTCTCGGTGCGAATGGTCAAGCGGCCCTGGGTGTCTCACCAACAATCACTATCGAGACAATCGAGACGCCGGATAGCGCAGGTTCGGTCGGGCTGCGCTGTGGTCGCCGTGGTCGAGTTTTTCGGCGATCCAGACCTTGATGAGTGACTGGTTAGTGACTCCGAGCCGGGTGGCTTCGCGTCGAGTTCGGCGACCATCCGTGCTGGGAAGTCGACGTTTACGCGCCGGTGTTCCTCGTCGGGCCGCCGCGCCCGTGCGGTATCCAAAGCGGCGGCCATGTCCTCGCCGGCGTCGAACCGCTTGTCGAACTCTTTAGCCTTCATAGATCGCCACCTCGCTTTCCCGGGAGCGGCGTACCGAGATGCGGTGCGTATCCCCCCAATGGACTGCGCAGCAGGTCGGCGCCCTCAGCCACGACGGAGTCGATCGCGGCACTGCGGGTGTCGAAGACGACAACGTGATGTCCCGGCGGCGACAAGTCGGCGCGCTATCGCAGATCGTCCGTCCCGCCGCCCAAGTTGACCACGTGGGACGAGCAGACACGCCGGCGATGCTGGGCAACTCCCGTGCGGCGTGGCACGATTTCGCAGGTGTCCAGCCGACCGGCGCCGCAGCGCTTGCGCGACTTCAAACTGCTGCGTCGCGTCCGCGACAGGATGGACCGGGACTACGCGCAGGCGCTGGACGTCGAGGCGCTCGCCCGTGGGGTGAACATGTCGGTCGGGCACCTGTCCCGTCAATTCAAGATCGCCTACGGCGAGTCGCCCTACTCCTACCTGATGACGCGGCGCATCGAGCGCGCCATGGCGCTGCTGCGCCGTGGCGACATGAGCGTCACCGACGTCTGTTTCGCCGTGGGTTGCGCCTCGCTGGGCACCTTCAGTACTCGCTTCACCGAGTTGGTCGGGATGCCGCCCAGTGCGTACCAGGAGCGGACTGCCGGTGCGACGGCAGGGCTACCGTCATGCGTGGAGAAGCAGGTGACCAAACCGATCAGGAATCGAGAAGCGCCCAGCACCAACCTGCACTTAGCGTGAGCGCCATGGACATCACCATTCACTCGAGCTTTCTCCCGCACGAAGACCCGGAAGAATCCCTGGCGTTTTACCGCGACATTCTGGGCTTCGAGGTTCGCCTTGACGTTGGAGGCGGCACGATGCGCTGGATCACGGTTGGCCCACCGGGGCAGGACACATCCATCGTGCTGTACCCGCCGGCCGCCACCCCCGGCCTCACCGACGACGAGCGTCGCACCATCGCCGAGATGATGGCCAAGGGCAGCTACGGCACACTGCTTTTGGCAACCAAGGATCTCGACGGCACCTTCGAGCGGCTGCAGGCCGGCTTGAAAAACGGCCAAGCCGAGGTGGTTCAGGAGCCGACGGAGCAGCCCTACGGTGTTCGCGACTGCGCGCTCCGTGATCCCGCCGGCAACATGGTCCGCATCCAAGGGTTGCGCTAAACGCGTGGGCCAGACCATAAAGGCGGACCCGCGTTCGTCTGCGGACAGCTGTGAAAGGAGGCAGGCTCTATCGAGCCTGCGGTCAGCGCGTGCTTTTTCGACTTGGCGTGACCGCCACCGCAGTCTCGATGCCGTCATCGCAGGCTCGCCGCGGTAGAGGAATTCGGCTCGCTGCAGTTGACCTGAAGTGCAGTTGAGGTCATAGCGTCAACGTCGTGAAGCCACAACCACCTTCGGCCTGGCCCCACCAGTTGGCCTCGATCGGCGCGATCCGTATCGCGCGCCGCTCAGCCAATTTCGAACCGACCGTCCAGTTTTACCGCGACCTCGTCGGGCTGCCGTTATCGGCAACCTTCGCCGACAGCTACGGCAGCACCGGGGCGGTATTCGGACTACCCGGGTCGGCGCTCACCTTCGAGATCGTCGAAGCGACCGAACCTGTCGCGGTCGACGACCATGAGCAACTGTGCCTGTACTTTCCCGACGCGGCGACGCAACGCGAAGCGACGGAACGCCTGCGGACGGCGGGGATGCAGCCGGTGGAGTCGCACCCGTACTGGGCGGCAACCGGAGCGGTCACCTACCGTGATCCCGACGGCCGCGAGGTGGTGTTCGCGCCCTTCGTATTCGGAGTCAACGAGCCCGCGGAAGGCGGTGCCTCGGGCCAACACTGGACCGCGCCCTAAAGCTCGACATGCACGCGCCCGCCATCAAGGTTTGCTGCGTCCCGAGCGACTCAGCCGCCACTCCGGCGGGAAATTCATGTCGTTGTCCTTTACGACGTTGTTCAGGCCCTTGTTGAAGGTGCCCTCAGTGAGGTCGACCTCGTTGTCCTGGTCGTTTTGAATCAGCGGCAGCATGCCTTCCACCATGCCGGTCAACAGGCTGCCGAAGTACTCGCCTTTGTGCTGCTTGTAGAGCTCCAGGAACGTCTTCTGCACCGCGACCGTGTCCGTGGGGCGAGAGCGCGAGCAGGCCATCGCATACTTCAGCGTTTCCTCTTCGAGCTTCTCGCGGGGCACGACGCTGTTGATGAACCCGCACTCATACATTTCCTTCGCACTGAAAGGCCGTCCGGTGAAGAGCATTTCGGAAAACTTCCGCAGACCCATGGTTTCCGCCCACCACCACAGCCGCGGCCCCCAGCCCACATAGCGAAAAGCCGGATGGCCGAACAGGGCGTCATCGGAGGAGACGACCAGGTCGGCGTCGCCGGCCTGATAGAAGTGCCAGCCATAGCAGTAGCCCTTGGCCTCGATGATGCTGATCTTGCGGAGTTCCTGCAGCGGGCGGTTGCCGGCCGGCGCCTTGGCGTAGAAGTCGGTGACGGTGGACAGATAGCGGTAAGAGCCCCCCGGCGGGTACTTGACGTTGTCGTCGTTGATCGCGAGCTCGTGAAGCAGTGGCATACCGGGGTTTTCCAGCATGTCCCGCTGCTCGGGCAGGTCGCCGCCGCTGCCGAAATCCTCTCCCTCGCCGCGGATCACGACAACCTTGACGTCGTCGTCGACATTGCATTTGTGGATCAGGTCGGCATAGTTCTGCCGCATGCCAAGCGTGGTGGAGTTCTGCGCATCGGGACGGTCGAAGGTGATGTAGGCGATCCGGTTCTTGACGTCCTTCTCGAACTTGATGAAGGGCTCGGCATCCTTCTTCATTCGTTCGTAGTCGTACTCAGGCATAAGGGGCTCCCATCCGTGCGCGGTGTCGCCGCCAGTGTGTCAGCGTCGGACCGCGTTGGGGCAATTTGTACTTTCCGCTTAAAGGAACGGCGATGCGGTATGCGACATTGGCACGATGAAGGTCGCGATCCTCGACGATTACCAGAACGTCGCGCTGAGCATGGCCGACTGGTCGCAGGTGGCCGCCCGCGCCGACATCACCGTGTTCACCGATCACCAGGCCGATCACGACGCCGTGGTTGAGCGGCTTGCCCCGTTCGACGTGGTGTTCGTGATGCGCGAGCGCACCGCGTTGCCGCGCAGCATCATCGAACGGCTGCCGAACCTGAAGATGATCGCCTCGACCGGTCCGTTCAACGCCGCCATCGACGTCGCGGCCGCCACGGAGCGCGGCATCCACGTCAGCACGACCGGCGGATACCTGGAATCCACCGTCGAGCTGACCTGGGCGCTCATTCTTGCCGCCGCGCGCCGCATCGTGGACGAGTCCGTGTCGGTACGCGGCGGCGGGTGGCAGACCTCAGTCGGTCGCCAACTGGGCGGAACTGTGTTGGGCGTGCTGGGCCTGGGCCGGATCGGCAGCCGGGTTGCGCGGGTCGGCGCGGCATTCGGTATGGACGTCATCGCCTGGAGCACCAACCTGACGCCGGACGCCGCCGAACACGCCGGGGCGACCTACGTCGGCAAAGAGGAGTTGTTCCGTCGCGCCGACGTGCTGACCATCCACCTGGTGCTCAGCGAGCGCAGCCGCGGTCTGGTGGGCGCCGGCGAACTGGCGTTGATGAAACCGACCGCGCTGCTAGTCAACACCTCGCGCGGACCCATCGTCGACGAGACGGCGCTGATCGACGCGTTGCGCTCCCACCGGCTCGCCGGGGCCGGACTCGACGTCTTCGACGCCGAGCCGCTGCCGGTCCGGCACCCCCTGCGCTCGCTGGACACCGTCGTCGCCACCCCCCATATCGGCTATGTCGCCGACCGGGTCTATCAGACCTTCTTCGGCGAGGCGGCCGCCAAGATCGCCGGCTGGCTCGACGACGTCACGAGCTGAGCGTCGGCGCCGCCAGCGCGCCTCGAGACGACCGATCGCCCACAATACGATCGCGGCCAGTGCCCAGCCCAGCAGGATGTCGATCACATAGTGCTCGGCCGAATACACCAGCGTGAACGCCATCGTCAGCACGTATGCCACCAGCAGCGGACGCCACCACGACCGGACGCGGCGCCACAGAAACACCGCGATCATCGCCGACAGTGCGGCATGCAGCGACGGGATGGCCGCCACCAGGTTCACGCTGGCCTGCCCGGAGTCGAGCAAGGCCCGCGCTGAGTGCAAATGCAGCGTGCCCCAGCCCCGGCTGGAGATCCGTTCCACAAACGGGTGGGCACCGTGGTGGCTGGTGCGCATGGGGCCCAGCAACCCGCCGTCGGGCACCCCCGCGGGGCTTCGGAACATGCACCGTGGGTTGGATGGGCCGTCGGCGATCTGGTCGGCGGTGCAGCGCGCGGCCGCCCACGGCGGCGCCGACGGCACCAGCACGTAGACGATCAGAGCGGCAAACGACAGCCCGATGAATCGGCGGGCGAACGCTGCCCAGTCGTCTCGGTTGCGCAGCCACAACAGCCCGGCGATCACGTACGGCAGGATGAAAAACGACATGTAGACGGCGCTGATGACCACCTCCCACCACGGCGGTTGGGCCAGCTTGAGCTGTTCCTGCAGCCACACTGTCGGCACCACCCCGAAGAACATCCATCGGTCCACGTCTACTTGGGGCTGCCAAAGAGTGGGCGTCCCAACGAACGTGGCCGCATGGCGGCTGAGGTCATACAGCAGCAGAAAAAGCGCGAACGGCAGCCAGTCGCGCACGACGGCAAAAGCCCGACGGGGACGACCGATACTTGCCGCGATCAGCCCGGTGGCGATGTAGAGCAGCAGCAGTTCGCGGTTGAACGCGAGCCCCTCCGTCACCGTCCGGTACACCACAACGGCGGCCCATACCGCGATTGCAGCGCGTCGGATGAAGGTGAGCCGCCGCTCGCGCGGTGTGACGGCAGCACCGCGCGCGGCGGCCGGTTGCCTCTCGCCTGTGAGCACCTGGACCTTTCAATCGGGGGTCGTTACTGACACCGGGGGCAATCCTTCCGGTGTTTCGCCGTCCTACATAGTCGCATTCTGCTGGGGATCTGGTCACCGGCGCGTCGATTGCTCTAAACGCGCTGTTTCCCGGTGCCTCCGGCCGAGTGTTCGGCCTTAGTGCTGCTGCTCATAGAGGGCGCGCACGGTGTCGATGGTGTCGGCGTCGGTCGGCCCCTTGTCGTGGCGGTAGCGCAACACCCGGGCGAACCGCAGCGCCAGGCCGCCGGGATAGCGCGACGAGCGCTGCAGCCCGTCGAAAGCGATCTCGACCACCTGCTCGGGGTGCAATTGCACCAGGTAGCCGTCTGTGCCGCCGACGGCCAGTTCGGTAAACCGCGCGGTCTGCCAGTCCAGCATGGCGTCGGTCATGCCTTTGAACGTCTTGCCTAGCATCACGTAGCCGCCGGCCGGATCCCGCGCGCCGAGATGGATGTTGGACAGCTTGCCGCGGCGGCGTCCCGACCCCCATTCGACGGCCAGCACCACCAGGTCGAGGGTGTGCACCGGCTTGACCTTCAGCCAGCCTGCGCCGCGGCGGCCGGCCGCATAGGGTGCCGTCAACGATTTGGCCATCACCCCTTCGTGGCCGGCGGCCAGCGTCGCCGCCAGGAAGTCGGCGGCGGCCGCCGGCGCGGCGGTGACCAGCCGATCGACTTGGTTTTGGGCAGGCGCGATCTCGTCGAGGACGGCCAACCGGTCGGTGGTCGGCGCGTCGAGCAGGTCGACGCCGTCGCAGTGCAACACGTCGAAGAAGAACACCGACAGCGGCACAGCGGCGCGGGCCGCCGCGACATCGCCGGATCGGCCGAAGCGCGACCCGGTGACCTGAAAGGGCTGCGGCCGGTTGTCCGGCCGCAGTGCGATCGCCTCGCCGTCGACGATAAGGTCGGTGACCGGTAGCGCCAGCGTCGCCTCGACCACCTCGGGGAGCCTGGCGGTGATGTCGTCGAGACTGCGGGTGTAGACCGTGACCTGATCGCCGGCGCGGTGGATCTGCACTCGCGCGCCGTCCAGCTTTGCCTCGAAAATAGCTGTGCCACCGAGTTTTTCGAGTGCTTGGCCGACGCCGGTCGCGGTTTGGGCCAGCATCGGCCCGACCGGCCGCCCCACTTGCAGGGTGAACGCGTCCAGTGCGGCCGCGCCACCGGCCAGGCCCGCCGCCGCTACCGCGGGCAGATCCCCGCCCAGCATCGCGGCTCGGCGCACCACCGCCGCCGGGATCTGCCCCGCCGCCGCCACCGCGTCGACCATGATTCCGGCCAGTGCACCTTGGCGCAGCTCACCGGTCAGCAGTCGGCGCAGAAACGACTGCTCGGTGTCGGTAGCGGCGGAGAACAGTGCGGCGACGTGTTTTGCGCGTCGGGTCTGCGAGCCGGTGCCGGACAATGCGCCGATCGCCGAGAACGCCGCGTCGACGTCGCGCACGGTCAAACTCGGGTGTGTCGCGGCCGGTGGCAGCGAACGCAGGCTGGCCCAGCCCACCCCGATCTGGCGCTGCGGTAATTCGCCGGAAAGCCAGGACACCACGATCGCGACGGGTTGCGGGTCGGATTTTGTCTGGATGAGCAGGTCGGCGATCCGCGTGATCTTGGCCCGCCGCGCAGAAGCGCCGCCCACGTCGACCCAGGCGGCCGCCACGTCGATCAGCAGCACAGCCCAGCTTTACACGCCTGGCCGACAACGTCACGCACGGCCGCGATAACGTGCTGGACACAAGAGCTGTCAAACACGGAGGTTTGCATGGAGATCAACGGCAAGAAGGTGGTCGTCATCGGCGGCGCCTCGGGCATGGGACGGGCCACCGCCGAACTGCTGGCCGAGCGTGGGGCCAGCGTCGCGGTATTCGACCGCGAAGGCTCGGACGGCAAGGACGTCGCGACCGCCATCAACGGCACGTTCTACCCGGTGGACGTGACCGACTTTGCCGGCACCGAAGAGACGTTGCAGACCGCCGTCGATGCGCTGGGCGGTCTGCACGTGATCGTGACGACGGCCGGCGGCGGTATCGCCAAGCGGACGATGTCCAAGTCCGGCCCGCACGATCTCGAATCCTTTCAGTCGGTGATCGATCTCAACCTCATCGCCACCTTCAACATCAGCCGGTTGGCGGCGAGCCACATGAGCAAAAACGAACCCGAGGACGAAGAGCGCGGCGTCATCGTCAACACCGCGTCGATCGCGGCGTTCGAGGGCCAGATCGGGCAGGTGGCCTACACCGCAGCCAAGGCGGGCATCGCGGGCATGTGCCTGACCATGGCGCGCGATCTCGGATCGCTGGGCATCCGGGTGCTGGCGATCGCGCCGAGCCTGTTCGCGACCGGGCTGACCAAGGGCATTCCGGACGAGTACGCCACCGCGCTGACCAAAGACGCGGCGTTCCCGAAGCGCTTAGGCCGGCCCGATGAGTACGCCAAGCTGGTCGCGGCCATCGTCGACAACCCGATGCTCAACGGCCAGTGCCTGCGGCTGGACGCCGGGCAGCGCTTCGCCCCGAAGTGATGCCGTAACCATTAACCCGCGAAACAGAAGCCACGGTCGTGATTGCGACCTCGACTACAGCCCTGGCTTCTGTTTCGCGGTCAAACCGCCTGTGAGTACGCTTCTTGCACCGCCTGCAACGACGAGGAGGGCCCTCGAATGGGTATCGCACTGACCGACGACCATCGCGAACTCGCCGAGGTGGCCCGCGCGTTTTTGACCTCACAGAAGGCCCGTTGGGCGGCGCGGTCGCTGCTCGATGCGCCCGAGGAGGCCCGTCCGCCGTTCTGGCAAGACCTCGTCGAACTCGGTTGGCTGGGCCTGCATATCGACGAGGAGCACGGCGGCTCGGGATACGGATTGCCCGAATTGGTGGTGGTGATCGAGGAACTCGGCCGGGCAGTGGCGCCCGGGCCGTTCGTGCCGACCGTCATCGCCTCAGCGGTCATCGCCAACGAAGGCAGCACGGAGCAGAAGGGCCGGCTGTTGCCGGGGCTGATCGACGGCACGGTCACCGCCGGTATCGGACTGGGTGGTGAGGTCGCCGTCGACGGGGGAGTCGCCACCGGCGACGCCGGAATCGTGCTGGGCGCCGGGCTGGCCGAGCTGTTGGTGATCGCGGTCGGCGACGACGTGCTGGTGCTGGACCGCGGCCGCGACGGCATATCGGTCCAGGTGCCCGACAACCTCGATCCCACCCGGCGCTCGGGACGGGTCAAGCTGCAGAACGTCAGCGTTACCGACGACGACATCCTGTCGACGGGAAGGGAATCGCTGCTGGCGCGGGCCCGGACGCTGCTGGCGGCGGAGGCGGCCGGCGGGGCGTCGGATTGCCTGGACGCCGCGGTCGACTACGCCAAGGTGCGCCAGCAGTTCGGCCGCACCATCGCCACTTTCCAAGCGGTCAAGCACCACTGCGCGAACATGCTGGTGGGTTCCGAGTCGGCGACGGCGGCGGTGTGGGATGCCTCCCGCGCGGCCGGCGAAGACGAAGAGCAGTTCCGGTTGATCGCCGCGGTCGCGGCGGCGCTGGCGTTCCCGGCCTATGCGCGCAACGCCGAACTGAACATTCAGGTGCACGGCGGAATCGGTTTCACCTGGGAGCATGACGCGCACCTGCATCTGCGCCGGGCGATGACGTCCCGCGCGCTTTTCGGCGGCGACGTACCCGCGCAGGATGTCTTCGATCGCACCGCGGCCGGTGTTACCCGGGCCAACAGCCTGGACCTGCCGGATGAAGCCGAAGAGCTGCGCGGTCAGATCCGTGCCGACGCCGCCGAGATCGCTGCGTTGGCCGCAGATGCGCAGCGCGACAAGCTGATCGCCACCGGCTACGTGATGCCGCATTGGCCCAAACCTTGGGGTCGCGCCGCGGATGCGGTGGCGCAACTGGTGATCGAGGAGGAGTTCACCGCAGCGGCTATCAAGCGGCCGGACTACTCGATCACCGGCTGGGTCATCCTGACCTTGATCCAGCACGGAACTCCTTCGCAGATCGAAAGATTCGTCGAGAAGGCGTTGCGCCAGGACGAGGTGTGGTGTCAGTTGTTCTCCGAGCCCGATGCCGGGTCGGACGCGGCTGCGGTCAAGACCCGCGCCACCCGCGTCGACGGCGGCTGGAAGATCAACGGGCAGAAGGTGTGGACCAGCGGCGCGCACTACTGCCGTCGCGGCCTGGCCACCGTGCGCACCGATCCCGACGCGTCCAAGCACGCCGGCATCACCACGGTGATCATCGACATGAAGGCTCCCGGGGTTGAGGTCCGCCCGCTGCGTCAGATCACCGGCGGCTCGGATTTCAACGAGGTGTTCTTCAACGACGTGTTTGTCGCCGACGAGGACGTCGTCGGCGAGCCGAACACCGGCTGGACCGTAGCCCGCGCGACGTTGGGCAATGAGCGGGTCAGCATCGGCGGCGGCGGTTCGTACTATGCGGGCCTTGCCGGACAGTTGGTGCAGCTGGCGGGGCAGTACGCAGATCGCTTGGCCGGGGCCAGCGTTCGCGTCGGCGCCTTCCTGGCCGAAGAACACGCACTGCGGCTGCTGAACCTGCGCCGCGCCGCCCGCAGTATCGAAGGCGCAGGCCCCGGCCCCGAAGGCAACATCACCAAACTCACGCTGGCCGAGCACATGGGCGAGGGCGGCGCCATCGCCGCAGCTCTGCTGGGGCCCGAAATCGCCCTAGGTGATGGGCCAGGCGCGCTGGTCAGCCGGCTGGTGATGGGTGCCCGCGGCATGGCCATCGCCGGCGGCACGTCCGAAGTCACCCGCAATCAGATCGCCGAGCGGATTCTCGGCATGCCCCGCGATCCGCTGATCAAGTAGACCTGGGCCCGCGAGCGTAACGCCAGTGCGAAGGAATCAGCGAAATCTCGCAGTGGCGTTACGCTCGCGGTCAATGCGTGGCAACCGGGGCGAACACCGGCGTCGCTCCCTCGAACCGGGCTTCGACCGGTATGCCGCATACAACTGAATCAGGCTCGCAGTCAACGATATTGGCGGCCAGCCGAAGTCCCTGCTGTTCGGCCAGTTCGACGATCGCGATCACATAAGGAGTCGGGATGTCGGGGTTATACGGATGGAAGTTGACGGTGAAGGTGAACACCGTGCCGCGTCCCGACACCGGACGGGCCACCAGCGGGCTGTCACAGCCCGGGCAGGACTTGGCCGGCGGATGAACCCAACGGACACATGTGTCGCAATGCTCGATGAGCAACTGCGACTTCGGTTCTGCGGTCACCGGCAATACAGTACGCTCTGTTGGACTTGCGGCGCGGACGGACGGTTCTGATGCGACACTTCGAGAAGGATGCGATCTTTTCCGGTGTCGGGATTTCGCGAATCGGGCGCCGTACCGGCATCCCTTCGCTCGAGCTCACCCTCGAGGCGGTGCATGCGGCTATCGCTGACGCGGGGCTGAGCGCCACCGACATTGACGGCATCGCCACCCTCGGTGATACGCCGGTGCCCGACGTCGCCACGGCGCTGGGTGTCGAACCCGTTGACTATAGTTCCGGTTTCGGCGCTGCCGGGCTGCTGACCCCGGTCACGTCGGCGTGTCGTGCGGTTGCCGAGAAGCAGAGCAGGCACGTGCTGGTCTATCGCACAGTCCAAATGATCGGTGGCTCGGTGCCGGCGGCGCCGACGTCGGACTCTTCGCCGTCGGCACAGCAGTCGCCGAACGAACAACCCAGTATCGGCGGGATGGACGATATCGTCGAACTCATTGCCGCCCATGCTTACTCGGCTGCGAACTGGCTGGCATTGAATTGCCGGCGGCACATGCAACTCTACGGAACCACCAAGGAGCAGCTGGGCTGGTTGGCGATCAACAGCCGACGCTACGCGGCGTTGAATCCCCTTGCGGTGTACCGCGACCCGCTGACCATGGCCGACTACCTTGCAGCGCGCCCGGTTTCGGCACCGTTCGGGTTGTTGGACTGCGACGTCCCGGTCGACGGGTCGATCGCGGTGCTCGTCTCGGCTGCCGATTACGCTCGCGACTGCCCGAATCCAGCAGTGGCGGTGGAGGCCGTCGGCGGGTCCGACGGTGCCGGTGGCTGGTTTCACCGCCCGGACTACCCGAAGATGGCATCCAGCGACGCGGCGGCGCAGATGTGGTCGCGCACCGACCTGACGCCGTCGGATCTCGACCTCGCCGAGTTGTACGACGGCTTCACCTTTCTCACGCTGGCGTGGCTGGAGGCGTTGGGCATCTGCGGTGACGGCGAGGCCGGTCCGTTCGTCGAGGGTGCCGAGCGGATCGCACGCGACGGCATGCTGCCGCTGAACACCTACGGCGGCCAACTCTCGGCGGGCCGCATGCACGGCTACTGGGTGCTGCATGAAGCGTGTTTGCAACTGCGCGGTCAGGCCGGCGACCGGCAGGTGCCGCGGCGGCCGGAAGTCGCGGTGGTCGCCGCGGGCGGTGGTCCGATCGCCGGGTGCATGTTATTGACCTGCTGAGTTGCGCGGGCACGGCGATGGCTGTCGGGTAACCCGCAGCTGGCCGCGTAGTATCAGGTCGGGTTGGGCTGCTGGCGTCGCGATCAAGGGGCGATTATGCGTGAGAGACGCGCCGAGCCGACTGGCTTGGTGCACTCGGCGCTGTTCTACCGATCCGAGCAGGAGTACCTCGACGCAGTGGTGCCCTTCGTACTCGAGGGGCTACGGATGGAAGAACCGGTATTAGTCGCGGTGCCCGTCAATAATCTGGCGTTGTTGCACGACGCCTTGGGTGAGGCGTCGACGGAGGTGGCCCTGGCAGACATAGCCGAGGTCGGACGCAACCCGGCGCAGATCCTCGGGTTGGAAGGTGCCTTCCTCGAGAAGCATCCCGGTCGCCCGGTGCGAATGGTCGGCGAAGTGGTGTGGCCCACCCGCACTGACGACGAGTACCCCGGCTGTGTCCAGCATGAGGCGTTGGTCAATACCGCGTTTGCCGGACACGACATGACAGGGCTATGCCCGTACGACGCCAGCCGTCTAGACGAGGATGTGCTGGCCGACGCCCGCACAACCCATCCGCTGTTATGGGAAAACGGAACAACGGATCGCAGCGCCGAATACCGGCCGGACGACGCGTTTGCCCGCTACAACCAGCCGCTACCGACGGATGCCGGCGCAGCCGTTTATACGGTGCGAAACCTGGCGGATCTCATCGGCGCGCGTACCTTCGCCAGCCGCTATGCGGAGTGGCTGGGGCTGTCGATAGACAGCGTTACCAACCTGCAGTTGACGGTTACCGAGCTGGCAACCAACAGTCTGCAACACGCCAAAAGCCATTGCCGACTGGCGTTCTGGCAGCACAACGGCCATCTCGTTTGTCAGGCACGCGATCGTGGGCGGCTTGACGACCCGCTGGCCGGGCGTCGCCTGCCACCCGGCAACGCCATCACCGGCCGTGGATTGTTTCTGGTGAACACCATCGCGGATCTCGTCCGCACCCACGCCGCCGAGGCGGGCACCACTATCCAGGCGTACTTTCGGCTGACGCCGTCGCCGGGGATGGTCAACTGAGGCTGTCGGGCTCGATGCGGCCGCGGCCCATCAATTCCAGACCGGCCATCGCCGCGTCGGCGCCGGCCTTGTCGGTCTTCTCCACCACAAAGCCCATGTGGATGATGACCCAGTCGCCCGGGGTGAACGTCTCCTCGGGCAGCATGCCGACATTGACCCGGCGGTTCTCACCGGCGACGTCGACCAGCGCAAGTTGGCCACTGTAGCCGTCGAGCATCTGCACGACTTGACCCGGAATCCCCAGACACATCAGTCAAACCTCCCGTAGCTCCGCCTCGGCGCGCAACATCGCCACCGCTGATTCGACCGCTCTCACCGCGTCGGGGACAGCCGCCAGAACCGGGTCGGACAGGCCGATCCCCTCACCGACGTCGGCGACTTCGCATCCGACGACGACAGTCCGTGGCGGAACTCCGCCCAGGGCCCGCAGACTGGCGAACACCGTCGCCGGATCCATGCTGTGCGCGTCGAGACCTACTGGGGTATCCCGCGATTCGTGCTCGGCTTCGAAGAAGTGCACCGTCCCGGGGGCTCCCCGGTCGGGCACCGCGTCGACGAGCACTAGGGCGTCCCAATCCTCCAGCAGGTCATAGGCCAGGTGCATCCCGCCGATGCCGTAATCGGTGGCGCGCAACCCATCCGATCCGGTAAACCGCTCGCACGTATGACGCAACACCTCGGGACCGAAGCCGTCGTCGCCGAGAAAGATGTTGCCGATGCCGGCGATCAGGATGCGGGACGCCATAAACCTAGCTACTCACGTTACATGTGCCGAATCTTGAGGTAGCGCCGAGCGTCTGGGACCGACCGAAGCCCCAATCCCAGTGCTATGAGGGCGATCAGCGCCAGGATGCCGATGAACACCCATCCTACGATTTCCATGTCGAATCCCTTTCTGTGCTGGTGTGTTGAGCTGCGAGCGGCTCGACTTCGTCGGGCGCGAAGTACAAATAGCGGCCGTACCAGTCGTGCAGGTCGGCTGCCGGGTCGTCCTCGACCACCACGCCCACATGCTGGTTGCCGTCGACGTCCTCATGCACGGAAGTGACCCGAGCGGTCTTGCCGGAGAAGAACAAATCCTGTGCGTCGGCGCGACGCGACGGGTGCAGCCGGACCCGACTTCCGCGCGCCACCCGGACACCGTCGACCAGGACTGCGTCGATGTCGGGGCGAACGGCAGTGTCGGCCAGGGGATCCCACCATTGGACGCCGTCGGGTATCTCCGGGATCAGGTCCGGATCACCGAGCTGCGGGTCGCGCAGCACGCCGTGCAACCGCTGCATCGCCTCGGGAGACATTGCATCGCATCGGTCGATGAGCTGGGCCGCCCGCGGATCGGTGGCCCGGGCCTGTGCTTTCTCCTCGGCGGTCATGGTCATCACCCGCAGGGTCAGGATCTCGTCGATCTCGGTGGAATCGTAGAGTGCACCCTCACTCTGCTCGGCGACCTCGGGATGGTCGTAGAGAATGATCGGCGACACCAGCAGCAGATCGGATTCGCCGGGCGGTCCGGCCAGCACCGGGAAGCAGCGGTGCTGTCGGCAGCTAGCCGCTGCGGCCGCTGCGGGCTCGGGCGGTTCCAGCAATGAAACAAACGCGCCGCCAACGGCTTCAGCGATGACGTGAGTACCGATCAGTGACCGGGCGATGGCATCGGTTTTGTCGGTCGCCGCCGCGCCGGTGTTGCTCAGTGTGAGTGTGACGCGGTGGACGTTGCCGTCGCGCTCGACGCTGACGGTCAACGACGCGCACACCGGCTGGCGGGTGCGCACCAGCCTGCCGCCGTCGACGGGTTGGACATCGGTGCCCGACGGCGCCTCCACCGGCCGCGTCCACTGCCCGAAAGAAGCGCGGTCGCCGATGTCGAAAGGGCCGAACGGCAACTCGACTTCGACGGCCTCGTCCCAGGACAGCCATGTCGCCGAAGACGTGGTCAGCTCGTCGACCGACTGGTAGTGCCGGTTGCCGATGTCACGCTCGGCGCCGCGGTGCTGCAGTTGCAGGAAACGCACCACCAGTGTGAGACTGTCGACGCCATCGAGGAGGAACTGTGCCGAGAGGCTGTCGTCCTCGCCAATGCCGGCGTCGGCTGCCCCGGGGGGGCCGAGAACGCCCCACTGCCAACGTGATTGGTTCTTGCTCGACGACGCGCGGTACGGGTAGAGCAGGTAACCTTCGTAGAGCACCGCATCGGCGACGGTGCGGGCGCGGCCCCAGTTCGCGCTCATCGGACTTCCTCGCGCGTCGCGTCCAGCAGAGCAGTGACTGCCTCGTCGAGGCTCAGCAGCCCGCGCCCGGACTTGTACTCGGCCAGCGCTGCCACCGTGTCGTGGTCAAGACGTACCCATCCACTGGTGGGGTAGTGCTGGCGCATCAGATCGCGCCACACCGAGACCGGCATCGCGTAGCGGTCTTCGCAATCCCACGGCACCTGCTGCACCGAGAATCCGCGCTGGCCCGCCATGAACACTGTTCCGCTGAACAGGAATTGCAGCGGCAGCACACCATCACGTAATGCGTGCAGGTATTTGGCGGCGACCACCTCGAAGTCATACGTACACTCCAGCGGGAGCGCTACCGTGGCGGCGCCGGCGAACCCCGCTACCATCGCCGCGCAGTGCTGCCACAGAAACGTGTGCTGGGTGGTCGCCCAGCGTTCCCGCGGCCCGAACAAATCGACCAGTCCGGCGGCCTCCTCGTCGGTGTAGCCGCGCCGCAGCGGGTCAATCCGGATCTGGCAGCGCAGCGCGATCGCGTGCACCGGTTCGTCTCCGGTGGCCGAAACCGCGACGTGGGCCGTCAGCACCGGGGTCAGCGCGTACGGTTCCGGGGCGATGTCGACGACGGTGAACGACAGCCCGGTCATAATCGCCGCTCGTCACTGCGGGCGGCCAAGGTCACGAAGAAGTCGTCGATGAACGCGCGGGCCTCCTGCCCACCGTCGAAGCCGCGCCACAACGTGCGTAAGCCGCCGACGAATTCGTAGCAGGCGTCGATCGGCACCAGATAGCACGCGGGTTGACCGGTTTCGGGGACACGCACCAGCAGCGCCTCGACGTCGTCGGCGAGCAGGCCGACCCTGGGTTCGGCGGCGCTGATGGCGCCCCAGGCCTGCAGGTCCAATTCGGATTCACAGGCGCCGGCGGGTCCCGGGTAGAAGGCGACGGTGCGTTCCAGCGCCGAGTTACGGAAGAAGAACGCCAGCCCGACCGGGATCTGCAATGTCTCCCAGGTGCGGCGATCCAACGCGAATTCGGGGAAGGCCAGATATCGATCCGGCACCGCACGGTAGCGCAGCTCCGCATTGCTGTCGGTGAACAGCAGATAACAACCCCGGCAAACGCACATCAGTTGGCGCCCTGCCATATTCACCACATGCTGGTGGGTGTCGGCGATGGCTTCGGAGCACATTTCGCAGCGTTGCCCGGCGGGCTGCGGGGCACGCCGGTTGCCGGTGACGCGGGAGAGCACGTCGTACGGGCTAGTCACTTGCGCCGCTCCTCCTCATCGCTGCGCTCTGCATCGTCGCCGGCGCGTCATACCGGTGCGCCCATCGGCTCGGCAGGCACCGCGATGGACAGCACCCCGTCGCGCACCAGTAGCGGCATCGGCTGAAGATGCGCGCCGGCGTCCAATCCGCTACCCGCGTGCACGACGTCGAAAAACGCGTGGCAGCCCGGACAGCACAGCAGTGCCGCGTGCAATTCCGCGCCGGCCAATGTTCCGTCGCATGCGGGGCATTGGTCGCGGTAGGCGTATAGCTGATCGCCGATCCGACATGCCAGCACCGAACTACCGCCGACGGCGAAGCCACCGACCTCACCGGGAGACAGGTCGGCCAGATCGGCTACCGGATGCCAGGTCGTGGCGCCGTTCGAATGGACCTTGGCCAGTAGCGATTCGGCTGGTATTACCGCTGAAGCCGCTGCCTCGGCTTTGGCACTCACGACTTCGATCGACGAAATCTCCGGTGCCGCAGAGTGGATCGCGTCCTCGACGGCCAGCTCCAGGGTCACCGCCGACGAGGGGCAACCCTTGCAGCTGCCGGCGAATTGCAGCTGGACTGTGTCGCCGACGATGTCGACCAGGTGCACGTCGCCGCCATGTGAGCCCAGATAGGGACGGACCCGCTCCAGTGCGTCGGAGACCCGCCGGTGGACGTCGTGCGGGTGCAGGCCGTGCACCAGCAGCAGGCTGGCCACCAGGTCGTCGGCGGCCAGCCGGGCCAGGGCCGCGGAATCGTCGAGCATGGCCACGATTCTCGACAGGCCCGCGCCGTAGAGTTCGACGACCTCACCGACCAGTTGCTCGGCGCGCTCCCGTGCCGCGACCCCGCCCGCCGAGGTCGAGTCCAGCAGCGTCTGGATCCGATCGCCCGCCGTGCGCCATTGCGCGTCCCCTCCAAATTCCTCCGGGCGATCAGCCATGCATCACTCCCCGCTAGCCGATTGGGTCGGCGAGTGCAGCCGTTCCAGTGTCTTGCCCTTGCCGAGGTACATGTGCACACCGCAGGGCAGGCACGGGTCGAAGCTGCGCACGGTGCGCATGATGTCGATGCCTTTGAAGTGCTCCCGATCGTTCTCCTCGAAGATCGGCTGGCCCTGCACCGCGTCCTCGTAGGGGCCGGGCGTGCCGTAGCTGTCGCGCGGGTTGGCGTTCCACGGGGTGGGCGGATACGGGTGATAGTTAGCGATCTTGCCGTCTCGAATCACCATGTGGTGGCTCAAGACTCCGCGTACCGCCTCGGTGAAACCACAGCCGATGCCCTCCTTGGGAACGTCGAACTTTTCCCAGGTCTTGGTGCGGCCGGCTCGGATCTCGACCAACGCCTTTTCGGCGAAGTGCAGCGCAGACGCCGCTGCGTAGGCCTGGAAGTAGGTCCGCGCCCGGTCCCGCTCGATGGTGTTGGACCCGTATTGCGGAATCTTCCATTCCAGTTCGACCGGGCCCTTGAGCGCGGTCTTGGGCAGATTGATCTGCACACTGTGGCCCGTCGACTTGACGTAGCCGATGTCGACCAAGCCGGCCAGCGCGGTCGCCCACAACCGAGCCAGCGGACCGCCGCCAGTGTCCAGCGCAAGGTGGTCCTTGCCGTCGAACCAGCGGGGCGACATCACCCAGCTGTAGTTGCCGCCGTCCATTTCCCGCTTCTGCGGGCGGGGGTTGGTGTGCTGGTTCCACGGATGACGCCGGTCGACAGGATTGCCCAACGGGTCATTCTTGACGAACATCTCCTGGTCGGTCCAGTCGTCGTAATACGAACTGCCCAAAAGGATCCGGATGCCCAGGTTGATGTCCACCAGCGAGGTGGTGACCAGCTTGCCGTCGACGACCACACCGGGCGTGACGAACATCTTGCGGCCCCACTGCTCCATGTCCTTGTATTCGAAGTTGCAGTACTCGGGATCCTGGAACGAGCCCCAGCAGCCCAGCAGGGTGCGGCGCAGACCCACCTTCTCGTAACCGGGCATCGCCTCGTAGAAGAAGTCGAACAGATCGTCGTGCATCGGTACGACCTTCTTCATGAACTCGACGTAGCGCATCAGCCGGCTCATGTAGTCGGTCATCAGCTGAACGGTCGCAACTGTGCCCACCCCGCCGGGGTACAGCGTGGACGGGTGCACGTGCCTGCCCTCCATCAGACAGAACATCTCCCGCGTGGTCCGGCTGACTAGCAGCGCCTCACGGTAGAACTCCCCGCTGAACGGGTTGAGCGAGCGCATAATGTCGGCGATGGTTTTGTATCCGTGCATGTCGGCGTGCGGGGCAGCGGTGTTCTCGGCCTTGCTCAGCACTCCGGGATTGGTCTCGGAGACCATCTTCTCGCAGAAGTCCACGCCGACCAGATTCTCTTGAAAGATGTTGTGGTCGAACATGTATTCTGCGGCCTCGCCGAGGTTGACGATCCACTCACCGAGGTGCGGTGGTCTGACGCCATACGCCATGTTCTGCGTGTAGCAGGAACACGTGGCGTGGTTGTCACCGCAGATCCCGCAGATGCGGCTCGTGATGAAGTGCGCGTCGCGCGGATCCTTGCCTTTCATGAAAATGGAGTAACCACGAAAGATCGACGACGTGCTGTGGCATTCGACCACTTCTTTGTTGTCGAAGTCGATCTTGGTGTAGATGCCGAGGCTGCCCACGATCCGGGTGATCGGATCCCACGCCATTTCGACAAGCTGGCCCGGTTCTTTCTTCATTTCGGAAGGCTCGGGGATGATCGTTGTCATCGAAATTCACTCTCTCTAGAGGTGGGCGCTACCAGGTGCGGCGCGCGCCCGTTGTGAGTTCTTTGCCCGTATGCCGCCAGCGCGGCTCCTTATCGAGGGTGCGACCGGTGATGCGCCGTAGGGGGCGGATAAGAGACCCATACAGCCCCGACGCGCCCGACGAGAGCGTGCCGCCCGGCGGTTCGTCCATGAACGGCATGAACTTGTCCGGGAAACCGGGCATGGTGCATCCGATGCAGATCCCACCCACGTTGGGGCAGCCGCCGACCCCGTTCAACCACCCGCGTTTGGGCACGTTGCACTTGACGACGGGTCCCCAACAGCCAAGTTTCACAATGCATTTCGGTGATCCGTACTCGGTGGCGAAGTCGCCCTGCTCGTAATAGCCGGCCCGGTCGCACCCCTCGTGGACGGTCGCGCCGAACAGCCATGCCGGCCGCAGCGCGTCGTCGAGCGGGATCATCGGCGCTTGCTCGGTGGCCATGTAAAGCAGATACGTCAGCGTCTCGGATAGGTTGTCCGGCTGGATCGGGCAGCCTGGAACGCAGACAATCGGGATGCCAGCTTTGCTCTTCCAGTCCCAGCCCAGGTAGTCGGGTACCCCCATTGCGCCGGTCGGGTTGCCGGCCATCGCGTGGATGCCGCCGTAGGTGGCGCAGGTGCCGGCCGCAACAATCGCGGTCGCTTTGGGCGCGAGTCGGTCCAGCCACTCGCTGGTGGTCATCGGCTGGCCGGTCGCCGGGTTATTGCCGAATCCGCACCAATATCCTTCTTCTTTGAGCTGCTCGTTGGGAATCGACCCTTCGACGACGAGCACGAACGGTTCGAGTTCGCCGCGGTCGGCTTTGAAGAACCACTCGAGGAAATCGTCGGCTCCGCCGTTAGGTCCGCATTCGAAATCGATCAGCGGCCAGTGCACGGCGATCTTGGGGAGGCCAGGCAGGGCGCCGAGTGCGATCTCCTCGATGCTGGGCTGGGTGGCGGCAGTCAACGCCACCGAATCGCCGTCGCAACTGAGGCCCGCGTTGATCCACAACACATGGATCAATGTTTCTTCCGCTTTGACTGCTGCTTCCGTTGGCATCCCGCAGCTTTCCGGGGCCCGGGCTAAGGTCCCTGACACCGCCGGAGTCGACCGTCGGCCCGCCTACGCGGCGCTAGTTTCCGATCTACTCCCGCTTAGTTGCGTTGTCAACGGTCTGTCAGCAAATTTGGGAAACCCGTCCAACTTTCCGGATTCTCAACGGCCTTAAAGCGTGCCATCGATCTGTTGGCGCTTGGCGCGAAACAAGGACTGACGTTCCTGCGAATCACTTGCGTGTGTTGTCATGCAAGCGATTCGCATCGCGATGTAGCGGGAGTTGCCCGGAGTTGTCAGGTCGGGCCGTCTGCCGCGAACCGTCGCAGCCAGCCGAACCAGGCCGACATACCGTCGCCGGTGCGGGCGCTGACCGGCAAAACCGTCGCGGTCGGATTGACCTCGCGGACATGGGCGATATAGGAGTCGACGTCGACGTCCAAATAGGGCACCAGGTCGATCTTGTTGAGCAGAACAACGTCCACGGCGCGGAACATCACCGGATACTTCTGCGGCTTGTCGTCGCCTTCGGTGACCGAATAGACCATCGCTTTGGCGTGCTCGCCCACGTCGAACTCGGCCGGACAGACCAGGTTTCCGACGTTTTCGATGATGACCAGATCCAGCGCGCTGAGCTCGAGACCCTGCAGGGCGCGGTTGACCATCGGGGCGTCGAGGTGGCATTCGCCGCCGAACCCGTTGCCGGTGTTGAGCAGAGAGATCTGCGCGCCTCGGCCGCCGAGCTTGGCGGCGTCGAGGTCGGTGGCGATGTCGCCTTCGATGACTCCGACAGCGAACTCGCCGGCGAGTTCGTCGAGGGTGGCGGCCAGCACCGTCGTCTTCCCCGAACCGGGTGAGCTCATCAGATTCAATGCGCGAACACCGTTGGCTCCGAACGCGTTTCGGTTGTAATCGGCACGGACGTCGTTCTCCGCGAAAATCGCCTCCAAGACGTCGATCCGCTGCGAGCCGGTGTCGTAACCGCTGTGATCTCCGTGGTCGTGGTCGTGGTCGTGGTCGTGGTCGTGCGTGTGCACGGTGCCGTCGTCGTGTCGATGAAACCTGCCCATCGTCAGCCCCTTACGAAACGTCCAGCGAGGTCACCAGAAACTCTTCGCCACGCAGCACCTCGACGTCAGCGCTCTCACACTGGGGGCACAGCAGGCACCACTGCGAGGTGATCGTCGAGGGTTGGCCGCAGGAACGGCAACGCACCTCCGCGCTGACCAACTCGAGCTCCAATTCGGCGTCGGGCATGTCCTCGTAATCTCGGACAAGCGTCCAGCAGAACGACAGCGATTCGGGAACCACCTGGCGAAGCGCGC
Organism: Mycobacterium sp. NGS48; assembly: GCF_059812585.1. NCBI lineage: Bacteria > Bacillati > Actinomycetota > Actinomycetes > Mycobacteriales > Mycobacteriaceae > Mycobacterium > Mycobacterium sp. NGS48. The sequence goes on from NZ_JCALCY010000012.1 coordinate 48,998, forward strand.
CGATCCGGACACGGACGACGTCGACGTGGCGGCCATCGGCATACGGCTTGACCGCGCCGGCGATCGCCTGGCACAGCGACAGCTCATGCATGGGCGGCCACCGCCGCGGCGAGCTGACGGCACGGGAGGCCCATGGGCACCGTTTTACACCTCGCAGCCCGTCAAGGTGGCCGAGTGGACGCAACCCGTCGTTCTGGCTATCGCCGGCCGACGCACAATGGAAGACGAGAGAGGAGCCGACTATGGCCATTTCGTTATCGACCACCCTGCAGGCCTCATTCGACGACGCGGTTGCCCGGACTCGGGAAGCGCTCGCCGCGAAGGGCTTTGGCGTGCTGACCGAGATCGACATGAAGGCGACGCTGAAAGCCAAACTTGGCGAGGACATGGAGGAGTACCTGATCCTGGGCGCGTGCAACCCGCAGTTCGCCCACCAGGCGGTCAACGTCTACCGGCAGATCGGGGTCCTGCTGCCCTGCAATGTCGTGGTGCGCCGAGACCCGGACGCGCCCGACAGCGTGATCGTCGATGCGATGGACCCGCGGCTGATGGTCGAGGTGACCAAGGAGTCCGGACTGGACGACATCGCCAATGCGGTGACGGGTCTGCTGCAAGAGGCGCTCGAAGACCTCGCCGCTGGCCCGGCCTAACAAACTTGCACCGGCCCGCCGCGGGGGACTAGCCTCGGCGATCGTGCAACATCTTGCCGTAGTAGCCAGCACCCGCAGCGGGGTCTGATCCAGACCGACCCCCGCTGTGGGTCGGAAGCTACTACCCGTCGGTCATTCCTGCAGATCAGAGAAGACCGGCTCATGACAATCCATCTCAGCGCAGATACCGCGCCCGCCCCACCCGCACCGCCACGGGCCCGCTTCGGTGGCGTTCCGCTGCCGCGTGAGCTCCGGGAGGACGCCGACACCATGTCGTGGAGCACATTCACCGCCGAATATGCGCCCAGCGTTGGGCCGCTGCGGCTGGGCAACTGGGAATGCGCCGACACCGGCCGCCCCGCGACCCGGCTGGGGCCCCAGGCCCGCACCTTTCAAGCCACCCTCGGCATCGGTGACCGCATTGAGACCCTGACCGCCACCGCGACGGGCCCGGTCGCCGCACTGACCGAGATGCTCTACACGTGCGGCATCGCGGTCGAGACGCTGCACTTTCACCAACTGCGCTCAGACGATGCCATCGCGACGTTTATCCAGGGTAGCGACGGCGCCCATGCGGAGTGGGCGATGGGCTGGTCGGACGACGCGACGGACTCCGCGTTACGTGCGGTCATCGCCTGCGCGAACCGACTGCTGGCCGCCTGACGAGGACTACAGCGGGCGCAGCACGATCGGCATGCCGTCCATCGGGATCGGCATGCCGCCGTAGTCCCAGCGCGGCTGGTAGCCTGGCCGGGCCAACTCGAGGCGGTAGCGGCGCAACAGCCGGTGGATGACGGTTTTGACCTCCAACCGGCCGAACACCATCCCGATGCACTTGTGCGCCCCGCCGCCGAACGGCGCGAACGCGTAACGGTGCTTCTTGTGCTCGACCCGCGGCTCGGCGAACCGCTCGGGGTCGAACTTCCTCGGTTCGGTCCACAGCTCGGGCAGCCAGTGGTTCATCCCCGGCCAGGTGACCACATTGGTGCCCGCCGGCACGTAGTAGCCCAGCAGGTCGGTGTCGCGCACGGTGCGGCGCATGTTGAACGGCAGCGGGGTCACCAGCCGCAGCGACTCGTCCATCACCAGGTCCAGTGTCTCCAGCTTCTCCAGCGACTCGATGTCCAGCGGGCCGTCGCCCAGCCGAGCCGACTCGTCGCGGCAGCGTTCCTGCCACTCCGGGTTGGCCGCCAGGTTGTAGGCCATCGTCGTGGTCGTCGAGGTGGAGGTGTCGTGGGCGGCCATCATCAAAAAGATCATGTGGTTGACGATGTCCTCGTCGCTGAAGCTGTTGCCGTCGTCGTCAGCGGTGTGACACAACACGGTCAGCATGTCGGTGCCCTCGGCGTTGCGGCGCTCGGCGACCCGCTCGGTGAAGTAGTCCTCGAGCACCTTGCGCGCGCGCAGCCCCTGCCACCACTTGAAGGGTGGGACGGGCGTGCGGACGATGGCCCCGCCGGCGCGGGTGGTGGTGGTGAAGGCCTGATTCACCTTGGTGACGAGGTCATGGTCGGTACCCGGCTCGTGGCCCATGAAGACCACCGAGGCGATGTCGAGGGTGAGTTCCTTCATCGCCGGATGGAACAGGAAGCGTGCGTCGTTGGTCGGCCAGTCGTGCACGATCGCCGTCGCGACCCGGTCGATGTGCTCGACGTAGCCGGTCAGCCGGGTGCGGGTGAACGCCTCCTGCATGATGCGCCGGTGGTACATGTGTTCGTCGAAGTCGAGCATCATCAGACCCCGGTTGAAGAACGGGCCGATGACGGGATGCCAACCCTCTTGGGAGAAGTCCTTGTTGCGGTTGGAGAAGATGGCCTGGGTGGCGTCGGGGCCGACGGCGACGATCGACGGCAAGATCGGTGAATCGGCGAAGAAGACCGGGCCGCGCGTCTGATACAGGTGCAGCGGGAAGTCGGGGCCTTCCCGGAACATCTCGATGATGTGGCCCAGCAGCGGCAGACCGGAATCTCCCATCACCGGCTTCAGCCCACTGACGGGCGGCGGCTCGGCCAACTTGTGCTGCTTCCAGTCGACGGTCAGCAGCCGCTTCTCGATCACCCCCATCCCCGGGATGGTGTTCACCGTCGGAACCAGCCGGCGCTTGGCCTGGTCGAGCAGGTAGCGCGGGGTGCTGATGGTCGCCATCGAGGCTCCTTACCGGTTGTGGCAGCCGTCACTGAACCCCATCTTGACGGGCAAACTTGACACCTGTCAAGTTTGTCTGGGTTCAGGCCGACTGTGCGAATTCATCCGCCCGCGTCGGCGCGTCGCGTACGAAACCGCACACTCGGCGCTCGAAAGCTACAGCGGACGCAGCACGATCGGCATGCCGTCCACCGGCACGGGCATCCCGGCGTAGTCCCACCTGCCCTGATATCCCGGGTGAGCCAGCTCCAGCCGGTACCGCCGCAGCAGCCGGTGCAGGATCGTCTTGATCTCCAGTCGGCCGAACGCCATCCCGATGCACTTGTGCGCGCCGCCGCCGAATGGCGTGAATGCATAGTGGTGCCGCTTGTGCTCATTGCGTGGTTCGGTGAACCGGTCCGGGTCGAACGTGAGCGGATCCGTCCAGAGCTCGGGCAGCCGGTGGTTCATGCCGGGATAGGCGATGACGTTGGTGCCCTTCGGTAGGTAATAGCCCAGCAGGTCGGTGTCGCGCACGGTCTGGCGCATCGCCCACTGCACCGGTGTCACCAGCCGAATCGACTCGTTCATCACCAGGTCCAGTGTCTCGAGCTTCTCCAGCGCATCGATGTCCAGCGGGCCGTCGCCCAGCCGGTCCGACTCGTCGCGGCAACGGTCCTGCCATTCGGGATGGGCGGCCAGGTGGTAGGCCATTGTGGTGGCCGTCGACGTGGAGGTGTCGTGGGCGGCCATCATCAAAAAGATCATGTGGTTGACGATGTCCTCGTCGGAGAAGCTGTTGCCGTCCTCGTCCTCGGTCTCACACAGCACCGTCAGCAGGTCGTTCCCTTCCTTGCCGCGCCGCTCCTTGACCCGGGCGGCGAAGTAGTTCTCCAGCAGCTGCCGTGCTTTGAGGCCACGCCACCACGTGAACGGGGGGACGCTGGAGCGGATGATCGCGTTGCCGGCGCGGGTGGTGATCGTGAAGGCTTTGTTCACCTTGGTGACCAGCTCATGGTCGGTGCCCGGTTCGTGGCCCATGAACACCATCGAGGCGATGTCGAGCGTGAGCTCCTTCATCGCCGGGTAGAGCAGGAACCGCGCGTCGTTGACCACCCAATCGTTGGCGACCACTTGGGACACGACCTTGTCCATCTGCTCGACATAGCCGACCAGGCGGGAACGGACGAAGGCTTCCTGCATGATCCGCCGGTGGAACATGTGCTCCTCGAAGTCGAGCAACATCAGACCGCGATGGAAGAACGGCCCGATCACCGGAACCCAACCCTGCTGCGAGTAATCCTTGTTGCGGTTGGAGTAGATGACTTGGGCGGCGTCGGGGCCCAGCGCCGCGACCCCCGGGAGCACCGGCGAATCGCCGAACATGACCGGGCCTCTGGTGTGGTAGATGAACATCAGATAGTCGGGTCCGCCCCGCAACATCTCAATGATGTGGCCAAGGATCGGCAGCCCGGCGTCGCCCATGACCGGCTTGAGGCCACTGCCCGGCGGCGGATCGGCGAGCTTTTTCGGCGGGAACTCGGTGTTCAGCAGTTTCCGCTCGACGGCGCCCATCCCGGGAAAATTGTTGAACGACGGGGTGAACCGGCGTTTGGCCTGGTCGAGCAGGTAGTGCGGGGTGCTGATGGTCGCCATTGACGCTCCTCACCGATTGTGGCCGCCGTCACTTAAATCCATCCTCTGGACCGACTTGACGACTGTCAAGTTTCGTTTTTTCCTGGTGTAGTGCAAGGTCGAAGTGTGAGCACTCAGCAGGAAGCCCGGCGGACCGCCGATCAGTCTGCAGCTGCGTCGGCCCCGACAAGGCGGGGCGACAGGCAGCGGCAGGCGATTGTGCAGGCGGTGCGTGAGCTGCTGGAGGAGAAGCCGTTCGCCGAGCTGTCGGTCAGCACGATCAGCGACCGTGCAGGCGTGGCCCGGTCGGGTTTCTACTTCTACTTCGACTCGAAATACTCGGTGCTGGCCCAGATCCTGGCCGAGGCGACCCAGGAGCTCGAGGAGCTCACCCAGTACTTCGCGCCGCGCGGGCCCGACGAGACGCCGGCGGCGTTCGCCAAGCGGATGGTCGGCAGCGCCGCGATTGTCTACGCGCACAACGATCCAGTGATGTCGGCCTGCAATGTCGCCCGCAACACCGACGCCGAGATCCGCGAGATCCTTGACCAGCAGGTCGACGGCGTGATCACTCAGATCATCGGGATCGTCGAGGACGAGTTGACGGCCGGCACCGCGCATCCGATCAGCGACGACATCCCGGCGCTCGTTCGCACGCTCGCGGTCACCACCGCGCAGATGCTCTCCGGAGACACCACCTACCTGGGCGCCGACCGCGACGTCCAGCGTGGGATCCGGGTGCTCGAGCAGTTGTGGCTGGCCGCGTTGTGGGGTGGCCGGAGCTAGCGCGCCGGTATTGTCTACCGCCATGGCTCAGACGACCTACGCGGGTAAGAGGTGCTTTCTCACCGGTGCGGCCAGCGGCATCGGCCGCGCGACCGCGTTGCGGCTCGCCGCCCAGGGTGCCGAGCTTTACCTGACCGACCGCAACGCCGAGGGACTGGCGGAGACGGTTGCCGACGCTCGCGCATTAGGTGCGCAGGTCCCTGAGCACCGGGTGCTGGATATCGCCAGCTACGACGACGTGGCCGCTTTTGCCGCAGACATCCACGCCAACCACTCGAGCATGGACATCTTGATGAACATCGCCGGAGTCTCCGCGTGGGGGACCGTCGACCAGCTCAGCCACGAGCAGTGGAGCAAGATGGTCGCGATCAACCTGATGGGCCCGATCCACGTCATCGAGACGTTTGTTCCGCCGATGATGACCGCCGGCCGGGGCGGACACCTGGTCAATGTGTCGTCGGCGGCCGGACTGGTCGCGCTGCCGTGGCACGCCGCCTACAGCGCCAGCAAGTACGGCTTGCGCGGGGTCTCGGAAGTGCTGCGCTTCGACTTGGCGCGGCACCGGATCGGGGTGTCGGTGGTGGTGCCCGGGGCGGTGCGAACGCCGTTGGTCAACACCGTCGAGATCGCCGGCGTCGACCGCGAAGACCCTAATGTGAGCCGCTGGATCGATCGCTTCAGCGGGCATGCCGTCTCACCGGAGAAGGCGGCCGAGAAGATCCTGGCCGGAGTCGCCAAGAACCGCTTCCTGATCTACACCTCGGCGGATATCTGGGCGTTGTATACGTTCAAGCGGGCGGCGTGGTGGCCATACAGCGTGGCGATGCGCCAGGTCAACGCGATCTTCACCAAGGCATTGCGACCAAACGTGGCGCGGCGCTAGCGCGATTTCCCGGTGAGATTGTGCTCAGGGCTGTTGATTCGGCTTCACCGACAACCCTGTGTGCAATCTCAACGCATGGTCGGCTAAGCGGTCGGCATCTGTAGTTCCAACCGCACTCCGAGCAGGCGAACCGGGCGATCGAGCTCGAAGAGGTCCAGCACTCGCAGCGCGGCAGCAACGACGACGTCGGGGTCGGTGCCGGGTTGGTCGAGCTTGCGGATCTTGGTGCGAGTGAAGAAAGTTGCGGTGCGCATGGTGACGGCCACCCGGGTAACGATCCGCTGTTGAGCGACGACTTCGCCGAGTGCGCGCTGCGCCAATTCGGTTACCGCTGCCTCCATTTCGTGTCGGTCGGTGAGATCACGCGGGAACGTGACGACGTGGCTGCGTGACCGCGGCACCCATGGCTCGGCGCTGACCGAGTCGTCGCCACCGCCGTTGGCCACCAGCAGCAACCACAGCCCTGTTCGTGATCCGAAGGTCTTTGTGAGCAATTCGGTATCGGTGTGGGCCAGCTGCCAGACGGTGGTGATGTCCAGGGCAGCAAGCTTTTTCGTGGTCTTGGGCCCGACACCCCAGAGCGCGTCGACGGGCCGGCCACCCATCACCGACATCCAGTTGGCGTCGGTGAGCTGATAGATGCCGGCCGGCTTGGCGAAGCCGGTGGCGACCTTGGCGCGCTGCTTGTTGTCGCTGATGCCGACCGAACAGGACAGCCCGGTTTCGGTCGAGATGACGGTACGGATCTGTTCGGCGAGCTCCAGGGGTTCGTCGACATCGGCGCCCACGAATGCTTCGTCCCAGCCCCACACCTCCACCGGGTGTCCCAGGTCCCGTAGCGCGCTCATCACCTGGTCAGAGGCGGCGTCATAGGCGGCGGAATCCGATGGCAGGAAGGTGGCGTCCGGGCAGCGGCGGGCGGCGGTGCGCAGTGGCATACCCGCGTGCACCCCGGACTGCCGCGCTTCATACGAGGCGCAGGTGACCACCTTGCGCGGTTCGGCCGGATCACCGCTGCCGCCGACGATGACCGGCAGCCCCGCCAACTCCGGGTGGCGGCGCAGTTCGACCGACGCCAGGAATTGGTCGAGGTCGACGTGCAGAATCCAGCGGGCAGTCATTTCCCGCAGAGCTTGCGCGCCAAGCTTTCCCAGCTAGCACCCAGCGTTTCGAGGGTCTGGCCGCGGGCAGCGAGCTGATGCTCGACGTAATCGACGTCGAGCAGGGCCAGCAGAGCATCGGTTTGCACGTCCAGGTCGCCGGTGGTGCCGCCTGAGGCCAGCAGCATCCGGACATGGGTGCGTTGCACCATCGCGGCGGCGTTGTAGCGGGTCTGCGGATCGCGGTTGGCCGCCGACAGCAGTGCGTGGTGGCGATGGGCAAAGCACAGCCGTTCACGCCCGAACGCCACCAGTCGATCCAGCGGCGGCGCATCGAGGCCCAGTGGTGGCGGGCCGAACAAGAACGCTTGCTGACTGGATCGCTCGTCCTCGTCGAGCAACACCATCATCAATCCGGCTCGGCTGCCGAAGCGGCGGAACACCGTGCCCTTGCCGACCCCCGCGGCGGTGGCGATGTCGTCCATCGTGACCGCGTCGGGACCGCGCTCGGCGATGAGCCGGCGGGCGGCGTCCAGCAGCAGTGCACGGTTACGGGCGGCGTCGCCACGCTCGTTGGGAGTGGACACGGGCAGCCCACCTCGCCGGTCGACGACGCTCACCATTGCACTGTAACGCGACCGGAATAAAGCGGACTACGGTCCGGTTGGGCCATGCGAGGATGTAACACGGACAAGCCGAAGGGAAATTCGAAGATGCCGGACATCAAGGTATTGGCGCTGGTGGGGAGTCTGCGGGCGGCCTCGGTCAACCGTCAGATCGCGAATTTGGCCGCCGAGGTCGCCCCCAACGGCGTCACCGTGACCGTCTTCGACGGGCTCGGCGCACTGCCGTTCTACAACGAGGACATCGATTCGGCGGACAATGCCGACGACGTCCCGGCTGCGGTCACAGCCTTGCGGACCGCGGCTGCCGAGGCCGACGCCGCGTTGGTGGTGACACCGGAATACAACGGCAGCGTGCCGGGCGTGCTCAAGAACGCGATCGACTGGCTGTCCCGGCCGTTCGGTAACAGCGCGTTGAAGGGCAAGCCACTGGCCGTCATCGGCGGGTCGCTGGGCCGCTACGGCGGCGTCTGGGCACACGACGAGACCCGCAAGTCGTTCGGCATCGCCGGTCCGCGTGTCGTCGAGGCGATCAAGCTCTCGGTGTCGCTGGCGTCGCTGAACGGCGTGCACCCACGCGAACATGCCGAGTTGGTTTCCAACGTGCGCGATGTGGTGGGCAAGCTGGCCGCCGAGGTGAGCTAGCGCTCCGCCGAGAGTTTGCTGTGGCGGGCCGGAGAGAATCTCGGGCCGGTAGTTGTCGGTGGTCGGTGGTAGATCTGGGCGCATAGTTCGCGCCCGGCCCGAAACAGCCGGATTGTGATCTACGACACGCCGACGGCGAGCGTCGCAGTGGGCTTACGACCAGGGAATTTCATGAATGTTGTTCAGAATATCTTGTATCTCTTCTTATTGACGGCCACTAGGTGTAGTGTTCCGGACACCGACAGACCCCAGATTCACCAGGTCGGCCGGGCCGCGCCGCAAGACTCGATATGTTCGACGAAGGGTCGCCGACGCAGCTGGCGAAGACGGGAATTTCGGGTCGTGGCGGGCTGCTGAACCAGCAGTGCAGATGCAGTACCACAGTAGTTGCCAGTCCGTGTCAAGTTCGTCATCTTCCACAGAGGAGTGGTATCGCCGATGAGCATCACCGTGTACACCAAGCCGGCGTGTGTGCAGTGCAACGCCACCTATAAGGCGCTGGACAAACAGGGCATCGCTTACGAGAAGGTCGACATCTCGATCGACAGTGAAGCGCGCGACTACGTGATGGCACTGGGTTATCTGCAGGCCCCGGTCGTGGTGGCCGGCAACGAGCACTGGTCGGGCTTTCGGCCGGACCGGATCAAGGCGCTCGCAAGCGCAGCGCTGAGCGCATAGCAGGCTGGGAGATCGCGGTGCAGTCGTGCAGCCTGGTGTATTTCTCCAGCGTGTCGGAGAACACCCATCGCTTCGTGCAGAAGCTGGGCATTCCGGCCACGCGGATACCGCTGCACGGCCGCATCGAGGTGGACCGGCCTTACGTTCTGGTGCTGCCCACCTATGGCGGTGGCCGGGCCACTCCGGATATCAATGACGGCGGATATGTGCCCAAGCAGGTCATCGCCTTCTTGAACAACGAACACAACCGCTCGTTGATCCGCGGCGTCATCGCCGCGGGCAACAACAACTTCGGTGCTGAATTCGCCTATGCGGGCAACGTGGTCTCCCGCAAGTGCGGCGTTCCGTACCTGTACCGCTTCGAACTGATGGGAACCCCGGACGACGTAGAGGCCGTCCGCGCCGGTTTGGCTGACTTTTGGAAGGACGACACGTGCCACCAACCGCCGCAATTGCAGAACGTGTAACGCCGGCCGGGCACAACACGTTGCCGGGCGAGACGGATTATCACGCCCTCAATGCGATGCTCAATCTGTACGACGCCGACGGCAAGATCCAGTTCGACAAGGATCGGGAAGCTGCGCATCAGTTCTTCCTGCAGCACGTCAACCAGAACACGGTGTTCTTCCACAATCAGGACGAGAAGCTCGACTACCTGATCCGCGAGAACTACTACGAGCGTGAGGTTCTCGACCAGTATTCGCGCAACTTCGTCAAGACGCTGCTGGATCGGGCCTACGCCAAGAAGTTCCGGTTCCCCACGTTTCTGGGCGCATTCAAGTACTACACCTCCTACACACTGAAGACCTTCGACGGCAAGCGCTATCTGGAGCGCTTCGAAGACCGTGTGGTCATGGTGGCGCTGACGTTGGCCGCCGGTGACACCAAACTGGCCGAGCAGCTCGTCGACGAGGTCATCGAGGGCCGCTTCCAGCCTGCCACCCCGACGTTTCTCAACTCGGGCAAAAAGCAACGCGGTGAGCCAGTTTCGTGTTTCTTGTTGCGCATCGAGGACAACATGGAGTCGATCGGCCGCTCCATCAACTCCGCGCTGCAGCTGTCCAAGCGCGGCGGGGGAGTGGCGTTGCTGCTGAGCAACATTCGCGAACACGGCGCGCCGATCAAGAACATCGAGAACCAGAGCTCGGGCGTCATTCCGATCATGAAGCTGTTGGAGGACTCGTTCTCCTACGCCAACCAGCTCGGTGCCCGTCAGGGCGCGGGCGCGGTGTATCTGCACGCGCATCACCCCGACATCTACCGCTTCCTGGACACCAAGCGGGAGAACGCCGACGAGAAGATCCGGATCAAGACGCTGTCACTGGGTGTGGTGATTCCTGACATCACCTTCGAGCTGGCCAAGAAGAACGAGGATATGTACTTGTTCTCGCCCTATGACGTCGAGCGGGTCTACGGTGTCCCGTTTGCCGACATCTCCGTCACCGAGAAGTACTACGAGATGGTCGACGACTCACGCATCCGCAAGACGAAGATCAAGGCGCGAGAGTTCTTCCAGACGGTTGCCGAGCTGCAGTTCGAGTCCGGTTATCCCTACATCATGTTCGAGGACACGGTGAACCGGGCCAACCCGATTGACGGCAAGATCACCCATTCCAACCTGTGCTCGGAAATCTTGCAGGTGTCCACACCGTCGTTGTTCAACGAGGACTTGTCGTATGCCAAGGTGGGCAAAGACATCTCGTGCAACCTGGGGTCGCTGAACATCGCCAAGACGATGGACTCCCCGGACTTCGCGCAATCGATCGAAGTGGCGATCCGGGCCTTGACGGCGGTCTCCGATCAGACGCACATCACCTCGGTACCCTCGATCGAACAGGGCAATAACGACTCGCACGCCATCGGTCTTGGCCAGATGAACCTGCACGGCTACCTGGCCCGCGAACACATTTTCTACGGCTCCGACGAAGGAATCGACTTCACCAACATCTACTTCTACTGCGTGCTGTATCACGCACTGCGCGCATCGAATCGACTTGCGGTTGAACGCGGTACGCATTTCAAGGGCTTCGAGAACTCCAAATACGCGTCGGGGGAGTTCTTCGATCGCTACACCGAACAGGTGTGGGAGCCGGAAACGCCCAAGGTGCGTGAGCTCTTCGCCGAGGCCGGCATTCGCATCCCCACGCAGGATGACTGGCAGCGGTTGAAGGAGTCGGTGCAGGCCCACGGTATCTACAACCAGAACCTGCAGGCGGTGCCGCCGACCGGGTCGATCTCTTACATCAACCACTCGACGAGTTCGATCCACCCGATCGTGTCCAGGGTCGAGATCCGCAAGGAAGGCAAGATCGGCCGGGTCTATTACCCGGCGCCGTACATGACCAACGAGAACCTGGAGTACTACCAGGACGCCTACGAGATCGGCTACGAGAAGATCATCGACACCTACGCGGCAGCCACTCAGCATGTGGACCAAGGGCTTTCGCTGACGTTGTTCTTCAAGGACACCGCCACCACCCGTGATGTGAACAAGGCGCAGATCTACGCCTGGCGCAAGGGCATCAAGACGCTGTACTACATCCGGCTGCGCCAGATGGCATTGGAGGGCACCGAGGTGGAGGGCTGCGTCTCCTGCATGCTGTAGGCGCCTTCGGTCGAGTGGCCACTTGATGCACGCGATTCGGCATTTCGTGTGACGTACGTGGCCGCTCGACAGCAAGGTAAAGTTGCTTGGCGTGGTGAGAATCCCCCGGCCCCATCCCGGTGCAAAGCCGGGCGGCAAGGTCGACGCGCGCAGCGAGCGCTGGCGCGAGCACCGCAAAAAGGTTCGGGGTGAAATCGTCGAGGCGGCCTTCCGCGCCATCGACCGGCTAGGACCGGATCTCAGCGTCCGCGAGATCGCCGAAGAGGCCGGCACCGCCAAACCCAAGATCTACCGACACTTCCACGACAAGTCTGATCTGTTCCAGGCGATCGGGGAACGTCTGCGCGACATGTTGTGGGCGGCGGTCTTTCCATCGGTCGACTTCGCCACCAGCTCGGCCCGCGACATCATCCGGCGCAGCGTCGAGGAGTACGTCAACCTCGTCGAGCAGCATCCCAACGTGCTGCGGTTTTTCATCCAGGGTCGCTTCCCGGAGCGGTCCGAGTCCACGATGCGCGCTCTGAACGAGGGCCGCGGCATCACGTTGGCGATGGCCGAGATGTTCAACAACGAGATGCGGGAAATGGACCTCGACGCCGCCGCGATCGAACTCGCCGCGTTCGCCGCGTTCGGTTCGGCGCAATCGGCCACCGACTGGTGGCTGGGCCCCAAGCCCGACAGCCCGCGGCGCATGCCGCACGACGAATTCGTAGCGCATCTGACGACGATCATGATGGGCGTCATCAGCGGCACCGCCGAACTGCTCGGCATCGACCTGGACCCCGATTTGCCGATACACAAGGCGGCGCCGCGCGACACCGCCGCCAGCTAGTCGGCGCGTTCGCCACGGCGGACGAACAGGGCGAGCAGCGCGCCGATGCCGGCCGCTACCGCGGCCACGATCATCGAGGCATGCAGACCGACCATGAACGCGCCGTGGCTGCCCTGCGCCACCGCGTGTGCCAGCGGTGCCGACATGCCGGGAGCCGTCGGCGAAACGCCTTGGGCCACCAACTCTTTGGCAGCTGTCAACTTTGCGGCCACCGGTGCGGGCGTACCGGCGCCGGTGAGCTGGTCGACGAGGACCGAACCGACCCGGCTGGAGAGCACCGAGCCAAGGATCGTCGTGCCCAGCACCCCGCCCAGTTGCACAGCGGTGCTTTGCAGGCCGCCCGCCACCCCGGCGTCGTCGACGCTGGCGTTTCCGATGATGGCGTCCGCGCTGGCCGTCAGCACCAGGCCGATGCCCGCGCCCAGCAGCACAAATGCCGGCCACAGTGCCGAATAGCCGGAATCGGCTCGCAGGAACGTCAACGAGAACAACCCGGCCGCAACGGCAGCCAACCCGACCACCATCGCCGGGCGCGGACCGAATTTCTCGGTGAGCCTTCCGGACAGCGGTGCGGTGACCATCAGCGCCACGCTCAGCGGCAGTGTGCGCACACCGGTTTCGACAGGGGAGAAGCCTTGTACGTTCTGCAGGTACAGCGACAGGAAGAACACCGCACCGAACAGCGCGAAGAAGTCGATGACGACGACGGCGGTGCCGATCGACAGTGACCGGTTGGCGAACAGTCGCATCGGCAGCAGCGGTTCAGCCGTCCGCAACTCGATCAGTACAAACACGGCCACCGCGGCCAAGCCGGCGAGCAGTACCAGCAGAGTGCGGCCCGCCAGCCAGCCCCAGTTCTGCGCCTTGATCAGGCCGAAGACGATCAGGAACAGCCCACCGGACAATGTGGTGATGCCGGGAACGTCCAGACGGTGTTCGCCACCGCTGCGGCTCTCGACGATGGCCCGTCCGCCGATCACCAAGGCGGTCGCGGCGATCGGCGCATTGATGTAGAAGACCGATTGCCAACTGACGTGTTCGACCAGCAGCCCACCGACGATGGGTCCGGCGGCAATCGATACACCGGATGCGGCGCCCCAGATTCCGACGGCGGTGTTGAGCTTCTCGGGCGGGAACGTGGCACGCACGATGGCCAGCGTGCTCGGCATCAAGAGCGCACCAAAGACGCCCTGCAGCGTGCGCAACGCGATGACGCCGGCGACGCTGCCGACTAGGCCGATCCCCACCGACGTTGCGGCGAAACCGAGCACGCCGATGAAGAACACCTGCCGACGCCCGAAGCGGTCGCCGAGTTTTCCGCCGAAGATCAGCAGCGAGGCCAGCGCGAGCATGTAGGCGTCGGTGATCCACTGCAGGTCCGACAGCGATGCCCGCAGGTCGGTGGCGATGCGCGGGTTGGCGATGGCCACCACGGATGCGTCGAGGCCCACCATGATGACGCCGATCGACACGGCGATCAACGTCCACCACGGATTGCCTCGTATCCCGCGGTGGCCGGGCGCCCGATGCCGGGCTCCCCGGGTCATTTCGGGGGCGATAAGGGTGACGGCCATGTATGTGCTCCATTCATATGTGGAGGGTGGTTACCACTTACGTCAGCTCGACGATACGCATAAGTGGATGCCGCCCTCCAGTTCAGCGGGTATGGTTGCCCTGTGATTTCAGGCGCACCCAGGCGCGCGAAGGGAGCCAGGCCACTTCGGGCCGACGCGAAAGTCAACCGGGACCGGATATTGGCCGCGGCCGCCGAGTTGTTCACCGAGCGCGGCCTGTCGGTGCCGCTGGAAGAGATCGCCGGCCGCGCCGGGGTGGGGGTGGCCACGCTCTACCGGCGCTTCCCGACCCGCGCCGATCTGGCGGCCGCCGCGTTCGAGCGCAACATGTCCCGCTACACCGAGGCGGTGGACCGCGCGCTCGCCAATCCTCGCGCCTGGGACGGCTTTCGGACACTGGTCTTCGAGTTGTGCGAGCTACAGGCGAGCGACGCCGGTCTGCGTGATTTGTTGACCACGGCGTTTCCGGCCAGCAGCGTCGTCGAGCAGCGCACCAACGAGACCGTCGAGAAGGTCAGGATGTTGATCGGCCGGGCGCAGGCCGAGGGCGGTCTGCGACCCGATGTGGCCGCCGCCGACATCGTCGTCATGCTGATGGCCAACGCCGGCGTGCTGAGAACCACTGGCAGCGCGGCCCCGGACACCTGGCGCCGATTCGCGGCGCTGATGGTCGACGCGTTTCGCACCTGGCCCGAGACGCCGCTGCCGCCGGCTCCGCCCGAGCAGCAGCTGCGTCAGTCGATCGCCTTGCTCACCGACGGGCGCTGAAGTATCCGGTACCCGCGTTCCCAAGTAGGATCGGCGCTTATGACGCGCGTCGACGACGATGCAGAGCGAAGCGATGAGGAGGAGCGGCGCATATGACAATCGCCGAGTCGGCGCCGGAAACTCAGGCGCAGCAGAGCCCCGTGCATACCCGCGCAGTCATCATCGGGACCGGTTTTTCCGGCCTGGGCATGGCCATCGCGCTGCAGCGCCAGGGGGTGGACTTCGTCATCCTGGAGAAGGCCGACGACATCGGCGGCACCTGGCGGGACAACAGCTACCCGGGCTGCGCATGTGACATCCCGTCGCACCTGTATTCGTTTTCATTTGAACCCAAGCCGGACTGGAAGAACCCCTTCTCCTACCAGCCTGAGATCTGGGACTATCTCAAGGGTGTCACCGAGAAATACGGGTTGCGCCGCCACATCGAGTTCGATTCGCTGGTCGATCGCGGCCACTGGGACGACGACGAGCACCGCTGGCATGTATTCACCGCCGACGGGCGTGAATACGTTGCGCAGTTCCTCATCTCGGGGGCCGGGGCACTGCACATCCCGTCGGTCCCCGATATCGAGGGCCGCGATGAATTCCCCGGTCCCGCTTTTCATTCCGCGGAGTGGGACCACAGCGTCGACCTCACCGGCAAGCGGGTGGCGATCATCGGGACCGGTGCCAGCGCCATCCAGATCGTGCCTGAAATTGTCGGGCAAGTCTCCGAACTTCAGCTTTACCAGCGCACCCCACCGTGGGTAGTGCCCCGCTCGAATCCCGAAATCCCGTCGGCGCTGCGGGCGGCAATGGAAAACGTTCCTGGGCTGCGTCCGCTGGTGCGCGTGGCGATCTATTGGGCGCAGGAGGCATTGGCGTTCGGCATGACCAAGCGTCCCAATGCGCTGAAATTCATTGAGGCGTATTGCAAGTGGAACATTTGGCGCTCGGTAAGAGACAAAGAGCTGCGCCGCAAGCTGACCCCTAAATACCGCATCGGTTGCAAGCGAATCCTGAACTCCTCGACGTATTACGCGGCGGTGGCCGCCCCTAATACCGAAGTGATCACCGAGGGCATCACGCGCATCACGTGCGACGGGATCGTCACCGCGGACGGGATCGAGCACCAAGTCGACGTGATCGTCTATGCCACCGGCTTCCACGTCACCGACTCGTACACCTACGTCCAGATCAAGGGGCAGCACGGCGAGGATCTGATCGATCGGTGGAACCGCGAGGGCCTCGGCGCACATCGCGGGATCACCGTGGCCGACGTGCCCAACCTGTTCTTCCTGCTGGGACCGAACACCGGCCTGGGCCACAACTCGGTGGTGTTCATGATCGAATCGCAGATCCGCTACGTCGCTGATGCGATTAAGACCTGCGACAAGCGGGGAGCGCAAGCGTTGGCGCCGACGCGTGCCGCGCAGGACCGATTCAACGCGGAGTTGCAGCGCATGCTGGGTCCCTCCGTGTGGAACAGCGGCGGCTGCAGCAGCTGGTATCTCGACGAGCACGGCAAGAACACCGTGCTGTGGGGTGGCTACACCTGGCAGTACTGGCTGGGCACTCGTTCGCTGCGGGCCGCCGAGTACCAGTTCTTCGGGGTCGGCGAGGGCTCACGCGCCGCCCGCAAGACCCTCACCACCCAGTAGGCGCGCGAAAGCCGTCGCGGCGGCGTCGACGCCGGCTTCGTCTTCGGTGGCCACCAGGTCCAGCAGCAGTCCACGAGTTACGGCCAGCCCGAGCCTTGCCATGACGGCGTCGACCGTACCGTCGGCAACTTCCTTGACCTCGGTCAGCCAGCCGTCGATAGCGCCGGGAATCATTCGGACGAAAGGCTTTTCGCCTTGGGCGGCGCGGGCATAACACTCAAAGAACAGGCGCTCGAATTGCCGTAGTTCGGGCCGCCGCAGGTCGGTCCACATGGCGGCAAAGCCCTCGGCCGGGTTGGTGGGCAGGTCGCGCAAGAGCGCCATCTGGCGGCGCTCGACGTCCTCGACGATCGCCACCAGCAGGTTCTCCCGAGACCCGAAGTGGTGCAGCAACATTCGATGGCTGGTGCCGACGGCGGCGGCCACGTCGCGCAGCGAACGGTCGCCGACGCCGCCCGCGGCGAACTCCGCGACCAGCGCGTCGAGGAGCTGCCGGCGCCGTTCCGCGTCAGGGGTGCGAGCCATTGGCGCGGCTGAGCTGCTCAGACCGGGCCTTGAGGCCTTGGGCCTCGAGTTTGAGGTAGCGCCTGGTCATCGATCCCATCAGCCGCGCGACCAGAGCACCGAGCGGGCCGCGCTGGTCGAGCCGCTGGCGCACCAGGGTGTGGCCGCCGGGTTGGGGGATCACCTCGTGGCGGGCGGTCGTCGACGCGCCGGGCGCACGCTGCACCCACGTCCACGACGAGCCCGGCTCGACCTCGGTGACCTGCCAGACCAGCTTCGACATGCGCGGCTGCTTGATCGCGAACCGCTTGCCGACCGCGAGCCCGGGGCCGTCCACCGCGGCCAGCGACGTCACCGACGCCGTCCACTCGGGCCAGCGCTCGACGTCGCTGAAGACCTCCCAAACCAGGTGCGGCGAGGCATCGATTTCGACAGTGTCCTCGGTAATCATGTACCAAATGGTACATGATGCGCCGTTCGTTGAACAGTGGCTTAGCGTGCGTCAGCCTGGGCGGCTGCCGACTTCCAAACCCGCCAACTGCGTTGTGCCATCGAAAATGATGCGGCCCCATTCGCGAACCGTGCAGCGCAGCGTGCCGGCCAGATATTCGTAGTCGGCGTCGATGTTGCGGCGTTCTGCGGGCAGCGGTACCGGAAGCACGTGTGGCCCCGCGTCATCGCCACGCCCGTCCAGCTCAACGCGGTAGCGTGCGCTTCGCGCGTCAACCCGCCACCGTCGTCCATCGCAACTGGACGACACCCACGCTGGGGGAGTGATGCGCAGAACCCGATCCTGTAGTCGCACAACAACTCCGGTTACCTCCCGCCGCAGCGGCCCGAACTCCAACAAACCCCCGGAGAACACCACAGACACGTCGGCTTCACCGAAGTCGTGGGCCTGGCCCCACCACCAGCGACGTGGGAAACCCGCTCCCCAATTGCGTTCGCAATACAACGTGGCGTCGGTAAACTGCCAACGTTGGTCTCTACACGTCACCGTTCCCGACGCCTTGGCGTCCAGGCGGTACGGATGCCAGTATTGATTCA
Organism: Mycobacterium sp. NGS48; assembly: GCF_059812585.1. NCBI lineage: Bacteria > Bacillati > Actinomycetota > Actinomycetes > Mycobacteriales > Mycobacteriaceae > Mycobacterium > Mycobacterium sp. NGS48. The sequence continues at coordinate 67,092 of NZ_JCALCY010000012.1, forward strand.
AGAAAGGCACCGACGAGACGACTCCACCCCCGGCAAATGCCTTCGGCCACGGGAATTCTCGGGTGACGGCGAGGTCCACCGCGCTGTCGCCGATGGCCATCGCCAGCCGCTTGCCGCTGGCCTCGACGAAGTCGGTGCCCGCGTGGGCGATGACCGAAAATTGCGAGTGGTCAGCACTGACGCCGTCGATCGCAGCAGAACGAACCACGCCGCCCGGATGCAAGGCAATCGCGGCAGTCGACCAGTCGCCATCGGGGTGTCGGTTTGCGCTGCACAGGGCGACTACAACGCGTCCGTCGGCGGGATCGGAAAGTCGCCAGAACCAGCCCTCCATTTCGGTGCCATGCGAGGGCAGCGGATCACCGAACGGCACATCCGCTCCTGTTCGGCGATAGAGGGAAACGAGTCGCTGCGCCGCGTGCGTAACTGGGCCGAGGATGTCCACGGCACTTGCGATACCCCCGCGCGCGGAGGCCGAACCGCCCGGTGACACGACACGGCAACACAACTTCTTGTGTTGCGGCCACTTGTCGCACCCCAGGGGTAGTGTTTGAGGTCCGAACACGGCCAACGATATGTCCTGGTGAAGTGGGGTTCTGGTGACCGAAAAAGTGAAGCTGATCGACCGGGTCTCGGCGATCAACTGGAACCGGGTGCAAGACGAGAAGGACGCCGAGGTCTGGGACCGGCTGACCGGCAACTTCTGGTTGCCCGAGAAGGTGCCGGTGTCCAACGACATCCCGTCCTGGGGGACGCTCACCCCACACGAGAAGCAGCTGACCATGCGGGTCTTCACCGGGCTGACGCTGCTGGACACCATCCAGGGCACGGTCGGGGCGGTCAGCCTGATTCCTGACGCGCTGACTCCCCATGAGGAAGCGGTCTACACGAATATCGCGTTCATGGAGTCGGTGCACGCCAAGAGCTACAGCCAGATCTTCTCCACGCTGTGCTCGACCGCCGAGATCGACGACGCCTTCCGCTGGTCGGAGGAGAACACCAACCTGCAGCGCAAGGCCGAGATCGTGATGCAGTACTACCGCGGCGACGAGCCGCTCAAGCGCAAGGTGGCCTCCACGCTGCTGGAGAGTTTCCTGTTCTATTCGGGGTTCTACCTGCCGATGTACTGGAGCAGTCGGGCCAAGCTGACCAACACCGCCGACGTGATCCGGCTGATCATCCGCGACGAGGCCGTGCACGGCTATTACATCGGCTACAAGTACCAGCGCGGGTTGGCGCTCGAAGACCCCGCCACCCAAGCCGAATTGAAGGACTACACCTACGAGTTGCTCTTCGAGCTCTACGACAACGAGGTGGAGTACACCCAGGACCTCTATGACGAAGTCGGTCTGACCGAGGACGTCAAAAAGTTCTTGCGCTACAACGCCAACAAGGCGCTGATGAACCTCGGTTACGAGGCGCTGTTCCCGCGTGACGAGACCGATGTCAACCCGGCGATCCTGTCGGCGCTCTCGCCCAACGCCGACGAGAACCACGACTTCTTCTCCGGCTCGGGATCGTCGTATGTGATCGGCAAGGCGGTCGTCACCGAAGACGAGGACTGGGACTTCTGAAACCAGCGGTTCAGAGCTGGTATCGACGCGGTGCCGAGCATCGCGATTTTGGGTACTAGCGTCCAGCTTCACCGGTGCCGTGCCCACATTTTGCTCACACTTTCGCGTAAACGGGCGGCGTCCAACGCGGTCGCGACGGCCTCTAGATCATCGTCGAAAAGGTCGGCATAGGTGTCGAGTGTCATCCCTGCCGAGGTGTGCCCCAACATCTTTTGCACCCCCTTGACGTTGGCCCCTGCCCGACGCCGCGAGGCTCGCGGCCGTGTGCCGAAGGTCGTGCGGTGTGGCGTGCGGGGTACCCGACGCCGTCACCGCCTTGGCGAACCACCCCGAGGTCGGGTGCGGCCAGCGTAGATACTCGCCACCGTCGCTCTGCCGCAACAAAGCATCGCGGCCCTTCCCCACGCACTGGCGCGCCAGGTAGGGCACCAGGGCACTCGGACGTCGAACTCGCCCCGGTCGAGGCCTCGGTCGACGACGCGATCAGCTAGGGCAAGATCACGCCAGCGCGGCGGGGCCAACGGGTCGCGCTCATCCAGGCTGACCCCGGCATGGCCGACGTCCATCGTGCCGTCCCTGAAGAGACCGCAATACCGTTGACCGAGCTCGGCCACAACCTCGAACCGTCCGCGCACGCCTCCGGCGACGACGGGTGGCTCTATTGAGCCCGTGGCCGACAAGCCCGGGCCCGAGTTCCCGCGCGCGCCGGCTCACTGCATCTGCGGCACACCGTCAGACCTACGCGAGGACCACGACTACGGGTGTCCGCTCGGGCAATGGCCGACGACGTCGAGTAACTCGATCCCGTCGTCCACATACGACGACTACCCGAGTTGCCCGTACTTCGGGCCCTAATCGTTGCCGCCTGGGTCCTCCACGTTCCTGGCATCGCCTGGGCGGCACCCCCAACCCAATAATGTTTGCCACCCCCGCCACCTGACCGCCGGCGCGGTAGTCAGAATTTTTTTCGAGCCGGTCGAATTTTCGGGTCGGATGCGACACGGATCGAGCGAAAGGCAGTGCCCGAATGCAAATTGCGATGCCATCGACTTCGCTGCCGTTCGTGCATGAGGCTGCATAGGATGCACCAGTATGACGGTGGGTGAATTCGCCGGCGTGCCGCTTCAGGAAGTCGCCGACACCTGGCGCACCGGAGCGGTGTTCCTTCTCAGGAAACCAGCGCTTAGCGATGCGGTGGTGTCATTGAACGGTTGGACGACATCGGTGGTCGCCGGAGAGCGGGCAGTGATTGCTTGCGGTCCCTCGCTTGCGACTGACCGCGCCGAGGCGTTCTCTGATGCCTTACAGGCTGCGAATCAGGGTTTGGACTATATGTCGGCGACCGGGCTCACCCACAGCGTGATCAACGATATGGCCGGCGATTGCATCGTGTGGTGGCCCGATTCGGCGGGCAACACGGTATGCGGGCGTCTCTCGTTATTGCGCATGGGTTCAACGCCACCGCCACCGCCGTCGTCAGTGACGCTGCGGGCAACGTTGTGGCTCAACCAGCACCGCCTGCACCGATGGCGCAGAACGCATTTCGGTTTCTGCGGATGGCTAAGACGTCGGGAGATCTCTTCGACGCATACCGAAACCTGTTTCTCGCCTTCGAGTGCCTGCTCGACGATATTCATCCCCATCAGCGCGGCAGGGAAAGTGACTGGTTCAAGGACGCGTTGGCGGCAGCCGACGTCCTAGTGTCTGTTGCCCGGCTCGCCCCGCCCGGCGAGGCAGATCCGATCGATTGGGTCTACCGAAACATTTACGCCGATGAGCGGTCGGGCCTAGTACATGCCAAGCAGCGACGCACCTATCTGCTGCCGCAGGACGCCTTGAGCCGGGCGGGCCTGAGCGATTCGCTGCAGTTGCTGTGGCGATACGTCCGGGACTTGGTGGCCGAGCATCTGAATGTGAGGTCCGGTAGTTCGTACCTATCCACCGACGGTTGGGCCATGTTCGCCGATCCTGTACTGCGGACGATGGCGTTGTTCGTTTCCGACGACGGGTCACCGATCTGCATCGAGATTCCAGACAGTGCGGTCTTGGATGACGCGTCGACGACGGTCGAATCGCAACTAGGTACGCCGACCGCTGACGCCGACGACCCGATGGTGCGTTTCATCTCGGCGTCATGGGCTCCCGAAGAGTTGCGGGGCTTAGACGGCATCCGGAAGATCGGCGTCAAGTTGCCGGGGCCAGATGCGGCGGTACAGGCGTGGTCCGAGCTAGTGGGTCCGCTGCGGCTGGGCGATTCAGTCGCCAAGTTTGAAGTGACCTATGGCTTGCGGAGCGTCAGCGTAAATGGGGCGCCGGCGGTGTTCTCGTCGTGAAATTCCACGGCGGCCCTGACGCGAAGTGAGCTCTCCGCGTCGTCGAGCATGCTTGCGTCGTGAGCGATGGCCGCGGCGGCGAGCCGGGCATCGCCCCACACGAGGCCGGCGAACGCTCGCTCGACGAGTAGCGCGCCGGCCAACTCGGACATCGGCTCTCGAAATGCCGTGGAGCGGTCGCGGCCTCGGCGACGTTGACGAGGAGCCGTAGCGCGTCGCTTTCGGGGGCGTTTGGCGGATTATTGGTGGCGTAGGTCATGCGAGCAAGCTAGCGCGTCCATAACCGAATTGCCGAGTGCTGGAACAGAAATGATGCGTGTGCACTGATCTGCCCATGTGTCCACTTGTGTTGCGTGTGCGCAACGCGGTGTGTGGGCGCGTGCTACTGCTCTCCGGTCGAGCTGTCTCAGCGGCGCGGCGTGTCCCGTGCGTCGCCGAGGGCCTCGGCGCGAGACAGTGGACGGCATGGATGCGTGGGCGTTAGTGGTGGCCGTGCTGGCGTTCGCGGTGTCGGCCGCGGCGCTGGTGATTGCCTGGTGGCAACTCATATTGCAGCGTGACGCCGCTGGCGGCCGCGGCATCGTGTTCGGCGTTGGCGGACGCCAGCGGACGGTCGACCGGACGGGCGGCGTCGAGACGATCACCGACAGCTACCGCGTGCTGGTCGAACTCGTCGGCAACGACCGTCACCGCGTGGCCATTCACCTAGAACGTGACGGCCGAGAGCTCGAACGTGCGGACCGAGGCTATGTCGAACCGCCCGCGCTCATCCGCCGCATGACGAGCGAGCACGAACCGATCGACTGGCGACTCGAGCTCAGCCCCGACGACGCACGTGACTTGTGGGTGGTGCTGTCGTGGGCGCAACCCTTCGGCGAGGGCCTTCGCACAAGTGGTTTCCGCTGCAAGCTCGACCCGCCAAGCTCCGAATACCAGCAATGGCATCACTATCGGACCTACCGTCCCCGCCGAGCGATTGAGCGATGGGGTGTGCGACGGCACTGGGGTTGGGCTCAGCGATGGTTAGGCAAGCCCCGCCGGCTCGGGGAGTGGCGGCCGTACTACCCCCTAGAACTCAAGCCCGGCCAGAGCCCATTGCATTCGCGGCTCGACCACGACGACGGCGAGTAGCCTGTCGTGCCCACACTGTGCCCACAATCTGTCCACATTTACGGCACAGTCACCGATTTTCCAAGTCCTACTCATATCCGCACCAAAACTGAGCGAAACCCCGGACCGCGGGCACCCGAACTTGGTTGCCGAGCACGGTTCGGCCCGGGGGACCGCTACCGTGAGTTAGGCCAGGTTCTGGGCCAGCCCATCACACAGAATTCGGTGTAAACCGCCGTGCAACCAGGCCAGTGATTTTTCCGGCTCTCCAAGCTCCACGACATGCCAACACCTGAGACAACGGGCCAAGTTTGGCCCGCCGTGGACGAAGCCGAGATCGAACAGCTCATTGACCTCGTGATATTGCGACATTGCGCTCTCCTTGCATCTTCGAATTGGGCCAGTCCGGCGGATGTGCCGAGCTGACGGGAGACAGGTGCTCCTAGAACTTCTAGGGATCTCAGAGGGCGTTTTACAAAATGCGGCCGGTGCGCGGCATTAGTGCCACCCGGGCGTGCGCGTCGTGGAGGGCGGTCGCGACCGCTTCCAGATCGTCGTCAAATAGGTCGGCGTAGATGTCCAGCGTCATGGCCGCCGAGGCGTGGCCGAGCATCTTCCGAACCGCTTTGACGTTAGCCCCGGCCGACATCGCCGGACTTGCCGCAGTGTGTCGCAGGTCATGGCGGATGGCGCCCCGGAATGCCCGACTTGGCGACGGCCTTGGGCGAACCATCCCGATGTGGGGCGGTGCGCCTCAAGTCCTCGACCGTCGTCGCTGGCGACCAATAGGGTCGCCGCGCGGTCGGTCTCGTGAAGGCGCGGCACCGAACACGTAGCGACAGCGCACACCATGACACTGCATTCTGCTGGGAGCGTACGGATTCCTAGCCCGCGCAATTCGTTCCCGGCTGTCGGATCGAAAGGGCAAGATTGCCCACCATGACACGATTCCGCTTCGATCTCGCCGCTTGGTTCACAGACAACGCAGATCAGATCGGCCATGATCTCACCGGTTACTTCGACGGCGGCAAAGAACCGTTTACCGGACGCTGGTTCGACCAATTTGCCGCGATGGGTGATCCCAACCGGTTCGAGGCCTCCGACGTCTTAGCGGTCGAAGCGCTCAAGGTGGTGGTGCCACCCGAGGCCGCCGCCGCGCTGCTGATCACCGACACTGAACGTTTCAACGCCCTACTGCGACAAATTCCCCGTGAGCAAAACCTGTGGGAAGTACGACGCCTGGACGTCAACGTCGGCAGCCCCGCCGAAGACCTACACAGAGCCCTGCGAACACTTCGCGGTGTCGATTGGGTAGTAGCAGGCAAACTGCTGGCGGCCAAGCGACCCAAACTTCTGCCCATCCTGGACAACGAGGTCAACAACTACCTGCAACCCCCCAAAGAGCTGTTCTGGGTGTCGATGCACGACGAACTGTCCGACGCCTCGCGGCGAGAAGCGATCGCAGAAGTCTGTCAAGTCGGGCCCCCGCACGTCAGCCTGCTTCGACGCATCGACGTCGCTCTGTGGCGGGCCGCGAAACGCGGCGTAACCACTACCTGAACTCATGAGGGCGGCGCTCCGAAAATGTTCAGGTGTCTCGATGGATACTCTCCGTGCACCAACCGCGGCTCCCGTCGGCCCAACACAAAGGTGATTTCCTGCAGCAGCCTTCGCTTCCGGAGACTGCCCACTCGCGGCCTAAACTCCAACGCAGAACCATTGTCTCCATGTTGATCTCTGACGATCCCACCGATTTGAACAGTCGCATTGGGTTGCTGCACCTGATGCCGCGGAGCGCCGCTACTCGGTGCCCGACGACGTCATCGAATTCATCGCCCGGTGTCCCACCCGGGATCCGCTGACGCTGATGAGCACCCTAAAAGACGCTGTTTTTTCGCCCGAAAAGAAGGGGTTCCCTGCGACAAATCTTTCGTCGAATCTCTCTTGTGCCGTTGGTTATCCGGGGACAGCACCTTAAGAGATGCACAGGTCGCCAAAGCGGTCACCACCGAGTACTACGGTGTTCCAACCGAAGAACTCAGCAGCCAGAAGGCGTGCGGCAGCGAAATCGTCAACGCCCTCTCGGTCGCAATGTATCTGGCGTTCGAGCTCAGTGAGCTCACGATGCCAAAAGTTGCTGGGCTCTTCGATTGCCCCCTTCACGCCGTCTCTTTTGCATACTTCGAGATCACTGAGGAAATCAGCAAGCGACCCGAGCTCCGCGACCATCTCGATGGGCTAACGCGCCGGATCCGGGAGCGCTTGTCATGCGATGAATAACGCAATGCTTGTGTGCCGCCGTTGCGCTTTCCAGCTGAGGGTGGGAGTAGTCGAGGGCTCTTTGCAGTCGGCAGTCGTTTTGCCAGTTGACCCGTTCCATGGTGGCGTACTGGACGTCGCCGGTAGGTTGAGCGGCCTTGACCGAAATGGGCTGCCTAGACTGAGCGCAGCACGATGAGGAGGAGCGGGGCGATCGGGTGAACCTCACGACGCGAAAGCCTGTGAACGACATATGAATTTCGCGAGCCGGTCTGCGTGTCAGGATGCCCGGGTGACCTTGGCGGCGGCAGACTAGATTCCATGGCCACCACGTCGTTTCTCAGCTCGGTGCTGCGTTGGCTGCAGGTCGGTTATCCCGACGGCGTGCCCGGCCCCGACCGGGTGCCGTTGCTGGCGCTGCTGCGCAGCACACCACTGACCGAAGAACAGGTCGCCGAGGTGGTACATAACATCACTGCCGGCGGATCAAAGGCGTTGGACGGCGGCCAGATCCACCACGACGAGATTGCTGAGTTCATCTCGGACATGACGCACTATGACGCCGGTCCGGAAAACATCCAGCGGGTCGCCGGGATACTGGCCGCGGCCGGCTGGCCGCTGGTCGGCGTCGAGGCCGAAACGGGTGACGACGCTGAAAGCGCTTAGAGCGTCGAGGTGTCGATCACGAAGCGGTAGCGCACGTCGCTGGCCAGCACCCGCTCATAGGCCACGTTGACGTAGTCGGGTTCGATGACCTCGATTTCAGGTGTCACGTTGTGCTCGGCGCAGAAGTCCAACATCTCCTGCGTCTCGGCGATACCACCGATCAGCGAACCGGACAGGCTGCGTCGCCAGGCCGCCAGCGGGAACGCCGGTACTTCCATCGGGTGCTCGGGCATCCCGAGCTCGACCATGGTCCCGTCGACATCGAGCAGCTTGAGGTACTCGCTGAGATCCAAGTTGGCCGAGACGGTGTTGATGATCAGGTCGAAGCCGTCCCGCAACGCTGTGAAGGTCTCGGGATCCGAGGTGGCGTAATAATGCTTGGCGCCCAGCCGCAGGCCGTCTTCCATCTTCTTCAGGGACTGCGACAGCACGGTGACCTCGGCGCCCATCGCGGTAGCGAGCTTGACGCCCATGTGTCCGAGGCCGCCCAGGCCGATCACCGCGATCCGCTTGCCCGGACCGGCATTCCAGTGCCGCAGTGGGGAATACAGCGTGATGCCGGCGCACAGCAGCGGCGCCGCGGCGTCCAGCGGCAGCGAGTCGGGGATGCGCAGCACGTAGTTCTCGTCGACGACGATTGCGCCGCTGTAGCCTCCCTGGGTCGGCTCGCCGTCCCGGTCGACGCCGTTGTAGGTGCCCATCGGCCCGCGCTTGCAGTACTGCTCCAGGCCGGCCAAACAGCTGTTGCACTCGCGGCAGGAGTCCACGAAACAGCCGACCCCGACGCGGTCGCCCACTTTGTGCTTGGTGACCTCCGAGCCCACCGCCGTCACTACGCCGGCGATCTCGTGGCCGGGCACCACGGGGTAGTTCGGTTGACCCCATTCGGCTTTGACGGTGTGAATGTCGGAGTGGCAGATGCCGGCGAACTTGATGTCGATGGCCACGTCGTGTTGGCCCGGCTCGCGGCGGGTGATCGTGGTCTTGGTCAGCGGTTCAGTCGCCGAAGTGGCGGCATAGGCGGAAACAGTGCTCATCACAAACCTCTTGAGTACGCGTATCGAAGCATCAGATTGAGGGGGACCCAGCCAGAATAGCCTAGGTAACCTATGTATCTCTTCCCCGTGAGGGCAATCTCACAGGCCGGGGGCGCGGAATGCCCCGTTGAACGCCACCCGTTGGTAGCGGACCAGCCCGGCCCGCTGGTAGGGATCCGCAGCAATGAGGGCTTCGGCCTCCTCGGCGCTGATGTCGCCCGTGATGAGAACGGCGCCGGTCTGCGATTCTTGACGCCCGGCCAGCACGATGCGGCCGGCCTCGACTTCGTCTTTCAGCCAGGCAAGGTGGGCCGGCCGGGTTCCGTCGATAACGTCGAGAGGCTGCAAGTAGCTCAGTGTCAAGACGTGGAACACAACCGGAAGGCTAGCCCGCGTCCGCCACCGAGCGTCACCGGCCGTCAGTTGATTGGCGCATTGACCCAGCGCAGGTCGTCAACAACACCGCGGGCCGCGACCAGGCCCTGCCCGGTCTGCCACACCTCGTTGTTGACGATGAACACCCGGTTGTCGCGGTAGGCGGATAACTTGCGCCACGCACCGCTCTCCAGCACGGTTGGCGCGCGGTCTTTGGCGGCCGATGACGCGAAGGACACGTAGACAACGTCGGCGTCGGCCGCGCTGAGATCAGGCGTGCCGGCCAGGTTGGCGTCGGTGGTGCCGATCTCGATATAGGGCTTGTCAGTGAAGCGTTGTGCCGGCGGCCGGTCGACGCCGACGGCCTTGAGCACACTGGCCGGGAAGTTGTCGGCGCCATACACCCGCACGCCGTTCTCGGTGAACTGCACGACCGATGCCTGGAAGTGGGCGGCGTCGTGCGCGGCGCCGGTTTCGCCGGCCTTGGAGGTGAAATCGTGGATCAACCCGGCCGCTGCATTGGCACGCCCCGTGGCTGCGCCGATACTGCGCAGGTTGTCTTGCCAGGCAGCCCCGGGTGCCGCGGTGAATACCGTCGGAGCAATGGCCGCCAGCTGCGGATAAAGCTGCGGCGTTGCGGCTTGCGAGCCGAGGATCAGATCCGGCTTGGCCGCGGCGATGCCGGCCACATCCGGAGCGCCGCGGGTACCCACCCCGGGCAGTTGGTGCACGACCGTGCCCAGATAGGACGGCTGGCTCGACGACCCGTCGGGCAAGGCGGCGGAAATGACGCGGGACTGCAGGCCCAGCGCGCACAGCGCGTCGAGCGCATCTCCGGACAGCGCGACGATGCGCTGCGGATCGGCGTGCACGTCGACCACGTCAGGATTCACGCCTGCAGCGTTGTGTGCCTGCCGCATCGATGGGCCCGGGTCGGCCTCTGCCGGTTGGTTTGCACACGATTCGTCGGGTCTGCGCTGGTTGCCCAGCACACCGGCGCCGGCGATCTGGGTGGTGCTGGTGATCACCGATCGCGACGCCTCCGGCGGCGGTTGTCCCCCGGAGCTGCAGCCGGTGCACAGCGTGACCGAAATTGCTGTCGCGCCGGCGGCTGCGGCAAGCAGAACGCCTGGTCGTACACCGCTGAACAGCACGCGTCCGACGGTAACATCCGCGCAGCTCGCGACCAGCGCGACGAGGCTGCCCCGCCAATTACGACAGTTTGTAGGACCCGGGCCGTCACGTGCCCGATCAGAGGTTAGGATTCACAGAGAATCCCGGTGCCTTGTTCGACGTTTGGAGGAGCTCTTGACAACCGAAGCGCCCCCGCTGGGAGAACTCGAGGCCAGTCGCCCCTACCCGGCCCGGACGGGGCCTAAAGGCAACCTGATCTACAAACTGGTGACCACCACCGATCACAAGCTGATCGGCATCATGTATGTCGTCACCTGCTTTGCCTTCTTCTTCATCGGCGGACTGATGGCGCTGCTGATGCGCACCGAGCTCGCCGCGCCGGGGCTGCAGTTTCTGTCGAATGAGCAGTTCAACCAGCTGTTCACCATGCACGGCACGATCATGCTGCTGTTCTATGCCACCCCCATCGTGTTCGGGTTCGCCAACCTGGTGTTGCCGCTGCAGATCGGCGCCCCCGACGTGGCGTTCCCGCGGTTGAACGCGTTCTCCTACTGGCTGTTCCTGTTCGGCGCGTTGATCGGGATGGCGGGCTTCATCACGCCGGGCGGCGCCGCGGACTTCGGCTGGACCGCCTACACCCCGTTGACCGACGCCATCCACTCGCCCGGCGCTGGGCCCGACCTGTGGATCGTGGGCCTGATCGTCGCCGGTCTGGGCACCATCCTGGGTGGCGTCAACATGATCACGACGGTGGTCTGCATGCGCGCCCCCGGGATGACGATGTTCCGGATGCCGATCTTCACCTGGAACATCCTGATCACGTCGATTCTGGTGCTGATGATCTTCCCGCTGCTGACCGCGGCGCTGTTCGGGTTGGCCGCCGACCGGCATCTGGGTGCACACATCTACGACGCCTCCAACGGTGGAGTCCTGTTGTGGCAGCACTTGTTCTGGTTCTTCGGGCACCCGGAGGTCTACGTCGTGGCACTGCCGTTCTTCGGCATCGTCACCGAGATCTTCCCGGTGTTCTCCCGCAAACCAGTCTTCGGCTACACCACGCTGGTGTACGCGACGATGTCGATCGCTGCGTTGTCGGTCGCGGTGTGGGCGCACCACATGTTCGCCACCGGAGCCGTTCTGTTGCCGTTCTTTTCGTTCATGACGTACCTGATCGCGGTGCCGACCGGAATCAAGTTCTTCAACTGGATCGGCACCATGTGGAAGGGCCAGATGACGTTCGAGACGCCGATGCTGTTCTCGATCGGGTTCGCGGTCACCTTCTTGGCCGGCGGTCTGACCGGGGTGCTGCTGGCCAGCCCGCCGCTGGACTTCCACGTCACCGACACCTACTTCGTGGTCGCGCACTTCCACTACGTGCTGTTCGGCACCATCGTGTTCTCGACCTTCGCCGGCGTGTACTTCTGGTTCCCGAAGATGACCGGCCGGTTGCTCGACGAGCGGCTCGGCAAGCTGCATTTCTGGTTGACGTTCATCGGTTTTCACACCACGTTCTTGATCCAGCACTGGGTGGGCGACGCCGGTATGCCGCGCCGCTACGCCGACTACCTGCCCACCGACGGCTTTCAGATGTTCAACATCGTTTCGACGATCGGGGCGTTCATCCTCGGCGCGTCGATGCTTCCGTTCGTGTGGAACGTCTTCAAGAGTTGGCGCTACGGCGAAGTCGTCACCGTCGACGACCCGTGGGGATACGGCAACTCGCTGGAGTGGGCCACCAGTTGCCCGCCGCCGCGGCACAACTTCACCGAACTCCCGCGCATCCGCTCTGAGCGTCCGGCCTTCGAGCTGCACTACCCGCACATGGTGGAACGGCTGCGCGCCGAAGCGCACATCGGCCGGGGACCCCACCCCTCGGGCGGCGACGTCACCGAAGCCGACGACGTGAGCGTTCGCACCTGATGAGCGATAGCGGCTACAGCCGCGGGTGAGTACGCCCGCCAAGGTGCCGGTGCTGATCACCGTCACCGGTGTCGACCAGCCAGGTGTGACGTCAGCGCTGTTCGAGGTCCTCTCCGAGCACAAGGTTGAGCTGCTCAATGTCGAGCAGGTGGTCATCCGTGGCCGGCTGACGCTGGGCGTGCTGGTGTCGGCCCCGGTGGAGGTGGCCGAGGGCCAGGCGTTGCGGGATGACGTCGAGGCGGCCATCCGCCGGGTGGGCCTGGATGTCACGATCGAGCGCAGCGACGATCTGCCGGTGATCCGGGAGCCTTCGACCCACACCATCGTGGTGCTGGGCCGGCCGATCACCGCCGGCGCCTTCGGTGTGGTGGCCCAGGAGGTGGCCGCGCTGGGCGTCAACATCGACGTCATCCGCGGCGTGTCCGACTACCCGGTCACCGGTCTGCAACTGCAGGTGTCTGCGCCGCCCGGTATCGGCGGCAAGCTGCAGGCTGCGCTGACGCGGGTGGCCGCCGACGTGGGCGTCGATGTGGCGGTGGAGGCCTACAGCCTGTCGCGGCGGGCCAAACGGCTCATCGTGTTTGACGTCGACTCGACCTTGATCCAGGGCGAGGTGATCGAGATGCTGGCCGCCCGAAGCGGAGCTCAAGACGTGGTGGCGGCCATCACCGACGCGGCGATGCGCGGCGAACTGGACTTCGCCGAGTCGCTGCAGCAGCGGGTCGCCACGCTGGCGGGTCTGCCCGCCGACGTGCTCGACGACGTCGCCGCTCAGCTGGAGCTCACCCCGGGGGCTCGCACCACGCTGCGCACGCTGCGGCGGTTGGGATTTCACATCGGCGTGGTGTCCGGCGGCTTCCGCCAGGTGATCGAACCGCTCGCACACGAGCTGATGCTGGACTTCGTCGCCTCCAACGAGCTGGAGATCATCGACGGCATGCTCACCGGCCGGGTTGCCGGCCCGATCATCGACCGGGCCGGAAAAGCCAAGGCGCTGCGTGACTTCGCGCACCAGGCCGGGATTCCGCTGGAGCAGACCGTCGCTGTCGGTGACGGCGCCAACGACATCGACATGCTGGCCACCGCCGGGATGGGTATTGCCTTCAACGCCAAGCCGGCGCTGCGGGAGGTGGCCGACGCGTCGCTCAGCTACCCCTATCTCGACACCGTGTTGTTCATTCTCGGGGTCACACGTGGCGAGATCGAGGCCGCCGACGCGGTCGACGGCGTGCTGCGGCGCGTCGATATCCCGCCCGAGTAGCCGACCGGGCAAAGCGCCGCAGTCAGACGACCCGGGGACCGCCAAAGCGTCGCGGTACGGCACGATGGTCAGGTGCCCGAAACCGGAAGTGACGCAGCACACCCCGACCTGCTGGTCGACTTCCGAGAGGTTTCGTTGCACCGCAGCGGCCAGACACTGGTCGGGCCGGTGAGTTGGTCGGTGGAACTCGACGAACGCTGGGTGATCATCGGCCCCAACGGCGCCGGCAAGACATCGCTGCTGCGCATCGCCGCCGCCGCCGAACACCCGTCGTCGGGTGCGGCCTACGTGCTGGGCGAGCGGCTGGGCCGAGTCGACATGTCGGAATTACGCGCCCGAGTGGGATTGAGCTCGTCGGCGCTGGCGCAGCGGGTGCCTGGTGCCGAAATTGTGCGCGACCTGGTGGTCTCGGCGGGCTACGCGGTGCTGGGCCGCTGGCGGGAGCGCTACGAGGACGTCGATTACCACCGCGCGATCGACATGCTGGAAAGCCTCGGTGCCGAACACCTGGCCGACCGCAGCTACGAGACCCTGTCGGAGGGGGAGCGCAAGCGGGTGCTGATAGCCCGAGCGCTGATGACTGATCCGGAGCTGCTGTTGCTCGACGAGCCCGCGGCCGGACTGGACCTGGGCGGCCGCGAGGAGCTGGTCACCCGGCTGACCGATCTGGCCGCCGACCCGGACGCGCCGGCACTGGTGCTGGTGACCCACCACGTCGAGGAGATCCCGCCGGGCTTCAGCCACTGCATGCTGCTCTCCGAGGGGCAGGTCGTCGCGTCGGGTCTACTGGCAGATGTGCTGACCGCCGAAAATCTATCCAGGGCATTCGGCCAGTCGATCGCCGTGGACGTCATCGATGGGCGCTACTTCGCCCGGCGCACCCGCACTCGCGCGGCCCACCGGAGGAACTTATGAGCACCCCGTTGCCCGTGCGGCCCGCGGCCACCGTGATGCTGATCCGCGACAACACGCAAGGACTCGATGTCTTCCTGATGCGGCGGCACGCGGCGATGCACTTCGCTGCCGGAGTGATGGTGTTTCCCGGCGGCGGCGTCGACGAGCGCGACCGCAACGCCGAAATCGCTTGGGCCGGGCCAGGTCCGGGATGGTGGGGCCAGCGGTTCGGTATTGAACCCGACCTGGCCGAGGCGTTGGTGTGCGCAGCCGCCCGGGAGACCTTCGAGGAATCTGGCGTGTTGTTCGCCGGGCCGGCCGACGACCCGGCCAGCGTCGTCGGTGACGCCTCGGTCTACCGGGAATCCCGGCTCGCGCTGGCCGCGGGCACCCTGTCGTTCGCGGACTTTTTGCGCACAGAAAACCTGGTGCTGCACGCGGACCTGCTGCGGCCGTGGGCGAACTGGGTCACCCCGGAGGCCGAACGGACCCGCCGCTACGACACCTACTTCTTCGTCGGCGCACTGCCGGCGGGCCAGCGCGCCGATGGGGAAAACACCGAATCCGACCGGGCCGGGTGGGCCACCCCGGAGGCGGCCATCGAGGACTTCGCGGCCGGCCGGACTTTCCTGTTGCCGCCGACCTGGACACAGCTGGACTCGCTGGCCGGCCACACCGTCGCCGACGTGCTCGCGGTGGAACGCCAGATCGTCGCGGTGCAGCCGGACATGGCGCTCAACGGCGACAACTTCGAAATCGAGTTCTTCGACTCCGACCGCTATAACCAGGCCCGCGGCAAGCGGTGGCCATGAGAGAGTTCGTCAGCGTCCACTCCGATGCCACTCGCCCCGGCATCGCCACCCTGGTGTTCTCGCGGCCGCCCACCAACGCAATGACCCGCCAGATCTACCGTGAGCTCGCCGAGGCCGCCGGTGAGGTGGGGCCGCGCGACGATGTGACCGCGGTGGTCTTATTCGGCGGCCATGAGATCTTTTCCGCCGGTGACGACATGACGGCATTGCGGGCGCTGAGCCCGGCGGAAGTCGACACCTGGATCCGGGCGCGCCGGGACGCCCTCGACGCGATCGTCGCGATCCCCAAGCCAACGGTTGCCGCGGTCACCGGCTACGCGCTCGGTGCCGGGCTGACCCTGGCGCTGGCCGCCGATTGGCGGGTCAGCGGCGACAACGTGCGGCTCGGCGCGACGGAGATCCTGGCCGGGTTGATCCCCGACGGCAGCGGCATGGCGCGGCTGACCCGCACCGTCGGAGTCAGCCGGGCCAAGGAGCTGGTATACAGCGGGCGATTCTTCGACGCCGAGGAAGGGCTGGCCTTGGGCCTGGTCGACGATATGGTGGCCCCCGACGACGTCTACGACGCCGCCGCAGCATGGGCCAACCGCTTCATTGACCGCCCGCAGCCGGCGCTGGCCGCGGCCAAAGCCGGGATCGACGACATCTACGACCTGAGCCGGGCCGAGCGGTTGGCCGCCGAGCGCAGCCGCTACGTCGAGGTGTTCAGGGCCAGCCTCGGCGGCCTCGCCGAGCAGCCCGGCCGATAGGCTGGCTCACCATGACGAGTATCGATCCGTCTCCCCAGCCGCACGCCACGGCCGAGCAAGTGGAGGCCGCCCGGCATGACAGCAAGCTCGCTCAGGTGCTCTACCACGACTGGGAAGCCGAAAACTACGACGAGAAGTGGTCGATCTCCTACGACCAGCGCTGCGTCGAGTATGCCCGCGGCCGGTTCGACGCCATCGTCCCCGACGACGAGATCCGTCGGCTGCCCTATGATCGTGCTCTCGAATTAGGTTGTGGCACTGGATTTTTCCTGCTCAATCTGATCCAGTCCGGGGTCGCGCGTCGCGGATCGGTGACCGACCTGTCGCCGGGCATGGTCAAAGTCGCCACCCGCAACGGCCAGTCGTTGGGTCTGGACATCGACGGGCGGGTCGCCGACGCCGAGGGCATCCCCTACGACGACGACACGTTCGACCTGGTGGTCGGCCATGCGGTGCTGCACCACATTCCCGACGTCGAGCTGTCGCTGCGTGAGGTGATGCGGGTGCTGCGCCCGGGCGGACGGTTCGTGTTCGCCGGTGAGCCCACCACCGTCGGCAACGGTTACGCGCGCGCGCTGGCCGACCTGACCTGGAACGTCACCATCCGGGCGATGAAGCTGCCCGGGCTGGGCAGCTGGCGTCGCCCGCAGGCCGAGCTCGACGAGAACTCCCGGGCGGCGGCCCTGGAGTGGGTGGTCGATCTGCACACCTTCGATCCGCGCGATTTGGAGCGGATGGCGGCCAACGCCGGTGCGGTGCAGGTGGTCACCGCCAGCGAGGAGTTCACCGCCGCGATGCTGGGCTGGCCGGTGCGCACCTTCGAGTCGACAGTGCCGCCGGGGAAACTCGGGTGGAACTGGGCGAAATTCGCGTTCGGTAGCTGGAAGGCGCTGAGCTGGCTCGACGAGAACCTCTGGCGGCAAGTCGTGCCGAAGGGCTGGTTCTACAACGTGATGATCACCGGGACCAAGCCGTCCTGAACTTCGGGCTCGACGACGTCGGCTATCTGACGTCGGACGCCGGTTCGGCGGGGCTGGGCGTGGTGGCTGCGCTGCCGCTGACCGATCGGGTGGCCGACATCGCCGCGGTCCGCGCGCGGTTCGGAGACCGCACATCGGCGCTGGTGGAAACGGTGCTGCTGCGCCGGCGCGCGGCGGCCAAACTGCCGGGTACCGGTGACTGGCTGTTTACCGACGAAGCACTGCAGCAAGCCAGCGCGGCGCCCGTGGCGGCACACCGGGCGCAGCGGCTGGCCGGCCTCCTGGTACACGACGTGACCTGCTCGATCGGTACCGAACTGGCTGCCCTGCGCCTGTTGGTGGCCCGGGTGGTGGGCAGTGACATCGACCCGGTACGGCTGGCGATGGCGCGGCACAATCTAGCCGGCGCTGCCGATCTGTGCCGCGCCGACGCGCTGCACCCCGTGACGCGCGGCACCACCGTCGTCGTCGACCCGGCCCGGCGCTCTGGAGGGCGCCGACGCTTCAAACCACGCGACTACCAACCGGCGCTGGACCAGTTGTTCGATGTCTACCGCGGCCGAAACATTGTCGTAAAATGCGCTCCCGGAATCGATTTCGACGCGGTCCGGCGGCTCGGCTTCGACGGCGAGATCGAGGTGAGCTCGTTTGGCGGGTCGGTTCGGGAGACGTGTTTGTGGTCGGCCGGTTTGGCCGAAGCGGGCGTGCGGCGACGAGCCAGCGTCCTCGACCGCAGTGAACAAATCACCGACGCCGAGCCGGACGACTGCGGCGTGCGGCCGGTCGGCAGGTGGATCGTCGACCCGGACGGCGCGGTGGTGCGAGCGGGTCTGGTGCGTCATTACGGTGCGCGGCACGGGTTGTGGCAACTCGACCCCGACATTGCCTACCTGTCCGGCGACCGACTGCCGCCGGCCGTGCGCGGTTTCGAGGTCCTGCACCAGTTGCCCTTCGATGAGCGACGCCTTCGGCAGGCATTGGCGGCGCTGGACTGCGGCGCACTGGAGATCCTGGTCCGCGGTGTGGATGTCGATCCGGACGCCTTGCGCAAACGGCTCCGGCTGCGCGGCGAACAACCGTTGGCGGCGGTCATCACCCGTATCGGCTCAGGCAGGACCAGCAGTGTGACGGTGTTCGTTTGTCGTTCGTCGCGATGAGGGCCCAGGTAGGCTCACGTGGACGGCGGTTGCGCCGTCTTTCCGTTTGTGAGGGTGAATGCGCAATGTGATGGTGGCCGCGGTGCTGGCGGTCGCAGCCCTGGTGGGCTGGCCGGATGGGCCGGTAGCGGCGGCAGATCCGTCGTGCGCCAGCCTGGGCGGCAGCGTGGAGAGCGGACAGATGTGTCACGTGCACACGTCGAATGCCACCTACACCCTCGACATGAGGTTTCCGGTCGACTACCCCGACCAGCAGGCGCTGATCGATTACTTGACCCAGAATCGGGACGGGTTCGTCAGTGTGGTGCAGACGTCCGGACCGCGCGATCAGCCCTATCAAATGGACGTGACCTCTGAGCAGTACCGCTCCGGGCAACCGCCGAAGGGCACCCGCAGCGTGGTGCTCAAGATTTTCCAGGATGTCGGTGGCCCACGCCCGTCGACCTTCTACAAGGGGTTCAATTACGACCTCGAGCGACACCAGCCGATCACGTTCGACACGCTGTTCGCACCGGGCAGCAAGCCGCTGGATGCCATCTATCCGATCGTGCAGCGCGACCTGGGACGCCAGACCGGACTGGGCGCGGCAATCCAACCCGGTTCCGGCCTCGACTCGTCGCACTACCAGAACTTCGGTATCACCGACGACCAGTTGATCTTTTACTTCGCGCCGGGAGAACTGCTGCCGCCCTTCGCCGGTGCCGCCCAGGCCCAAGTGCCGCGTAATGCCATCCCGCCGCTGACGGTTTAGGTCGGCTGTACCGGGTCGGCCCCTCGCGGCCCGGCCGTCGAAACTGCGTGTACTGCACGAATTCGCCGCCAAGGGCGCTCTGTGCGCAGGTTGGACGCAGTGAGCGCAGACTCGGCGCGAGTGGCGGCTCAGCCCGGGGCGTAGCTGTACACCTGCCCGGCGCTGGTGGTGGCAACCACGCGGCGATCGTTGCCGACCACCACACCGACCGGGTAACCAGTGGCCTCCGGCAGCGGATAGCTGTTGAGGGTGTGGCCGTCCTTCGGGTCGAAAACCAGCAGCGACATGCCGTCCCCGTTGCGGGCCACGGTGTAGCCGGCGCCGGGACCGGCCAGGCTCGACGACGACAGTGGCGTGACGTCGTCGCGGCGCCACACCTGCTCGGCGTGGTCGCCGGCGTCCTTGAACGCGACCAGGTGTGTGTCGGGGCCGCCGCCGGACACGATCAGCCCGCCCGGTGTGACAGCGGGCGGTGTCTGCGCCAGGAATTTCAGCGGCGCTGACCATTTCGGCTTTCCGTCGGAGGCGTGCAGCGCCCATAGCTGTTGGTCGCGGCCGTTGACGTAGACGGTCGAACCGTCGGCGGACAGCACCGGGCTGGCCAGCACACCGGCGGTGACGGCGTCGCTGGTCCAATCCCGGGTCAGCAGCGGGTCTTGACCCCGGTGGTATTTCAGCCCGACCAGCACCGGCGCCGCCGCGCCCGGCTCCCACAGGCTCACCACCACCGTTTTGCTGGCCGCCGAAAACGCCGGCGCCGCGGCGACCGGGCAACCGGAACGCGCCGGCGCGCAATCGGACAGGCCGCGGGTGAAATCGGTCGGGTCAACCCCGTCGACCAAGTCCAACGGGCTGCCGGCCGTGATGCCGCGGCGGGCGTCGAATACCAGTACCTGGCCCAGATGGGTGATCACCAGCAGCTGGCCATCGTCGAGAAACCTTGGGGTGGAGGGCATTCCGATCACCGGTGCTCGCCAACGGATCCATTGCGTGGGTGGGAAGGACAGCATCGCGCCGGGCTGGCCAATGTAGACGTTGTCAAAGCCGTCGAAGAGCGGACCGAAAAATCCACCGCCCTGAAACAGCCGGGTGCACCAGCGCTGTCGGCCGTTGTCGTCGTTCTCCCATTCCATCAGCGAGCAGCCGCCCGGAGTCTGGGCGTTCAGCACCAACCAGCCGCGCCCGCTGAGTGCCGGGGCGGCCGCCAAGCTGCCTTTGACCGAGCGGGTCCAGCGCAGGCTCAGCGTGGTCGCCCCGGCTGTCGGGGTGTAGCTGCTGTTGGCGGCATCGCCGTATTGGGCCGGCCAGGCCGGGGCCGGTGCGGCGTCGACCCACGAGTCGGTGTTCTGGCATCCGGCCAGCATGACCGCCAAGAGCATCATCACCGTCGCCGCGAGGTGTCGGGTGCGGGGGAGATGACGAAGCATGGCGCGTCTTGAGGCCGCAATCCGCGCACTCGGCGAGACGGACATCGGCCAGAACACGGTGCCGAGAGTAACCGAGGAGGGCCGGCGAATGCCTGATTGCCCGGGTTGCCTGTGGGACTTGTGCGGTCTGCATCGGCGCCGGACTAGGATTTCCGGCCATGACGACCATGTGGGGAGCACCCCTGCATATCCGGTGGCGGGGTTCGCGGCTGCGTGACCCGCGCCAGGCCAAGTTCTTGACGCTGGCATCGCTGAAGTGGGTGCTGGCCAATCGCGCCTATGGCCCGTGGTATTTGGTCCGCTACTGGCGGCTGCTGAAGTTCAAGCTGGCCAACCCGCACATCATCACCCGCGGCATGGTGTTCCTCGGCAAGGGTGTGGAGATTCACGCGACCCCGGAGCTGGCGCAGCTGGAGATCGGCCGCTGGGTGCACATCGGCGACAAGAACACGATTCGCGCCCACGAAGGCTCGCTGCGGTTCGGAGACAAGGTGGTGCTCGGCCGGGACAACGTCGTCAACACCTATCTCGACATCGAGATCGGCGATTCGGTGCTGATGGCCGACTGGTGCTACATCTGCGATTTCGACCACCGGATGGACGACATCACGCTGCCGATCAAGGACCAGGGCATCGTCAAAAGCCCGGTGCGGATCGGGCCGGACACCTGGGTCGGGGTGAAAGTGAGTGTGCTGCGGGGCACCACGATCGGCCGCGGCTGCGTGCTGGGATCGCACGCCGTGGTCAGGGGCGACATTCCGGACTACTCGATTGCGGTCGGCGCGCCGGCCAAGGTGGTCAAAAACCGGCAGCTGGCCTGGGAGACCTCGGCCGCCCAGCGCGCCGAACTGGCGGCGGCGCTGGCCGACATCGAACGGAAAAAGGCGGCCCGCTGAGCCGCGCATGACCGCTCAGCGGTGCCAACGCACCGGTCCGGCCCAGAGTGGCACCTGCTCATCGGGGGTGTCGGTGCGGGTAACCGTCATCGTGATGGGGTGGGCGTCGGCCTTGGTCACGCTCGCGATGTGGTCGTAGTGGGCGCGACGGGTCTGGTCGCGCAACAACGCATAGGCGGCAAGAATCTGCCGCAGCCGTTCGTCGGCAGCCGAACTCGACGTGCCCGGGCGCACATCTGGATGATAGGTGCGCAGTTGGTGACGATAGGCATGCGTAATTTCTGCTTGCGTCGCCGTCGGCGACACACCCAGCACCGCATAGGGATTGGTTATCATCTTTTCACCGCGTTGCAGTCGCGCCATCAGTGATATATGCGGGAGGGACGCGCATAGTGGTCGTGCTGTGCGCGCCCCTCCCGGTCGATGACCTCCGATGCGGTTCGCCGACCATGCCACGACAAGTGGCGGTGCGCGGGTAAGCGAGATGGCTTCGGGCGCCTTGCGATTCGCTTCAGGATGGCGGAGGGCACGAGGTCATCGGGTGTTTCGCACTCGTCGCGCTATGGTCACCTCCCGTCGTCGGTTATCTGATGGGCAGCCGCCCGCAGGCAGTCGCGTTGATGTTCCACCCCAACAGGTATGCCGTGCCGCGCTTTAGGCGTTGATCGATTGGCGTTCGGCGTCGTGGCTGATTTCGATCCGTCGTGGCTTGGCCCTTTCGGCCACCGGGATTGTGAGCCGCAAGACGCCATCGCGATAGCTGGCCTCGATCTTGTCAGTGTCCAAGGTTTCGCCGAGGAACAGCTGCCTGCTGAACACCCCGCGTGACCGCTCCGCCGAGACCATGTCCCGATTTTGGTCGAGGGCAGGACGTTCGGCGCGGACCGTAAGCACGTTGCGCTCGACGTCGAGGTCGAGTGAATCCGCATTCACACCAGGCAGGTCGAACTCGACAATGAACTGCCCATCCTCGCGCCACGCGTCCATCGGCATTACCGCCGGACGGGCCGCAGTCCCCAGCACCTGCTGCGTCAGTCGATCGAGATCGCGAAATGGATCTGTTCGCATCAACATCATGTTTCACCTCCGCAGTGAGACGATTACCTATGTCTGACGACATAGATAATAGATAACATAGGCCGGAGTCCTGCGCAAGTCGTGCGGTGAGTTTGGTGGCATGCTCGCGAGATCAGACGGCGCGTGCATTACCGCAGGGTGAGCAGAGCATGGTCGACATGAGTCAGCGTGTCCGGCGTCATCCTGCCGCTGCAGGCAGCCAGAAATCGAGCGGCCAGATCCCGAACCTTGATGTTGGTTTCCTGCGAACGCCACACCAGGATGTCGAACGCTCGTTCCGCAGTGATGCCGTATGCGGCCATGAGCACGCCCTTGGCCTGCTCGATGACGGCGCGCGACGTCGTGACGTCGGAGACCAACGCGCTGATATCGGACTGCACGGCATCGGTGACGTCGATGTAGAAGCCGGAACTGCCCGTTACGCTGCCGGCCTCGTCGACCGTACGATCGCCCACCACGATCACCCAGTGGATGTGACCAGCAGTGTCGATGATGCGGTGGCGGCTGCTGAACGGTTCTCCGTTGCGCACCCGATCCAGGGCCAGCGCCACTTGCTGGCGGTCGTCGGGGTGCTTGTGTTCGAGTAGAAGCTCAGTGGTGGGGGTTACCGCACCTGGCCGGTAGCCGTGCATCCGCGCTACCGCATCCGACCACTGCCAGCGTTGATCCTCGAGAAAGAACTGGAACCTGCCTACCCGCTGCGGTTCGCCGTGATTGAGAACCGGGTCGATCTCGTTGGCGTCATGTCTATCCGCTTCGAGCAATGCCTCGCCGGATTGTTGCCCATTGAGGGGTTCTGTGTGTCGGAACATCACAATTACCTCTCGAACTCACAGATGATAACCTATCTTTGCGCCTACAGATTTCTCATACCAGTTATAGTATCCTTGCGCAAGTCCCAGTAACAGGTTCCCTCGTCGAACGGAGCAACGATTGACGAAAGATCCGGCATCTCGGTCGACCCGGGGCGTCTACGGCATCTCGGTTGCATCGGAGTTGTCCGGGATCGGGCCGCAGACACTGCGGCTCTATGAACGCTGGGGGCTGCTGACACCGTCACGCACCGCCGGAGGCACTCGTCGTTACAGCGACGACGACCTCAAGCGACTCAAGCAGATCGCCGAACTCGTGGACCAGGGCGTCAACCTCGCCGGAGTTGTCCGAATACTTGACCTGTCGAGCAGAAACAGTCAACTCGAGGCCGACAACACGCAGTTACACGACGACAACGCCAAGCTGAAAGCCGACCAGGCGCCGGCATCTGGGTAACGCCGCACCCACGTCGGGGGAAAGCCCCGCCTATGCTGGACGACCGGGCAGTCGGAGCAATCGGCCCGACCGCCGGCGTAGTCAACGCGACGGAGCAGATTGATTCCCACATGTGGTCAGCGCGATCATGTCGTCGACCTCACTGAATGGCAGGAGAGTTCTCCAAAGCCGCCCGTCGGACGGTTCCTCGGTGGTTGAGGCAATCAGCAAGCGTCGGTCGTTGTGGCTCATCGGTCTGGCGTATTCCGTGGCGATCGTGGTTGCCGCTGTCTGGCTGTCGCGGGGACCCGCCACCGGGCGATTGTGGTTGGACACTCTTGTCGCCGACGTCGTGGCGACTGTCGTCGTGTTCGGCTTCAGCCGGTGCTTTGGCAATTCCAGCTTCTACGACGCCTACTGGAGCGTTGCCCCACCGCTGCTGATGCTTTACTGGTGGAGCCAGACCGGCAACGGCGTAAATGGGTTGCGCTGCTGGCTGATTGCTGTCGTTGTTGTCGTTTGGGCGGTGCGTCTCACCGCTAACTGGGCCTACGGGTTTCCCGGGCTGCATCATGAGGACTGGCGCTACGCGTTGCTGCGGGAGCGCGCGGGGGGATGGGAGTTCGTCGCTGACTTGCTCGGTATTCATCTGGTACCGACCCTTCAGGTGTTCGTCGCGATGGTCCCGGTCTACGTCGCCGTGACCCGGCCCGGTCCGGGTCTGCCGTGGCTCTGGGGTGTGGCGCTGGTGCTGGGTTTGGCCGCGGTGGTTGTGGAACTCGTCGCGGATGTTCAGATGCACCGATTTGTCCGCCATAGGCGCCCCGGCGACGTGATGGATCGCGGGCTATGGAGTTGGTCGCGGCATCCGAACTATTTCGGCGAGTTGGGATTCTGGTTTTCGCTGGCGGTGGTAGGCGTCGCTGCCGCGCCCGCCGACGCCTGGTGGCTGTTTTCCGGTGTGCTGGCGATGCTGGCCATGTTCCTCGGTGCCAGCATTCCGATGATGGAGCAGCGCAACCTGCAACGCCGACCCGGCTATCAGGACGTTGTTGATCGCGTGCCCCGCTTGATACCGCGCCCGCCACGACGGCTCGCGGCGTGAACCGCAAACGCGTTGTGATCGCGGGTCTCGGCGACACCGGTGTCCTTACCGCGATCCGTCTTTCGAATCATGTTGATGTGGTCGGGGTCTCGCCCAAACCGGGCTTGGTCAGCGGCCAAGAACTGGGTGCGCGACTAGCCCGGCCGGAAGACTGGGCACGCGACTACTGGATACCGTTCGACCAATTTCGCCGACTGGATCGGGTGCGGATCATCCACGGCGCCGTGACGGGGTTGGACCTCGCGGCGCGTGCGATATTCGTCGACGGCGGCAACGGCGCATCGGGTGTCGAGACGTACGACGCGCTGGTCATCTCGACCGGGGTCACCAATGGTTTCTGGCGGGTCCCGACCGTCCAAACGCCTCTCGACGTCAGCGCCGATCTGCGTGCCGCCCACCACCGACTGGCCGCGGCCGCGTCGGTGATCGTGGTCGGTGGGGGTGCCGCCGCGGTCAGCAGTGCCGCCAATATCGCGACGCGATGGCCGGAGAAACGCGTCGACATCTATTTCCCGGGGACGCGCCCGCTGCGCGAACACCATCCGCGGGTTTGGACAACCATCCGGCGGCGGTTGGACGACCTTGGTGTGGTGCTACATCCGGAGCACCGCGCCGGGGTGCCCGACGGGTTCACTGACGATCAGATCACCCGGGGGCCGGTCCGATGGACCACCGGACAACCATCGGCATGCGCCGATGCGGTGGTTTGGGCGATCGGGCGGGTGCGCCCCAATACCGGCTGGCTGCCGGATGAGTTGCTCGACGACCATGGCTTCGTTCGGGTAAATCCTGATCTGGGGGTGCCCGGGCACCCCGGTGTCTTCGCGGTAGGGGACGTTGCGGCCAGCGATCCGCTTCGCAGCTCGGCCCGCAACAGAGCAGATGGCTTGCTGGCCCATAACATTCGCGCCTGGTTCGCAGGCCGATCGCTGCGCTACTACCGGGCGCCGAAACGGCGCTGGGGCTCGGTGCTCGGCGTTCAGCCCGATGGGCTTCAGGTGTTCGCTCCGACCGGACATGGCTTTCGCTTTCCCGCGTGGTCGATCGATGCGGTATTGCAGCCGTGGATCGTCCGCAGGGGCATATACCGGGGAGTGCGGAAAAACGACCCGTTTGCCCAACATCGGTGAAGGTTGAGCACCGGTAGGGGATCGCCGAGTCGCGCAACAACGGTCGACGTCGGGTGGTCGAGGCGAACGCTACCCTCGGACATGATGAGCGCCGACCACCTCGTTTTCCGGGGCCACATCGCGGGTTTTGGAACCCGGTTGGGGGCACGAATCGTCGTCGGATGCTGGACCGAGTCGCCGTTCGGCCGCTTCACCGACGCGATGGTGCAGACCGCCGACGACGAACGCATCCTGTTGGCGCCCTGCGATGACGTCGCCGACTTCGTTTCGTCGACTTATCACTTCGAGCGAGTCATGGTGGGACCGGTAGACGCACGGCTGACGGGCGAGACATTGACCTTATCGGCGAGTGAACTGGATGTCGTGGTGTCCATCGGGGGTCCTACGGGAATCAATCGGCTTCTTCGATTGATACCGGTGCGGTTAGCCGCCGCCCGATGGTGGTTATCGACCATCGATCCGATAGTGGCCCGGATCTTGCCCGGTGTCCGCACGGCGGGTACCGCGGGCCGCGGTCGCCGGGAGTATTACGGCGTCCATCGCTCCCGGCGAATCACGAGTGTCACCGGGCGGTTGCACGGCGCGGACCTTGCCGGGCTGGCCCCGCTTGAGCCACCCGTCCAGTTCGGGTTCGGGTCAGCCCCGGCGACGCCACAAATCGTCGCGGTGACGACGCGCATCGACCTCGGGCGGGAGTGATCGCTTCGTGCCTGGCGAAAGGTCGACTGTGCGGGACGAACTGGCGCGACTTGCGGCGGGCTCGAGCCCCGCAGCGGGTGCCGCCCGAGTTGCCCTTGGCGGTGGACCAGAGTCGGCGCGGCTGCGAGCGGCAATACTTGCCCTGGCGCAGCACCGCGCACCGGCCGGCTCCACCTGTCCCTCCGATGCGGCCCGGGCCCTCGGAGGCGCTGGTTGGCGTGACCTGATGCAACAGACTCGCGACATCGCCGTCTCGTTGGCACGGAATGGCCAGGTAGTCCTCACTCAACGCGGCGCCGTGCTGGACCCAGATGCACCGTGGCGTGGACCTATCCGCATCAAAGCGGTGTAGGTAAGCGCGTTCTTCCATATCACGCATCAGCGCGGGTGCCATGATGACATCTCGAGCCCACGAAGTCCGGCGCAGCACGAACGTCGATGCGTCTACCGGAAACCGCCAGCATGCACCTACTTACGTTGACGGTGGCGTCGATGACGGCCGTCTGCAATGGGGCTACCGTCGGCGGCCGCGTTGTGAACCGGTCGCCGGGCAAGAGCAGCCGGCCACCAGATTCGGTCGCCGATCAGCGCGAAAAGTGCCGGAATGACCAGGGTGCGAACGACAAAGGTGTCTAAGAGGATGCCGAGTCCGACGATGATGCCCAGCTGGGTCAAGACGATCAACGGGAGCACACCGAGTACACAAAACACCGCTGCCAGAACGACTCCGGCGCTGGTGATCACCGCACCGGTGGCCGACACGGCTCGGATCATGCCCTCGCGCGTGCCGTGCTCGCGAGCCTCCTCGCGGGCGCGGGTAACCAGGAATATCGTGTAGTCGACCCCCAGCGCCACCAGAAACAAGAAGGCGAACAGTGGGGTGCTGTTGTCCAGGGCCGGAAAGCCGAACAGATGGATGCTGACAAACCCGCCCAGGCCCAGCGCGGCCAAAGCACTCAGCACAGTGGCTGCGACCAGAACCGGAGGCGCCAGCGCAGCGCGCAACAGCAGGTACAGCACCGCCAGCACGACAAGCAGGATGACAGGGATCAACACGACGCGGTCGCGTCCGGCGGCCTCGCGGATATCGAGTGCCTGCGCATCTGAACCACCCACCAGCGCACTCTGTTCCACCGAACCGACTGACTCGCGCAATGCACGAACGGCCGCGAAAGCCCGGTCTGTCGACGGGGCCGCATCGATGACCACCGACCACTTGGTCAGCCCGTCAGCTGATTGCCCCGCGGGGGTCGCCGAGACAACACCGGGGACTGTGGTGATGCGCTGCTGCAGCTGCGGGGCTCGCACGGTGGAACCAATCACTACGGTCGGGTCGGCAACCCCGCCGGGGAAATGCGCTGCAAGCGTGCTGAATCCGATCACTGAATCGGCTTGGATGCGGAACTGCTGGGTCTGCGACAATCCGACGTGGATCCCGAGCAGACCGCTAGCCAGCGCAGTCAACGTGAGGACCGCGCCGGCGCACACCGGCCCGGGCCGATGGCCGACCGCATCGGCTACTCGGTGCCATCCGCCGTTGGCCGTTGTCGGTGGGTCGCCGAGGCGAGGAATGAACGGCCAAAACATCTTCCTGCCGCCCAAAGCCAACAGCGGCGGCAGGATCAATAGAACGAACGCCGCTGCCACCAGCAGGCCACACCCAGCACACACCCCCAGGCTGCGGGTGCTCGGAGTCACCGCAAGCAGTAGCGTCAGCAGGGCCAGCACCACGGTGGCGTTGCTCGCCAGGATCGCCGGGCCAGACGCGGCCACCGCGCGGCGTAGCGCCTCGCGGTGGCCGGGCACGCTGCGCAGTTCCTCGCGGTAGCGCGAGATCAGCAACAGCGCGTAATTGGTGCCGGCACCGAACACCAGCACGCTGGTGATCCCCGAGGTTGAGCCGTCGAACGTCACGTTGGCCACTGCTGCGACGTCACTGCCCAGCACGTTGGCCACCCGGTCGGCGAAGCCGATCACGCCCAGCGGTGCCAGCCACAACACCGGTGAGCGGTAGGTAGCGATCAACAACAGCGCAACGACCAGAGCGGTGACCACCAGAAGCGTGACGTTCGCGCCCGAAAATGCGTCGGCAATGTCGGCGCCGAAGGCCGGCCCACCGGTGAGATGGGCGGACAGCGTTGACGGCAGACCGTCGGCGCTGGCCGCCCGCAATGATTTCACCGCGGCATCGAGCTCAAACCCCGAAAGCCTGCGGCTCAACGAGATCGTGGCGATTGCCGCTTTGCCGTCGGCCGACACGATGACGGGCGGTTCAGTTCCGGAAAACGCCTGGGGAACCCGTTGCATCCGGTTTCGCGCCTGTTCGGTTGCCACCAGGTCGGCGGTTCCCAGCGGGAATCCGTCGTTCCGGGTGATTACCAGGATAGCCGCCACCCGGTCACCTTCGGGGAAGTGAGTCAGCAGCGCCGCCGCTTCGGCCGAAGCTGACGAGCTCGGAACAGACACCGGCGACTGGCCCGCGGCTTTATTGGGCCCCGACACTGTCATCAATGCACCCGCAACCAGCATGAGAGACAGCGCCAACAGCCAAGAAAGGCGCCCCGTCACGGCAGCGGACAGACGCTCCCACACCACGCCCAAGAGCATTTCATCCATTTAACGATTAATCAACTTAACAATCTCGGCCAATCGCGCTATGCTGCGATTCTGATGAACTCGGGCCTGGGAGCTGACCGAGCAGGTCTGGAAGAACTGATTTCGGCCGACGCGCGGGCCCTGACCGCGGAATCCGAGCAGATTGGCCGGTTGTTCGCCGATGTTCATGATGTGCATGCCACCGACTTTCGCGCGCTGCTACAGATTCTGGTGGCTGAGCGGGCCGGCACGCCGCTGACGTCGGGGGAGCTAGGCCAGAGGCTGGGCCTGTCCGGGTCTGCGATCACCTACCTGGTCGAGCGGATGATCGCATCGGGCCATGTCCGACGGGACTCCGACGTAGCCGACCGGCGCAAGGTCATACTGCGTTACTCCGATCACGGACGTGAGACTGCCGGTGCTTTTTTCATTCCGTTGGCAACGCATACCCGCGCCGCGATGGTTGACATATCCGATTCCGACCTGGTGGCTGCGCACTCGGTTTTCGCCGCTCTCATCGACGCGATGCGGACGTTCAAGCACGAACTCACCGCTTCAATGCGTGATCAGCCACCAGAGACGGGTACCACTTCGTCACATCCACACACGTCGAAAGGAGGCGGTAATGCTGGGATCGATCGTCTCGCTGGCCCGCCAACTGCTTGAAGCCGGTGGTGCGGTGGTAGGGCTGCGGCACGGCACCGAGGAACCCGACCACAAAGTCGAGCAGGTAATCGGCGGCGTCGAAATCCGCCGCTACGGCGAGCGAATCGCGGCCGAGACAACCGTGGTCGCCGGAGAAGAGGCAGCGCGCAACGCCGGTTTCCGCCGGCTGGCGGGCTACATCTTCGGTGGAAACCACCCCAACGCCACAATCGCGATGACCGCACCGGTAGCACAGCAGACCGGCAGCGGTGAGAAGATCGCTATGACGGCACCGGTCGCGCAGCGGGCTGGTGATGACGGCAGCTGGGTGATCCGCTTCTTCATGCCCGCCGATAAGACGATGGAGTCATTGCCCCGACCTGACAATGCAGCCGTCAAGCTCGTGACCGTTCCAGCGGAAACCGTTGCGGTGCTGAGGTTTTCGGGCAGTCGCAGCCCCCGCGCGGTCGCATGCAAGACCGACGAGCTGATGGGAATACTGGGGGAGAATGGACGCGAGCCCATCGGAACACCCACCGCGTGGTTCTACGATCCGCCGTGGACCATCCCGATGCTACGGCGCAGTGAGATCGCCGTTCCCGTCAAACCCGCCTTATAACTTGTAACTGGAAGGATCTGCATGCGAGTCTCTACCTTGATCGCCACCACCGTGTCGGTGGCCGCTGTTTCGTTGGTCGGTGGTCTGGCCAGCGGGCCGTCGGTCCAGTCAAAGTGGTACGCACGGCTTCGCAAGCCGCCGTATCAACCGCCCCGGCAGGTGTTTCCCGTGGTGTGGCCCGCGTTGTATGCCGACATCGCGGTGGTGTCGGCGTCCACCATCGACGACCTGAACCGCGCTCACAACGATACCGACGCCCGGGCCTACCAGCTGGCGCTTGGCCTGAACTTACTTCTCAACGGTAGTTGGTCCTGGTTGTTCTTCAATCGTCATCGCCTCGGGGCGTCGGCCGTCCTCGCCGCTGCGCTGACCGCCAGCAGCGCCGACCTGACCCGCCGGACGATCGCTGTGCGTGGCTTTCGCGGCGCGCCGTTGGCGCTCTACCCACTGTGGTGCGCATTCGCGACGGCGCTTTCCGCACACATCTGGCTGCTCAATCGTGGGCGCCACCGCACTTCGTCGTGACTGTCGACCCGGACGGAGTCACGCGGCGCAAACGCAGGCATATCGACGTCTGTCTGGACGGCGACGTGTCCCACCGGGGTGTGACGACTGGGCTCGAGCGCTACCGTTTGCCCTACAACGCGCTGACCCAGACCAGTCTCGGTGACATCGACTTGTCCACTCGATTCATGGGTGCCGCGCTGCGCGCCCCGGTGATCATCGGCGCGATGACCGGTGGCGCCGAATTGTCCGGCACCATCAACCGCAACCTCGCGGTGGCCGCCCAACGGCTCGGCATCGGGCTGATGCTGGGCTCGCAGCGGGTCATGCTCGACAGCGTGCGCGGCGAACATGCGGCGGCGAGCTTTACGGTGCGGGACGTGGCACCCGACGTACTACTGTTCGGAAACATCGGTTTGTCGCAACTGACCAAGGACGCGACGCCCGATATCGCGAAGGCCCTGGCCCACGTCGGTGCCGACGTGCTTGCTGTGCATACGAATCCATTACAGGAGGCAATGCAGTACGGGGGGGGACACTAATTTCTCCGGATCACTTGATCGACTGTGTGATGTCGGTGGGGCAGTGGGCTATCCGCTACTGCTCAAGGAAGTTGGCCATGGTATCGGCGCCTCGGCCGTCGCGGAGTTGATGCAGCACGCCGCACAGCTGCCAGTCGATGCCATCGATGTGGCGGGGGCGGGGGGGACGTCTTGGTCGCGGGTGGAACAGCTCGTCCGTTACGGTGAGCTGCGCTACCCGGAACTCGCCGACTGGGGTGTTCCGACTGCACGCGCGGTCATCGAAGTCCGAGCGGCGCTGCCGGAGATCCCGCTGGTGGCTTCAGGGGGAATTCGTACCGGCATGGACGCGGCCAAAGCGATTGCGCTGGGTGCCGATGTCGTTGCGATCGCACTCCCGCTCTTGCTTCCAGCGACTGAATCCGCTGCGTCCGTGGAGGACTGGCTCCAACACTTCATCGAGGAGCTGCGGATCTGCTTGCACGGGTGCGGCGCGGCCAATATGGCGGCGCTGCGCAACGTGCGGCTCACGGCCGTCAGTTGACGATATGGCGGTCATTCTCGCCTACGGCTCCCCGGCGTTGGGGCACCAGCTGCCGCTCAGTGCGCTGTTGGGTGAGTTGGCCGAACGTGGGCATGAGGTCCACGTGCGCACCATGGCGGCGGGTGTCGACCAGGCACGAATGATGGGACTACACGCCGAGGCCGTCGACCCCCGGATCGAAGCCATCAGCGGTGAAGACTGGCTGGCGTCAGATGCACTGGGAGTACTGAAGATATCGATCGAGGTGCTTTGTCGACGCGCAGTATTCGAAGTCGACGACGTACGGCGAGCTGTCGCGACGGTACAGCCAGATGCGGTGGTCGTCGACGCGAATTGCTGGGGGGCTTTGTCCGCAGCCGAGGCCGGCGAAACGCCGTGGCTGGTGTTTTCACCCTTTACCCCATACCTGAGGTCACCCGGGGTGCCGCCATTCGGTCCCGGACTGCGGCCGCTGCGCGGTGCTGTCGGCACTCTTCGCGACGCGTCGGTACGCCCAATTGTGAGTCGACTGTTCGATCGTCGAATCCTGCCTGCGGTCAATGCCATTCGGGGGCAGCTGGGTATCCCGGTCGTCGACTCGGTTGACGGATTGATGCGGCGCGCGCCGCTGCTGTTGGCTGTGGGTGGTGAGCCGTTCGAATACCCGCACCCGGGCTGGGGTGATGCTGTCCACCTGATCGGAGCGTGCGCCTCGGAACCTGAACCGGCAGCGATGCCGTCGTGGTTTGCGCGGATCGACCGCCCGATCGTGCTGGTCACCACGTCCTCACTCAAGCAGGCAGACACCACGTTGGGGCGAATGGCCCTGGAGGCCTTGGCTGATGAGCCGGTCCACGTGGTAGCGACGTTTCCGGCGGGCGTCCCTGCCGGTCTTCCCCGGCCCTCGAATGCCACCGTGTGCCGTTTCGCCTCGCATGGTGCGGTGCTCGAGCGTGCCTGCTGTGCAATCACCCACGGCGGCATGGGCACTACGGTCAAGGCGCTCGACCGCGGTGTGCCGGTGTGCGTCGTGCCGTTCGCCCGCGATCAGGCCGAAGTTGCCCGCCGGGTACAGGTTGCCCGCTGCGGCACTCGACTGCCCGCAAAGAAACTGTCTGTGCGCCGACTACGCGCAAGCGTGCGCGCGGCGATGACGATGACCGACGGCGCCCATCGCGTTGCTCACGGTTTCGCTGCGACCGGCGGCGTCGCGCGAGGGGCTGACCTGATCGAGCAGCGGGTGCTCGGGTCGGAAATCCAATAGACCGAAACCTCAGCGGACGCTTTTTCGTAGTCCTGCGGTGGTTTTCGTCGGACGCTTAGCGCTCGTTGACCGATGGGAGCGCGGTTTGGTGAGGTCCTCTTCGAACGTGGACATCGCCTCCGTCATCGCCGAGAAGACGCGATGCGCGGCAACTAGGTCTTTGTCGCTCAAGTGAGCGACCGCAGAACGCAGATGTGCACCGAGGGGATTGAAAAACGCCCGGGCCAACCCCATTCCTTGCTCTTCGTAGCGCAGCAGCGACTTGCGGCGGTCCTCGGGATCGGGCTCCCGTCGGATATGCCCGGCCTCGATCATCCGGTCGACGAGGTAGGTGATAGCTGCCGGCGACACGTCCATACGCTGCCGCAGCTCAGTCGAAGTCAACGGCTTTCCTGTGGTTTCAGCCACCATGATGTGCAGCAGTGCCTGGCAGTCGCTGCTGTTCACACCCTGTTGGCGGGCGAAGTACCGGGCTATGCGGTCAGATTGCGCGGTTATCGCTCGCATGTCCGCCGACATCAGCTTTTCCAGCTCCGCCCGACTCGGCGCCGGATTCTTAGCGCCCCGCTTGGTCACCTGGCCGCTTCCTTACTCAGCGATACGCCCCACAGCGGATGAGACATCTGCTGAGACGGTCGTGAAAGCTCGCACTGCTGCACTAGTCGTGTCGCGGTGGCATTACACCACAGCTTGCCACCGTGTTGGTATGTCGACAGCGTAGCGAGCTTCAGCTACCGCGATGTGAACCAAGCACAAGCTGTTCGATGCGGCGTAACGCGATAAAGCACACCGGTAGATAGGCCGTGGCCCACCAGGGCACCGCGAACATGGCGCGGGTTCCACCGTCGACGGCATCGACGTAGTGACGGGTTGCCGGCACGTCGGCGACCCGCCAGGCCCACGACCGGCCGGTATCGAACTCAGTGATCAGGAAGGGCACTGCAACTCCGAGTGGTCCCGAAATTGCACCGGTAGTCCCGAGTTGTAAACCGGCTTCCGGCTTGTCAAGCCGGGCATTGGTGATGGAAGGTCCCCATGTCGGCCATGCCTCGACATCAACCAGCACGTCCCAGACCTCGGCCGGTGGTGCCATGATCATCCGGTCCGCGGTCAGCATCGTCTGACGTCGCGGCAACCGGCGTAGTTCACGATTGCGCCCTATGAGGTTATCGATCGCGCGGACGACGTCCGCCTATCGGCGGACGCGAGTCTTTCGGATGCCACTGCCGGTGAACTGCGGGTGGGCAGCAATGTGTCGCAATCCAGCACGTGCAGTAGGTGACTTACAGCCTTACTGGGCACGAGAGCCCATGTCAGACCAGCCTTCTGGCATTGCTCGTCGATGGCGGTCAAGGCGCGGAAGCCCGATAGGTCGATGAACGCAACTCCGCTGAGGTCGAAGACAAAATTGCGGCGGGTCGACACGAGCTCGCCGACAAACGCTTGCACATCGGTGGAGTTGCTGGCATCGATCTCGCCACTGACTTCGTAGACGGCGATCGGATGTTCCCGCCGCGCGAGCAACGACAACGTCGGCGCAGCGAAAATTTTGGCGGGGAGACGTATGTCGGGGTGGGCCATTTGGCAGCTCCGGTAACCGATCAGTGGTGCGGACGGATTGGGCATCGACCTGATGGCCGTTGGCTTGTGGTCGACTGCAATCAAACCGCAAGTCTTGTCGCTGCCCGAGAGCTGGAAACTCAACCCTGCGACTCAGTGTAGCCGAGTAACGTGAATCGGGTATCCCAGCCGCTAAATCAGGTGCTATCCGATTCCGGCATGCTATAGGTGTTCGCTCCAGTTGGCGTATCGCACCGTCCATCACCTGGTCTTATTAAATAACTTAACTTTTAAGCAATCGTATTCGAGGGTATGCACACGTCTTGGCGCTTGACGGCATTGATGTGCCTCCGGAAGGCAGGACCGACAATCATGGCAGTGGCGATGGCGTTGTTCACCAGAGATCTCCGGATCCGCGACAACCCCGTTCTGACGGCGGCACAGCGGGCCGGCGACGCCGTCGCACCGGTATTCGTCCTTGACGAGGCGATCCTCGCCAGCAGCTACTTCACCCCCAACAAGGCTGCTTTCTTGAGCTCAGCGCTTGCCGAACTCGACGAGGAATTACGTCGGATCGGCGGACGGCTCGTCGTTCGACGCGGTGAATGGGTGCATGAAGTGCTGCGGTTGGTTGGCGAGCTCTCGATCGATGAAGTCCACATCGCCGCCGACGTGAGCGCCTACAGCCAGCGGCGCGAACGGCGGCTAAGCCATGCTCTGCAGAAAGAAGGGTGCCGCCTGGTTGTCCATGCCGCCAGCGTGACAGTCTGCGACCCCGGTGAGCTCGCTCCCGCAGGATCTGACCACTTCGCGGTCTTCACCCCGTACTACCGACGATGGAGTCGGGCTTCCGCCCGGAAGGTGCTGGCCGGACCGCGGTCGCTGACCGTACCGGACGTAACGAGCGAGCCGCTGCCCGACGCCGGGCAGCTGTGCGAAGGGGAGCCGTCGCCGCAGTTGGCCGTCGGCGGGGAGCGCACCGGCCGCCGGCTGCTGCAGAACTGGCTTAGCGGCCCGGTTGACCGCTACGACACCCGTAATGACGACCTCGCCGCCGACGCGACGTCGCGGTTGTCGCCGTATCTGCATTTCGGATGCCTTTCGTCGAGTGAGATCGTGCACCGGGCCGGGCGCTCGACAGCGGGCCGAGAAGCCTTTGTCCGCCAACTCGCCTGGCGAGACTTCCACCATCAGGTCCTGGCTGCCCGCCCCGACGCGGCGCGAGCGGACTACCGCGCCCACGCGGACCGCTGGCGCCGCGAACCGGAATTGCTGGACGCCTGGCGGGACGGGCGAACCGGCTACCCGATTGTCGACGCCGGGATGCGCCAATTGGCCGCTGAGGGATGGATGCACAACCGGGCACGGTTGATCACCGGCAGCTTTCTCACCAAGACCATGTACGTGGACTGGCGGCAGGGAGCCGAGCACTTCCTGAGCCTGCTGGTAGACGGAGACATCGCCAACAACCAGCTCAATTGGCAGTGGGTCGCCGGTACCGGCACCGACACCCGACCCAACCGGGTGCTCAACCCGCAACGTCAGGCCGAACGTTACGACCCCACTGGCGACTACGTACGCCGCTGGGTTCCCGAGCTGGCGCACATCACCGGCGCGCACGTGCACGCGCCATGGGAACTGGACTCCACGCAGATCGAGTATCCCAATCGGGTGGTCGATCATCTCGAGGGCGCACGCCGCTTCAAGGCCGCCCGCTCCGGCAGCAAGTAACATGTTTTCGGTCTCCCCGAAGCCGGCAGCAATTTACTTTCTCCGCTTCAGCGCATCCGGCTTGTGCACGGCGTCGGCACCGGTCTTGCTGCTCCGCACGCGGTACTGCGGCTGGTCGGGTGTCGCACGGACCGTTCGGCCGGCGGCCTCGGTGTCGGAGGTCAACTTCTCCTCAACCGTCCCTTGCACGGTGCTGCCGTGACTCTGCCACTCGACCTTGTCTCCTTTACGAAATTCATTGCCGGACATCGGGTCACCTTTCGTCAGTGCGCTGGGTTTGGCCAGCGCTCCGCAGCTGGGCGGGGTCTGAAGTCGGGCATACCCAAGATGCCGGTTAGTTAACATGTTGATCAGAACCGGATATAGACTGCCGAAACCTCCATCGGAAACCCACATCACATGATCTGCCCTACCGAGCCGTTGACGAGCACCCGACCAGTTGAGCCGACACCACGGTGAACGACGCGGCAGGCCAAACGTGTCCAAAACGAATGGAGTTTGGGCCATGCGGAGGTGTGCGAACCGACGGCCAATGCGAAATGAGGCCCGGTGCTTGTGCTTTCACTGATGCTGTGCCTTGGCCCGGCCCTGTAATGCCCGTGCCGCCGGTGAAAGCGCCGCTGATACTCACCGACTTCAGTTGCACCCCGTTCGATCCGGCCGACGTCGCGGCGACGGCCAAGATCTTGGCCTCGTCCTGCGACGCGGTGTTGGTCGGCGAGCACCAGAACCGGCCCGATTTTCCGCCTGCGGTGATAAGCCGCCTGCTGCTT
Source organism: Mycobacterium sp. NGS48 (assembly GCF_059812585.1). Lineage (NCBI taxonomy): Bacteria > Bacillati > Actinomycetota > Actinomycetes > Mycobacteriales > Mycobacteriaceae > Mycobacterium > Mycobacterium sp. NGS48. The sequence goes on from NZ_JCALCY010000012.1 coordinate 104,421, forward strand.
GACAACGGTGCTTTCCCGTGGATCACGCTGTCATGCCGGGACCGCAACCGGGTCGTGCTCGAGCAGGAACTACGTGGTTTGTCGTTGACCGGCACACCGACCGTGTTGTGTGTGACCGGTGACGGGCGTGGTTACGACGTGCGGCCAGACGTCACTCAAACGTTCGACCTGGACGGGCCGCGGCTCGTCGCTCTCGCAGCCAGCCTGGGTGTGATCGCGGCCGTCCCCGAAACGCCGACCGCTCCGCCACTGCATGCTCGACCCATTCGCCTCGTCTACAAGCAGCAAGCCGGCGCGAGCCTTGCGGTTCTCAACCACGTGCCGCGTCCCTCCGCGGTGGCCGAGTTCGTGCGTGAGGCTCGGTCGGTGGGCCTTTCGATTCCAGTGCTCGCCGCCGTCGCGGTGTTCACCGACGTTGTCTCTGCCGCAATCCTGCAGGGGTTGCCGGGTCTTCACATGGATCAAGACCTGATTGACGATGTCGTCAACGCACCCGACCCGGTCGAGGCAGGCATACAGGCCGCGGTCACCGAGGCGCGCGCACTGTTGTCGATCGAAGGTGTTGAAGGAGTGAATATCTCCGGCGTCGCCTCAGGTGCCGGAACGAGAATCGGAGCCCGGATCAAGGCGGAAGTCGGTGCTCGTATCCGCTCGGAGGCTGCCTCGTGAATGAGGCGATGGAAGCGGAATTCGACACGGTCGCGGAATGGACTGCCCAGGTCGCCCTCGACT
>NZ_JCALCY010000013.1:0-102480 GCF_059812585.1 Mycobacterium sp. NGS48
GAAGGCGTATGAGATCGCACAGTCGGCGCCGCGACCGCTCAGGACGCCAGGTGCTTGTCGAGGAACGCGAGCTGGTCGGCGATGACGCGTTCGAACGCGGCGTCGACGTAGATCGCGAAATGCCCCTCGGGATAGGTCTTGACCTCACCGAGGGGCGCTTCGGCGGCGTAGCGCAGGGTGGGGCCGGGGGGTGCCACCGAGTCGGTCTCGCAGACGCAGAACAGGATTGGGCATCGCACCTGCGCGGCCAGCCGGCCCGGTCGGTAGGTCATGATCTTCAGTCCGACCCGGGCGGCGACCTCGTTGGGCAGCTGTGTCCCCTCGGGGACCAGCCGCATATAGCCGGGATATGCGTCGGGCGTGCTCATCAACGCGACCTCGCCCGGATTGCCCGCTGTGGCGACCATTACCGGCGGCTTTCCGAGCCGGGCGGCGACCAGGTCACGAACTCCCAACGCCGTGACGCGTGCGGCGACCAGTGGATTCAGCACCCGCAGCGACGCGATGCCGTCGGTAAACGGACATTGCGCGACGACGGCGGCGATGCCCGGCAGCCTGGCTGCTGTTGCGATCACGTGGCCACCGCCAAACGACGTGCCCCACAGGCCTATTCGATTGTGGTTAATGCCCGGCAAAGTGCGGGCGTAGGCCACCGCCGCGACCCAGTCCGCAAGCTGCATTTTGACGTCGAGGAGCTGGCGCGGCTGCCCCTCGCTGTCGCCGAAGTTGCGGTAGTCGAAGACCAGACAGGCGTAACCGGCCGCACTGAAGCGTCCGGCGTAGGCGTCGAGCCGCATCGTGCGCACCGCGCCCAGCCCGTGCGCCATGACCAGCAGCGGCGCGTCGCCGGCGCTGTCCGGCCGGTAGAGCCAGGCGCTGAGCCGGTCATGATTGGAGTTGAACCAGACGTCCGTGCGCATGTGCCGCATCATTCCGTACCGTGGCGTGATACGAAAGACGGCGGAGGATGCGGTGAAATCGACATTGCTCTCAAAGCGAGACCTGGACTTCTTGCTCTTCGAGTGGTTGCGAATCGACGAGCTGACCAAGCGCGAACGCTTCGCCGAGCACTCTCGCGAAACGTTCGCCGACGTGCTCGAGTTGTGTGAGGAGTTGGCGGAGCGCTACTTCGCGCCGCACAACAAGAAGAGCGACGCCCACGAGCCCAGTTTCGACGGCTCCACGGTCACGATGATTCCCGAAGTGAAGGAAGCGCTCGAGGCGTTCGCCGCCGCCGATCTCACGGGTATGGCGATGGACCAGGAACTGGGTGGAGCTCAACTGCCCGCAACGGTGGCGCAAGCCGGCTTCGCGTGGCTCTCAGCCGCTAACGTCAGCACCGCCGGTTACGTGATGCTCACGATTGCCAACGCGAACCTGATCGCGAAGTTCGGCACGGCCGACCAGGTGGCGCGCTTCGTCAAGCCGATGCTGACCGGCCGGTTCGCCGGGACCATGTGCCTGTCCGAGACGCAGGCCGGCTCCTCACTGGCTGACATCACCACCCGCGCCGAACCCCGCGACGACGGCGGCTATCGGCTGTTCGGGTCGAAGATGTGGATCTCCGGTGGCGATCACGAACTGACCGACAACATCGTGCATCTGGTGTTGGCGAAGATCCCCGGCGGCCCGGCCGGCACCAAGGGCATCTCGTTGTTCATCGTTCCCAAGTACCTCGTCGGCGACGACGGCGCGGTCGGCGAGCGCAACGACGTCGTGCTGGCCGGGCTCAACCACAAGATGGGTTTCCGCGGGATCACCAACACCGTGCTGAACTTCGGAGAGGGCACCTTCCGGCCGGGCGGTGAACCGGGCGCCGTCGGCTACCTGGTCGGCGAACCGCATCGCGGCATCAGCCAGATGTTCCACATGATGAATGAAGCCCGCCTCGGTGTCGGCATGGGCGCGATCGCGCTGGGCTACACCGGTTATCTGAAGTCGTTACAGTACGCCCGTGAACGACCTCAAGGGCGGCCGCCAACAGCGAAAGACCCGGCGGCGCCACAAATTCCGATCATCGATCATGCGGACGTCAAACGCATGCTGCTGGCCCAGAAATCCTACGTGGAAGGCGCCATGGCGCTGGCGCTGTACTGTGCCAGACTGGTCGATGTCCAGCACAGCGCGGAATCGGCGGACGAACTCGACGAGGTCACATTGCTGCTGGACATCTTGACGCCGGTTGCCAAAAGCTGGCCATCGCAGTGGTGTCTGGAAGCCAACAACCTCGCGATTCAGGTGCACGGCGGCTACGGCTACACCCGCGAGTACGACGTCGAACAGCACTACCGCGACAATCGCCTCAACCCGATCCACGAGGGTACACACGGAATCCAGAGCCTGGACCTGTTGGGCCGCAAAGTCACCCAGCGCAACGGTGCCAGCCTGAGTGCACTCAACGACGCAATCTCCCAAAGCGTCGGTGCCGCCGATGCGGCCGGCGGCGAACTTGCCGAGTTCGCCGCGCAACTGGATGCCGTGAGCCGGCGCTTGACGGCGGTGACGATGACGATGTTCGGATCCGGCGACATCGACGCCGCATTGGCTAACAGCGCGATCTACCTCGAGGCCTTCGGGCACATCGCGATCGCCTGGATGTGGCTCGAGCAGCTGTTGGCCGCCCACGGCAAGACCGGCGACTTCTACGACGGCAAGCGCCAGGCCGGGCGTTACTTCTTGCGGTACGAATTACCCAAGACCGCACCACAACTCGACCTATTGGAGAGCCTGGACCGGACCACCCTGGAAATGCGCCCGGACTGGTTCTGATCAGATGAGTGTTCTGCAGGCGCTGATGGCGGCGGTCGGCGCCCCGCACGTCAGCACCGATCCAGACGTACTGGCGAATCGCAGCATCGACAACACCGGCCGGTACCGTGGCCGGGCCAGTGCGCTGGTACGGCCGGGCACGGCCGACGAGGCCGCCGACGTATTGCGGCTCTGCCGCGATGCCGGGGCGCACGTCACCATCCAGGGCGGGCGCACCTCGCTGGTGGCCGGCACCGTGCCCGAGTACCACGACGTGCTGCTATCCACCGAACGTCTGTGCCACGTCAGCGATGTCGACACCGCCGAGCGCCGCATCCGGGCCGGGGCCGGGGCCACGCTGGCGGCGGTACAGCGGGCCGCCGGTGCTGCGGGGCTGCTCTTCGGCGTCGACCTGGCCGCGCGTGACAGCGCCACCGTCGGCGGCATGGCCTCCACCAACGCCGGTGGGCTGCGCACCGTGCGCTACGGAAACATGGCCGAGCAGGTGGTCGGATTGGATGTCGCGCTGCCCGACGGGACGGTCGTGCACCGACACAGCAGCGTGCGCGCCGACAACACCGGCTATGACCTGGCGCACCTGTTCGTCGGCGCCGAAGGCACATTGGGTGTCATCACCGGGCTGGAACTGCGACTGCGCCCAATCCCGTTGCATCGGGTGACCGCAGTGTGCGGATTCTCCGAACTGGCCGCGCTAGTCGATGCCGGACAGCGGTTTCGCGACCTCGACAGCATCGCGGCGTTGGAGCTCGTCGATGGTCGGGCCAGCGTCCTGGCCGGCGAACGGCTGGGCATCGCCGCGCCGGTAGCCGGGGACTGGTTGCTGTTGGTGGAACTGGCGGCCGATCACGACCAGACCGAGCGGCTTGCCGACGCGTTGGCGGACGTGACAATGGACAGCGAGCCCGCAGTCGGCGTCGACATGGCCGCGCAGCAGCGGTTGTGGCGGGTGCGAGAATCAATGGCCGAGGTGCTCGGCGTGTATGGCCCGCCGCTGAAATTCGATGTTTCGCTGCCGCTCTCGGCGGTCGCCGGGTTCGCCGCCGACGCTGACACGCTGATCCGCCGCTGCGCCACCGATGCCATCCCGATACTGTTCGGGCATATCGGCGAGGGCAATCTGCACCTCAACGTGCTTTGCTGCACATCAGACGCGGAAGCCGCGCTCTACCCGGCGATGATGCAGTTGATCGCCGATTGCGGCGGCAACGTCAGCTCCGAGCATGGCGTCGGAAGTCGCAAACGCCGCTACGTCGGGATGTCCCGCGAGCCCGGCGACATCGCAGCGATGCGGACCATCAAGGCAGCTTTCGACCCGGCGGGCTATCTCAATGCCGCGGTGCTGTTCGATTGATGCCCACCGCGTGCCGCAACTGGGCAAGGAACTGATCGGCGTCGTCGCTTCGCACGATGTAATGCGATATCGCCACCCGAATGGCCGTCGCGGCCTTCACCGCGCCGCCCGGCCCGGGCATCAGCCGCTGCAGCCCGGCCCGCATGATCGGTATGACACGCGAGAATTCGGCGATCACGTGCTCGGGTTCGATATCGACCATCCGCACTCCGGTGTAGGAGTGCTGGTAGTCGACAATGAATCGTAGTGCGGCGTCGAGCTTCTCGACGCCTTTGAGGCCGGCCGTCGCCCGGCTCAAACCGCTGTCGAATGTGTGCCGCTCATACCGCGAGAATGCGGTCAGCAATTCGTCTTTCGACGGAAACCAGCGGTAGAGCGTCGGGCGCGAAACGCCGGCTTGGCTGGCGACGTCCGAAAGGCTGAGCTTGCGCTTGCCGTTGCGACCGAGCACCTCGGCAGTGGCGGCCAGGATCCGCTGTTGGGTCGAGGTGTCGCCCCCGGACATCGTGTCCACATCCGCACCTTTACAAAATATTGTTGAAGTGTCACCCTCTCCTGGTGCCATCCTCAACGGCCCCTGTGATTCTAAAGCGTGTCACCCACGATCTCGGTGTAAAGCGGGACAGATGACCGGGTACAGCGCTGTCGACATCACCTCACACGAATTCTGGAGCCAGCCGTTCACCGTCCGAGACGAGAGGTTCGCCCGGCTGCGCGCAGCTGACGGACTGAGCTGGCATCCGCCGCTACCGTCGCTGTTTCCGATGGAGGAACCAGGGTTTTGGGCGCTGACCCGGCGCGAGGACATCGTCTACGCCAGCCAGCATCCTGAGCTATTCAGCTCCGCCCAAGGTGTGGCACTGGATCCGATGCCCGCCGAAGTCCAGCGCATCGCAACCTTTTTCCTGACGATGGACCCACCGCAGCACACGGTGTATCGGCAGTTGATCAGCTCGGCATTCACGCCGCGAAACATCAGGCTGATCGACGACCAGATCCACAAGAACGCGGTCAGCATCGTCGACGACCTCATCGGTGCGGGCGATATCGACTTCGTCACGGCGTGTTCGGCGCGGCTGCCGATGATGACGATCGCCGACATGCTCGGCGTCGCGCCGTCGGATCGCGAAACCGTCGCGAAGGCCGCCGAGAAGCTTTTCAGCATGAGCGATGACGAATACAGCACGTTGGAGGAGCGGGCCGCCGACACCGTCAACGAGATGATCTTCTTGAGTAATTGCGGCATCGAGTTGGCCAAGTTCCGCCGACGCCATCCCGCGGACGACCTGATGACCAGCATCGTCAACGCCGAAGTCGGCGGCCACCGGTTGACCGACGAGGAAGTGGGCGCCTTTTTGGTGCTGCTGGCGTCCGCCGGCAATGACACCACCAAACAGACCACCACCCACGCGATGATGGCCCTGGCGGCCAACCCCGGCCAGCGGGACTGGCTGGCAGCCGACTTCGACGGGCGAATCGGTTTGGCCGCTGAGGAATTCGTGCGCTGGGCCACGCCGGTGATGCAGTTCGCCCGGTTCGCCACCACCGACACCGAGATCGCGGGCCAGCCGATCAACGCCGGCGACAAGCTGGGGCTGTTCTACTGCTCGGCCAACCGCGACGAGAACGTCTTCAGCGAACCGCACACCTTCGATCTGCAGCGCTCACCCAACCCGCACCTGGGCTTCGGTGGCGGCGGTCCACATTTCTGCCTGGGCAACCGGCTGGCCAAGACCGAGTTGCGCCACTTGTTCCACGAATTGCTGACCCGCCTGGAACGGATCGAGTTTGGCGAACCGGATTTCCTCTACAGCAATTTCGTGCACGGCATCAAGCGGGTTCCGGCGTTCGTCCGGTAGCTAACCGCGGCGGCGCACCAGCACCGACTGCTGGATGCCGCCAACCGCGCCGTGCTCGTCGAACAGCGTGCCGATCGTCGTGCCGATGCCGTCGGGCCCGTAGTTGGTTTCTGCGCGGATGCCGATCCATTCCCCGTCGGGAACCCGGTGTATGTGGACGACGAGATCGGTGTTGAGAAACGTCCACTTCCTGATGTCGAGTTTGGCGCCAATGCCGTTGGCGTCGTCGGCCACCGCGAAGAGCCGCTCCAGCTGAGTCATCGTCTCGCCCTTGACGAGATCGACCGTCGGGCTGATCCACGATTCGCCGGGACCGTCGTTGAGCGGTGGGGTCAGCCACCGCCAGTCGAGGCTGTGCACATAGTTGCGGTCCCAATCCTTTTCGAGGTTGCGGCTGCGCGCTTCACCGAGCGGACGAAGCGGCGGTTCGGCGGCTCGCGTCACATCGTGGGTGTCCTGCTGCGCTAACCGCCAGCCGCTGGCGCGGGCGACCGGCCGAGGCCGGCCGTCGGGGCCCGGCGCCAGCATTTCAGTGCTGACCAATTCGATCTGTTTGCCGGAGCGCTCCAGTTGCGAGCGCACCCAGAAGTCGCCCTCGGCGGGAACGGGCCCGAGCAGGTCGACGACCACCCTGCTCAGCCGGGTGTCGTCGCGCTGATCGCACCGCTCGAGGCCACGCACCAACAGCGCCGACACCGGTGCGGCGTGCTGGATTGCCGCCGACCACGTACTGCGCACCAAGTCGGTCGCGACGAACTTCTCTCCCAGCGGGTCGGTGGCGTCGATCAGTTCGTAATACGAGTCGGTCATCGTTCACCTTTCAGGGCAGGCCGGCGCCGGGGATGTCGACGGTGACCGTGTCGAGGCGGGAGAGCCGGGTGCCGATCAACCTCTTGGGGTAGGCGTCGGTGCTCGACAGTAGAAACAGCGTGCGGCGCTCGGGCCCACCGAGCGTGCAGGCGATCGCGGCGCGCTCACCGATGTCGATGCGGTCAGTGACGGTGCCGCCGTGGGTAATTCGCTCGAACTGGTGCGCCAGCGTCATCGACGTCCAGACCCCGCCCGCGGCGTCCAGCGTGATGCCGTCGGGTGGGCCGTCGAGGTTGTCGGCGAATACGTGCCGGTCGGTGAGCCCGCCGTCGCCGTCGATGCGGAATCCGGTGAGTCGGCGGCCGATCGACTCGGCGACAATCAAGGTCTGCCGGTCCGGTGTGATCACCATGCCGTTGGGAAAGTCCAGATCGCCGGCCACCACAGTCACCGAACCGTCGGGGTCCAGCCGCACGATGACCCCGCCGTGGAAGGCCTGCGAGCCGATGTATGCGCGTCCGGCCTCGTCGACGACCATGTCCCCGAGGCTGGCCGGTACGGCATCGGCGAGATCCGCTGCGGTGGTGATTGTTTCACCGTCATAGCACAACACCAACCGGTCTTCAGTGGAAGCAATCAGCAAGGATCCGTCGGGACGAAAACCGAGCCCGGACGGAGTGTGACCGGGTAGCGGCAACGTCGTCATCGATCCGCCCAACGTGACGGTGTGCACCGCCTCGCCCAGCATGTCGGAGAACCACAGCAGGCCTTCGAACCAGCGCGGTCCCTCGCCGAAGCAGAACTCCTTGGCCAGCGGTGTGAGCGTCATTGGAGTTCTCGTGCGACGGCGGCGTGGTACGCGTCGATGTAGGCAGGGTTGACGATGCGGAAGAAGGCATCCGGGAGCGGGGCTTCTTTGTCGGCTTCGATCGTCATCGTGCGGGTGAACAGCGTGACGCCGTGGCCAGGGTTGGTGAAGTGATATTCGATCGTCATGCGGCCCGCCAAACCGCCGTTGCCGTCGTGATCGTGGCCCAGCCGGCCGACCGAGTTGAACACAAACAGCTTGGGCCGCATGGCGATGGCCAGATGCCAGGTAAACAGTTTGTCGCCGGCGGGACCCGCTTCCACCCAGGTATCGCCGACCTGGAGCGGGACTTGCGGCAGATCGCCGATGTGCGCGCTGCCGGGGTAGGTTTTCGTCCAGTTGGCCGGATCGGTGACGAAGTCGTAGACGGTCTCGGCGCAGTGGGTGAATGCCGTTTGGGAGCTCGTGGTGACGATGCCCAATCTGATGCCTTTCTACGCAGGTGGCCGGCCTGGCCGCTAGCTTTACATATATGTTCGAAAGTGTCACGCTGTAAGCCATGACGACCGAAGCCGATCAGACCCAATGGTCAGTGTCCGGGCTGCTTGAGCTGTTCGATGTGCGAACCGACGGTACCGACCGGTTCACCGGCGACACCGGCCTCGCCGGCGCCGACGAGCGTCAGGTGGTGGAGGGCACGCAGGTGCTCGCGCAGGTGATTGTCGCTGCGGCCAAACGGTTCCCGGAGAAATCGGTGCGTTCTGCGCATGCGGTGTTCGCCCGCGCCGTGACGGTGGGGCCGCCGGTCGAGTTGGAGATCGACGTGGTCCACGAGGGCCGGTCGACGGCCACGGCGGTCGTGGCTGCCGTGCAGAATGGTCGGCGCTGTATGACGGTGACCGTGCTGGCCGACGTCTCCTCGGCAGATGTCATCAGCCATCACCTTTCCCGTCCCGAGGTCACTGCGCCCGCCGACGCCAACGTCTCGGAAATGCCGATGGTCGGACGACAATTGCGGCTGGTCGACGTCGTCGATGTCAACAGTCCCGACGAGGTGGGCCCGCCGGAGTTGTATGCCTGGCTGCACTATGACCCGATCCCGACGCGCGACGAGCTGGCCAAGGCATTGATCGCCTACTTCACCGGTCATCTGGGCATCTCGACCACGATGCGCGCCCACGCGGGTATCGGCACCAGCCAGTCGCATCTGACGGTGTCGACCGCACCGATGACGGTGACGGTCAGCTTCCACGAACCGGTGCGCTGGGACGGCTGGCTGCTGTACTCGCACGAAAGCACACAGGTCGGCGCGGGCATGTCATATATCCGCGGCACGGTGCACACCGAGGAAGGCGACCTGCTCGCGTCGTTCACCCAGGAAGCATTGATCCGGCCGATGCGGGGCAGTGACACCGCGATCGCCGTCCAGTCGCGGATATAGCGGTGTACGCGGCTTCAGCCGCACCCGACCGAGCCTGCGAGTAACGCGCCGAGACTGCCTTCACAGCGCGAGTTTTCGCCACGAGTGACTGTGGCCGCAGTCTGGGTGGCGGCCTATCTGGCCGACGGCAGTTCTGCGATGACGTCGGCCCGCGCCGCGTCGAAGCTCAGAAAACCCTTGATCGGCAAGCTTTCCGGCGGCGGGTCCGGGTAACTCCAGGCGACGTCCTCCACCACGGCGTCACCGATGACTACCCCCCAGTAGGTCGCATACCCCTTGTAGTTGCAATAGGTCGAGGTGTCGGTGCGCCGCAGCAGATCCGTGCGAACCAACGACGGGTCCACGTAGAGCCGCGGCGGCAGCGCGGTCTCGAACACGATCACGGTGTCGTCGGTGTCCACCAGCGTCGTTCCCCGAACGTCGACGCGTAACCGCCGTCGCGTCGGGCGGCAGTCGACCCGGTGATACGGGTTCGGCGGATAGTGCACCAGCGTGCGGCCCTCGTCCAGCCAGGTGTCGACCGCGTCCCAGGGCACCGTGACATAGCCGGGGGCCTCGGGCTCGGGCGCGCTGGGCAAGTCGCCGACCTCGTCGGCGGGAAAGGCGTAGGACAGCGGTCGATTCCGGCGGTGTACCAACAATGCAAGTTCGGTGTCGATAACGGTGTGTCCGCCGAGAAACGCTTGCACGCGGCGCGGATGCGACTCGACGTACACCAGACCGTCGGGCAATGGTGCCGAGAACCGGCCGGCGGGCTCATCGCTCAGCGGCCCTCTGCCGGCAACCAGGCTCATGTCCACACCATAGTCGATACTTGCAGTATGGCGCCAGTAGCGCCATAATGGCGCCATGCCGAGTGTGCAGATCAAAGACGTGCCGGAAGAGACGCACCGGGTCCTGCGTGAGCGCGCTGCTCGCGCGCACCAGTCGTTGCAGGAATACCTCCGCAGCCGACTTATCGCTGAAGCAGGTCAGCCGACTCTCGATGAGGTGCTGGACCGGCTTGCGACCCGAAAAGGTGGCTCTGTGTCATTTCGCACCGCAGTAAACCACCTTCGGGACGAACGTGATCGTCGTTGATGCGAGCGTATTGGCCGTGGCCCTCGGCGATGACGGTCCGGACGGGCAACGCGCGCGGCATCGCTTGGCGGGTGAAACCTTGGCTGCACCTGAACTCGTGGACCTTGAGGTCTTGTCAGTGTTGCGCCGTCAGGTTACCGCTCGAGTGATGCCTGCGCGCCGAGCATCCGAGGCGACAGCCGATTTGGCCGATCTGGCGCTTTGGCGCTCGCCTCATCGGCCGCTGCTAGAACGGATTTGGCAGCTGAGACACGCCATTACGCCTTACGACGGCGCATACGTGTCGCTGGCGGAAGCGCTGGGCGCAGTGCTGGTAACCGCAGATGCCCGCCTAGCGCGAGCGCCCGGGGCGAAATGCAGAATCGAAGTATTGAGCTGACGCACTGCCGATCAGCTGTCGCCGTTCAGCGGCGATCTCAGCCCGACCGCGTGGCGAAGCTGCGCCAGGAATTGATCGGCGTCATCACTGCGCACGATGTAGTGCGCGACGGCGACCCGGATGGCAGTGGCCGCCTTGACCCCTCCGTTCGGCCCCGGCAGTAGCCGCTGTAGCCGCGCCCGCATCACCGGAATCACGTCGGCCAGTTGGGAAATCGTGACTTCGGGTTCGACGTCGACAACCCGGACCCCCGAGTAAGACTGCTGGTATTCGACGATGAAGCGCAACGCGGCCTCGAGCTTGTCCGATCCGTGCAAGCCGGCGGTTGCGCGGCTGATACCACTGTCGAACATCTGGCGCTCGTAGTCGCCGAAAGCGTCGAGCAGTTCTTCTTTCGACGCGAACCATCGGTAGAGCGTCGGCCGGGAAACCCCGGCCTGCAGCGCGACATCGGACAAGCTCAGCTTGGTCAGGCCGTTGCGGCTGAGTACCTCGGCAGTGGCCACCAGTATCCGGTCCCGGGTGCTCACGACGACAGCGATTTCTCGAGCAACGCCACCGTGTCCAGATCCGTCAGGGCCGCGACGCCTCGCCGCACGCCTTCCAGCGCGATGCTTTCGGCTTGCATGCCGCCCATGCCCGCGGTGATCAACGGCGCCACATAGGCATACAGGGCAGCGGTTCGGTAGCGCTCCCACAACTCTTCGCGATCGAGGAGCGGGCCGCCACTCGCCGCCAGCGTTCGACGATATTCGTCGAGCAATTCGCGCTCGCTGGCCTGGCGGTCGGCGGTGGTCATGCCGGTAATCAGGGTGTAGGCGAGCTCGCGGGTGGGATGTCCACGGCGCACAGCCTGCCAGTCAAGCAGTCCCGCCGCTCCGTTTCGGAAGTAGACGTTGCCCGGGTGTGCGTCACCGTGCACCACCGTGTGCGGCGGCGTATCGATCAATTGCGCGACGGCACGGTAATTCTCGTCGATGAAGCGACCGGCTTCCACAGGTATCGACGTGCGTTCGGCCAGCCGGCGGGCGGATGTTTTGAGCAGAGTGCCTGTCAGCAGCGAAGTGTGATCACCCGATGCGCTATAAACCCAGCGAGGCAGGCGCCCCCAAAACGTTGCGTGCAGCCGGGCCAGCACCTCCACGACCAGACCGGCTTGGTCTTTGTCCAGCGGATGCAGGGTGTCGGGAAACTCGCACTCGTCGACCGCCAGGTCCTCCAGCACCAACACGTAGCGGCCGGTCAGCAAGTCGAACGCCGACCCATACGAGTGGGGAACCCCGACCAGCCCCGAGGACAGCTCGCGGTAGAACCGGACCTCGGTGTGCGCGAGCCGGCCCAGCTCACCCATCAGCCGCGTGGCCACCGTCTGCGCCGTCATCTTGACGAACACCGATCCCGGAACGCCGTCGCCGCGCAGCGCCAGCCGCGCCCGTGACGATGTGCCCGAGTCGCCGGCGATGAGCGACACCGACGACACGGGTCTCCCGATGAGCCGGGACAGCACCGTCGGGTTGAGATCTGCGAGCCGCCGCGGAAACGAGCGGAGTCCGCCGACGAGTGCATCGGTGGCCACCCGCTGCACCCCCCGGCCCAGGTGGGCGGCCAAACCCGCGGCGGGCACCGCGCGGCGGATCGTCCGGGCCGCCGCCGATGAAATCCCGGAATTGCCTGCCACCGGCCGCTAGCCTCCTAGGTCCGCGAGGGTATCCGCGTAGTTTACGAACCAGCGCAGAAGTGTAAAGAGTTTCGTCGAAATCATCGGAGGATCCGCGTGGCTGGACCACTGGAAGGCACGAAGGTCGTCGAACTCGGCGTCTGGGTGGCGGGCCCGGCGGCGGGCGGCATCCTGGCCGACTGGGGTGCCGACGTCGTCAAGGTCGAGCCGCCCGCCGGTGATCCGGGGCGCACATTCGCCCGGATCCTGGGTGGTGGGCTGGACACCAACCCGCCGTTCGAAATGGACAACCGCTCCAAGCGCAGCGTCGTCCTCGATCTCACCGGCGAGCACGGCCGTGCTGCCGCACTCGAATTGCTCAGTGACGCAGACGTTTTCCTCACTAACGTGCGCCCCGGCGCGCTGCACCGGTTAGGGCTGGACTACGAAACGGTGGCCGTCGACAATCCCCGTTTGGTTTACGGCTTGATCACGGGGTACGGGCTGACCGGACCCGACGCCGACCGCGCCGCCTACGACGTCGCGGCCTACTGGGCCCGTGCCGGCCTCGCTCATCTGCTGACGCGCCCCGGAGACACGCCGCCGTTTCAACGGGGCGGCATGGGTGATCACACCGTGGGCATGACGCTGGCCGCCGGGGTCTGCGCCGCACTGATCGCCCGCGCGCGCACCGGCACCGGTCAGCTGGTGACCACCTCGCTGTACCGGCAGGGCGCATACACGGTCAGTTTCGACCTCAACACGTTCCTGCTGACCGGCCAGTCGATCGCGATCGGCCAACGCGAGTCGATGGGCAACCCGTGCATGAACAATTACGTGGCCGGTGACGGGCGGCGCTTCTGGATTGTCGGCCTCGAGGGGGAGCGGCATTGGCCGCCGTTGTGCCGGGTGGTGGGTCGCCCGGAGTGGCTGTCCGATCCGCGCTTCGCACGGCCGCGGTCCCGTGCGGCGAACGCTGCCGCGTTGATTACCGAGTTGGACGAGGTCTTCTCCGCCAAATCGCTGGCCGAATGGGCGGAAATCTTTGCTCGCGAGCCGGACTTCTTCTGGTCGCCGATCAACACGATCGAAGACGTCGTGGCTGACGACCAGTTTCACGCGGCGGGCGGCCTGGTGAACGTACCGGACGGGGCCGCAGGCGTTTCCATGGTTGCGACACCGGTCGACTTTCACGGCACGCCGTGGGCGCCGCGCCATACCGCACCGAACCTCGGCGAGCACACCGATGAAGTCCTCGCCGAGTTGCAATCAAGTCGAGACACCTAGAGGCTTTACAGATTCGCTTAAAAATGTCACGCTGATGACCGATTGCGGTGCGGTCCCACTGCAGCCGCTCAGCCCCGTTACGCACTGAGGATGATGCGATGACGACGTCGACCGTGATTAGCGTTGCGTCAAAGCCCCGTTCACGCCGAAGCGAAGACGCCCGGCAAAGCCCGAAGTATCGGCTTGATGTTCTGGCGTCCGACGTTGTCGACGTGGTGTGCTCGGCCGGCGGTTGGTTGTTCGACCGGGTGATGGCCGGATGGGAGGTCAATGTCCTGTTGCCGCAGAACCAGGACGTTCGGCCACTGCAAATCCTGGGGGTGCGCTGCTTGGATCTGCACACTGAGCTGAGCACACCACTGGCCGGATCGGGGCTGGCGGTCAGCGCCGGGGCCTTGGCGGTGGACTCGCGCATTCGGGACGCGGTGCTCGAGGCACTGGACCACAGTCTGACCGACGTCACGTTGTGGGGTGACGATTGGCCGTTGGCGGTCGATCGTCGGACAGCTGCCGCACAGCACGTGCTCAGCGCGGCCGCACGGTCTTTCAAACGCCACGCGCTCGCGGCGGCCGGGACGGCGTTGCCGGTCGGCCCCACCGAGAGCTTGCGCAGCCACCTCAAAACGTGTTCGCCGGTCGGTTCGGAACTGATCCTGGTCGATTGATGCGCACGTACCACAACCACACGCTGCTCTATCTGCACGAGACCATCGCATTGGGCTGCGGGCGCAGCGACCGCTTCGCCGAGGTGTTCACCGACAGCTACCAGCCGATGATGACCGACCTCGGCGCCCGGCTGTTCGGGATGTGGGAAACCAGCACCTACAACGGTCACTGGCCGCAGGTCACCGTGATCTGGGAAATCGACACGTTCGCCGACTACGCGCGCATCGGCGCTGCGCAGGCGCGCGGCGGCAGCCACGAGGCGCAGGCGGCCAAGTGGTCGGCATTCCTGTCGGAGATCGCAGCGTCAGGGGAGGGCCGGATCATGTATCCGGGGCCCAGCAACAAGACGCTCACCCAGCTGCGCGAGGCGAACTTCGATGCGACCGTGGTGATCCAGGAGATCATGCAAACCAAACCCGGACGTCAGGACGACTACATCCGTGAGCTGGAACGGCTGTACGTGCCGTGGTCGGAGCGGACCGGAAAGCGCTGGCTCGGCTCGTTCACCACCACCTTCCGCTACAACGAGGTCATTCATTATTGGGCGCTGGATGGCGGCTGGGAATGCTTCGCCGAGCACTACCCGTCCTGGAAGGAGAACCCGCCCGCCGAGATCGTCACCTGGATGAGTGTGGCCCCCGCGTTGCGCGACGGTTGGGAAGACTCGATCCTGCAGGCGCTACCGCCGTCGCCGCTGCAATGACTGCGGCACAGAGCTTTACCTACGACCCGTTCGATCCGGCGGTGATGGACGATCCGCTGCCGTACTACTGGGAGCTGCGGAATCACCACCCGCTCTACTACATTCCCAAGTGGGACACCTACGCTGTTTCGCGGTTCGAGGACATCTGGCGGGTATTGGAAGTCAACGACGGAACCTTCGTCGCTTCTGAGGGAACCCTGCCCGCTGCAACGGTTTTGGCAAACCACAACGACGGACCGGTGCCTGACCCGCCGTTACATCCGCTGCCGTTTCACGCCATGTTCGACGCGCCGATCTACGACGGCATCCGCCGGGCGCACGGACGGCCGCTGCGCCCGCGATCGGTGACCCAGTACGAAGCGCGAATCCGTGAGCTGGCCAACCAGCGGCTGGATGAGTTGCTACCGCGTGGACGCCTAGATCTGACCCAGGACTACGGCGGCATTGTGGCCGCCGCGATGGTGTGCGACTTGCTGGGCCTGCCAACAGATCTGGCGGCAGACATACTCGCCGCGGTCAATGCCGGCAGCCTGCCCCAGCCCGAGGCCGGAGTCGACACCGCAACGGCTCGCCCCGGTTATCTGGAATACCTCACTCCCGTCGTCAAGCGCCGGCGTGCGAGCTCGTCCGACGGTGAGCTACCGGTCGTCGACGGGTTGTTCGACTACCGACTGCCCGACGGCAGCGCACTCGACGACGTCGAGGCGGCGACCCAGTTGCTGTGCGTGTTGATCGGCGGGACGGAGACCGTGCCCAAAATCGTCGCCCATGGACTGTGGGAACTCGGCCAGCACCCGGCTCAATTGGCGGCCGTGCGGGCGGATCCGGAAAACAACGTGCCTGTGGTGCGTGATGAGATGGTCCGCTATTGCGCACCGGCGCAATGGTTTGCGCGGACCGCACGAAAACCGTTCACGATGCACGGCACCACACTCCGGCCGGGACAGCGGATCATCACATTGCTAGCGTCGGCCAACCGCGACGAACGCGAATATCCGCAGCCCGACGAGTTCATCTGGAACAGGCCCATCAAACGATCGCTGGCTTTTGGGCGCGGTCAGCACTTTTGCCTGGGCTATCACCTCGCCCGCCTCGAGATCGAGATCCTGGTGCACGAGTGGCTGCGGCGAGTGCCCGACTACCGGATCATCAGCGAAGCCGCATTCCGGCCGGCGTCCAGCTTCCAGTGGGGCTGGAGCAGCGTCCCGGTGGAGGTCTGACGTGTGGTCCTACCGAATCGTCGCTCCCTATCAGTTCGAGCGGACCGCCATCGACGACAAGACCCCGGAGTGCCTTGGTGATCGCCAGGTGTTGCTGCGGTTCTTGGCAGCCGGAGTCTGCGGCAGCGATCTGCCGGCGTTTCGCGGTGTGCGGGGCCGGCTTCCGGGAGACGACGGCCGCAGCGGCGCCGAAAAAGACGGCTACCCGATCCACGAAGTCGTCGGCGAGGTGATCGCCAGCCGCCACCCCGAGCACCGGCCCGGGGACCGGCTGGTGGGTTGGGCGTCCGGGTTCGACGGATTGATGGAACGGGTGGTCAGCGACGGCGACGGCCTCGCCCCGTACGACCCGGCGCTGACACCGCAACAAGCGATCGGCCTGCAGCCGTTGGCGTGTGTGCTCTACGCCGTCGAGCAGCTGCCCGCACTGGACGGTCGCACCGTCGCAATCCTGGGGCAGGGATCGATCGGACTGCTGTTCTCCTATGTGGCCAAGGCGGCGGGCGCCCGGCACGTCACCGGCGTGGACCCCATCGACCGGGCCGGCGTGGCAGCAGCATTCGGCGTCGACACCATGGTGCGCGCCACCAGCGACCGGTGGGTCAGCCAGCTGGCCCGAAATGACCGGGCCGACATCGTCATCGAAGCCGTCGGCCATCAAGTCGCCACCCTCAGTCACGCCATCGACGCCGCCGCGCCGGGCGGCACGATCTGCTATTTCGGCGTCGCCGACGACGAGAGCTATCCGATCAGCATGCGCACCATGCTGCGCAACAACCTGACGCTGAAATCCGGTGTCACCTTGGAACGCCGGCGGGTTTTGGACCTCGCCAACAAGTTCGCCGCCGAGCATCCCGAACTGCTCACGACCTATCTCACCCACACCTTCGACATAGCCCATGTCCAGGACGCTTTCGAGCTGGCCTGTCGCCCGGCCCCGGAGCGCGTCAAGATTGCGATCGCAGGTTCGACATGACCGGAAGCCGGCTGCGACAGGCGTTAAACGAGAAAACTCCGCTGTGGGGCGGCTGGGTCACCGGGCCGACACTGATCGGGCCCGAGGAATTCGCCCGCGCCGGCTACGATTACGTCGGTCTCGACACTCAGCACAGCTACCTCGGCGATGCTGACGTCGCCGCGATGTTGCGCCGCCTGGAGCATGTGCCGATCGCCACGGTGGTGCGAGTGCCCTCGGCCGACCCGGCACCGATCGGGCGAGTGCTCGACGCCGGTGCCGACGCTGTCGTCATCGCGATGATCGAATCGGCCGACCAGGCCGCCGCCGCCGTTGCCGCTACCCGATACCCCCCATCGGGAGTGCGCAGCTTCGGACCGTTGCGGCCGAGCCTGGGCCGCGACACTGCCGAGTTAGAGTCCCGGGCAAGCGTATTCGCGATGATTGAAACTGCGGCAGCACTGGCGGACCTGCAGCGGATCTGCGCTGTCCCAGGGCTTACCGGTATTTACGTCGGACCCGCCGACCTCGCGTTATCCATGGGCGTGCCGGTCGCGGCAGCATATAGCCATCCAGACGTGCGCGAGGCGATGGCCACGATTCATCGCGCGGCCTCGACGGCGGGCCTGGTCACTGGAGTGCACGCCGGAAGCGGGACGACGGGCCGCGTCATGGCCGAACTGGAATTTCACATGATCACCTTGATGTCGGAATCCCAAGCCTTGCGGTGCGGTGCACTCCAGCATCTTCACGAGGCAACGTCGCCATGACAACGGACGACCGCGTCGCCGTGGTCACCGGCGCCGCCCGCGGACAGGGCCGGGCCATCGTGGAACGACTGCGCGCCGACGGGTTTCGCGTCGCGGCCGCTGACATCAGCGCCCCGGAACTGATCGCCGCCGTCGACGCGATGCACGACGACGCGGTGATCGCGGTTGCGCTCGACGTGACGTCGGCGTCTCAATGGGGCGAGGCTGTCGCCACGGTCGTCGATCGGTTCGGGGCGTTGAGCGTGTTGGTCAACAATGCGGGCGTGCTGCACCGGGCGGCCATCGACGAGGAATCTGTCGAGGGGTTCGAAACCGCTTGGCGGGTCAATTGTCTGGGCGCATTCCTGGGTATCCGCGCCGCGCTCGATCAATTGCGGACCGCAAAAGACGCGGCCATCGTCAACACTTGCAGTACCGGCGCGATCCGGGCCTTTCCGCGACACGCCGCATACGGCTCCTCGAAGTGGGCACTGCGCGGGCTTACCCAAACCGCGGCGGCCGAACTGGCCGCATCGGGTATCCGGGTCAACGCGGTGTTTCCCGGACCGATCGCGACGCCGATGCTCGACGATGTCACTCAAGCACGGTTAGTGGCAACGTCGGTGTCCGGCCGTATCGGGCAGCCGACCGAAGTCGCCGACGCGGTCGCCTTTTTGGTGTCGGAGAAGGCGTCGTTCATCACCGGCGCCGAACTCGTCGTCGACGGTGGGCAATGCCTCGCAATTCAATGACTGTCGGCATCATCGGGGCCGGGCCAGGCGGGTTGGCTTTGGGAATATTACTGGCCCGCGCCGGCTTTCACGACTTCGCCATCTTCGACCGCGAGGACGGCGTCGGGGGAACATGGCGAATCAACACCTATCCGGGGCTGGCCTGTGACGTGAAGTCACATCTGTACTCCTACTCGTTCGCGCTGAACCCACACTGGTCCCGGCTGTGGTCCGGCCAGCCGGAGATCCTGGCGTACTTCGAACACTGCGCCAAACACTATGACCTGAACCGGCATTTGCAGCTGGGCACCGAGATACGTTCGGCACAGTGGAACCCGAATTCACAGCAGTGGCGGTTGACCACCACGACCGGCGAGCACCATTGCTTCGACATGGTGGTCTCGGCTGTCGGACTGTTCACCCGCGCGGTACTGCCCGACCTTGTCGAGGAGCAGCCGTTCACCGGAACGGTGCTGCACTCGTCTCGGTGGGACCATTCCGTCGACCTCGAGAACGCGCGCATCGCCGTCCTGGGAACCGGATCGACCGCCGCGCAGCTGGTGCCGGAGCTGGCCAAGGTCGCCGCCAAGGTCTATTCGGTGCAACGCTCGGCGACCTGGATACTGCCTAAGCCGGATCGTCCGTACAGCCCGAGGGAGCGTTGGGTATTCGCCCACATCCCGATGGCGAAGAGGCTGTACCGCACCCGGTTATGGCTACGCAGCGAGGCGAACATCTCCGTGATCGAGCATGGCAGCGACAAGACCCGGGAATTCACCGACATCGCCTTGCGTCTGCTGGAAAAGACGATCGACGACGAACAATTGCGCCGCAGGTTGACTCCTGACCACCCAATGGGCTGCAAGCGACTGGTCTTCTCGTCGGACTACCTGGCGGCGCTGGGCCGGCCCAATGTCGAGGTCCTCGACAGCCCGGCGCGGTTTCTGCGGGCCCGGTCTCTGGTGACCGAGGACGGCACCGAACGCGACGTCGATGTGGTGGTGTGCGCCACCGGCTACGCCGCCGCCGACTATCTCGGCGAGATCGACGTGGTCGGCGAGGGCGGGAGAACGTTGCGTGACGTCTGGCGCGACGGAGCCCACGCCTATCTGGGCATGGCAGTACCGGGATTTCCCAACTTCTTCACGCTGTACGGCCCCAACACCAACGTCGGGTCGAACAGCGTGATCTTTGTGCTGGAAGCGCAGGCGCGCTACATCGTGCGGGTGCTGAAATATCTGCGGCGCAAACGTAAGTCGTACGTGTCGGTGCAGCCCGCCGCGATGGTCCGGTTTCTGGCCAAGATCGACCAATGGATGCAGGGCACTGTCTGGACCACCCGGTGCAGCAACTACTTTCGCGCGCCCAACGGACGCGTCGTCACGCAGTGGCCGCGCAGCGCGCGCGCCTTTTGGGGAATGACACGGCGATTCAAGCCCGCCGATTTCACCTTTGACCCGGTACCTGCCGTCAAGCCAACCGCCCACCTAGGAAGCGGCTAGCGGTGGAGCGACTCGACCCGGTCGTGCGTGCGGTCGCGACAACACGCACAGATCTGTCACTGGACATGATTGGCCCGACCCGCGAGTCGCTCAACCAGCGCCGCAGTCTGGCGGCGACAGACACCGACCTCACCGGGCTGGCAGTCAGCACCGAGACCGCCGGGTCGGTGCCGGTGCGGATCTATCGCGGCGGGCCGTCGCCGGCGCCTGCCGTCGTCTACTGTCACGCCGGAGCGTTCGTCCTGGGCAACCTTGACATCGATCACCGCCAGTGCGTCGAGCTGGCCCGTCGCGGATATTGCACGGTGATATCCGTTGACTACCGGCTCGCGCCCGAAAACCCTTATCCGGCTGGGCTCGACGATGCCGTCGCGGCCCTGCGTTGGGTGTGCACCAATGCGAGGCACCTCGATATCGACGCGTCCCGGCTGGCCGTCGCCGGCAGCAGCGCCGGCGCCGCGTTGGCAGCGTGTCTCGCGCAACGCGCGGCCCCTGGTGTGGTGTTTCAGCTGCTGCATCAGCCGGTGCTCGACGACCGGAACACCGCGTCGAAAACCGAATTCACGGCCACCCCGGCGTTCGACGGCCCCGCCGCCACCCTGATGTGGCGGTATTACCTGGGCGACGCGCGCGCATCCGCAGCTGCGGTGCCGGCACGGCGCACCTCAGTGGCCGGATTGCCGCCGGCGTTCATCAGCTGCGCGGAAATCGACCCGCTTCGCGACGAAGCACTTGACTACGCGGCGCGACTGTTGCGCGCGGGCATCGCCACCGAAGTGCATCTTTTTCCCGGCACCTGCCATGGCTTCGATTCGCTGCTGCCCGACTGGGAAATCTCGCAGCAGCTCTTCGAGTTGCAGGGCCGGGCGCTGCAGCGGATCTTCTACGGGCCGGCGTCGAAAGCGATGAGCTGACGCACGGCGGTGCCGTCAGCGAGCCGATCCATCGCGACATTGATGTCGTCGAGCGAGATCGTCGACGACACCAAGGACTCCACCGGCAGCCGGCCCGCGCGCCACAGTTCGACGAACCGCGGGATATCCCGCGCAGGTACCGCCGAACCCAGGTAGCTGCCGATCAGGGAGCGGCCTTCGGCGACAAAACCCAACGGCGACACGCTGATTCGGGCATCCGGGGGCGGCAGGCCCACGGTGATCGTCCGGCCGCCCGGCGAGGTCAACTCGATCGCCGTCTGCAACGCGGCGGGGTGGCCGGCGGCCTCGATGACGATGGGCGCCTTGACGCCGGCATCGGCGGCCGCCTGCGGCGTGTACATCTCGTGTGCCCCGAGACTGCTTGCGGCCGTGAGCTTCTCGGGTAGCTGGTCAACGGCGACGACGCGGACGTCGTGGTAGGCCAGCGCGGTCAGCACGGCAGCCATGCCGACGCCGCCCAGTCCGACGACGGCCACCGTCTGACCTGGCCGTGGCTTGCCGACGTTGAGCACCGCACCTCCACCGGTCAGCACCGCACACCCCAGCAGCGCCGCCACAGCAGGCGGAACATCGGGTGAGACGGGAACGACACTGGCGCGGTGCACGACGGCATGGGTGGCAAAACCTGACACGCCAAGGTGGTGGTACACCGGCCGGCTGTCGCGGCTCAGCCGCATCCCGCCGCCCAGCAACGTGCCGGCGGTGTTGGCAGCGCTGCCCGGCTCGCACGGCGTCAATCCTTCGGTGGCGCAGGCCGCGCAGTGGCCGCAGCGCGGCAGAAATGCCATCACTACCCGCTGACCAATGCTCAGGTCTGCGACATCCGCACCGATTCGTTCGACGATTCCGGCCGCTTCGTGACCCAACAGCATCGGCACCGGTCGGACCCGGTTGCCGTTGACTACCGACAGGTCGGAGTGGCATACGCCGGCAGCTTCGATACGGACCTGCAGCTCACCGGCTTCCGGGCCCGCCAAGTCAAGATCGTCGACGCTGATCGGCCGCGATTGCGCGTAGGGCCGAGGGGATCCGATGCGCTCCAGCACGGCGCCTCGAATGTGGAGCATGTTCGAATACAACCATGACGGTGTTTTCTGAGGGGCCGCCCGCCCCGGACGGACTCACTAGCCGCGACTTTCCGGTGCATTGGCCGGTCCACACTCGATGGGCCGACAACGACATGTTCGGTCACCTCAACAATGCGGTGTACTACCAACTTTTCGATACCGCGATCAACGGCTGGATCAATACCAGCGTCGGCGTCGATCCGCTCACCATGCCGTTGCTGGGCATCGTCGCCGAATCGGGTTGTCGCTACTTCTCCGAGTTACGTTTCCCGGAGCGCCTGATCGTCGGCCTGGCGGTCACTCGGCTGGGACGCAGCAGCGTCACCTATCGGCTGGGGGTTTTCCGCGCCGCCGACGACGAGCCGCAGGCGATCACCGCACTTGGACACTGGGTCCACGTCTACGTCGATCGCGTCAGCCGCAAAGCGCAACCGATTCCCGAGGGTATTCGTGCGCTGCTGTCGACGGCCTGTGTCGACTCTTAGCGTCGGCGCCGTGACGCAGAAGTGAGGGCTGTGGATCCGGCCGAAATCACGACCATGGCTTCTGTTTCGCGTCAGATAACCTAGCCCGATGCCGATCGTGAGCAAGACCGTCGAGGTCGCGGCCGACGCGGCTTCGATCATGGCCATCGTCGCCGACTTCGAGTCGTATCCGCAATGGAACGAAGAGATCAAAGGTCTTTGGGTGCTGGCCCGCTACGACGACGGCCGGCCGAGCCAGCTGCGGCTCGACACCGCCGTGCAGGGCATCGAGGGCACCTATATCCAGGCGGTGTACTACCCGAGCCCGACCCAGATCCAGACCGTGATGCAGCAGGGCGACCTGTTCAAAAAGCAGGAGCAGTTGTTCAGCGTGGTGGAGATGGGTGCGACGTCGCTGCTGACCGTGGACATGGATGTCGAGCCCGCGATGCCGGTACCCGCGCCGATGGTCAAGAAGATGATCAACAACGCACTGGACTACCTGGCGGACAACCTCAAGCAGCGCGCCGAGCAACCAACCAACTCATAACCGTTGGCTGTTCGCCGTGACGGCCGATGCGGATGGGGTGTTTAGCCCCAGATTCCGCTGCGGTCCAGCTTTTCGGTCAGGCGACGTGCGCCGTCGGCGAACTGCCAAGCGGTGTGTTCGACGACGGCGTCGACGTCGCGGCCGCGCAGTGCGGCGATCAGCTGCCGGTGGTTATCGACGGCGGCCCTGCCCCAGTCCCCGTCCGCGGCGTAGACCAGCAACGGCATATACCTTGCGACGTGCAGCAGAAACCAGGCCAGCTTGATCCGTCCGGTGGCGTGGTTGAAGGTCCGGTGAAACGCGAACTCCAGCGCCGCAACCGCCTCGGTGTCGGTGGTCGCCACCGCTGCCGAGAGCGCTTCGTTGACGCGCTCGAGTTCATCGATGTCGGCATCGGTGATGTTTTCGGTGGCTGTCGTGGCCAACTCCCGGGCGATGGTGGCTTGCAGCCAGAAAATGTCGTCGACGTCCTGCCGGGTGAGCGGCAGCACGACGTGACCACGGTGCGGCTCGAGTTGCACCATGCCCTCGCCGCGCAGTTTCAGTAGCGCCTCGCGCACCGGCGTAACGCTGACTCCGAGTTTGGCCGCGGTCTCATCGAGTCGAATGAACGTCCCCGGCGGCAGTGCACCGGACATGATCGCCGCCCGCAAGTGGCCCGCCACCTCGTCGGATAGCTGCGCGCGGCGCAGCGGAAGCCGGCTGCGACGCTGCATAGGAGTCGGTGCGTTCACGGGCCCTTTCGTATTGTCATCGGGACTTGTCTTCGCGGCGCGAAGACCATAGTGTGACCCAGACAACACTATGTTTTATCAAATATCAACTTCATGGCGTACGTGCGACGAAGGGATTCACTAGTTGACCGCGCAGCTCTCCGGCGAGCAGACCACCGCCACCGACCAGCCGTATCGCGCCCGACGGCAGAACTGGGTGAACCAACTCGAACGGCATGCATTGATGCAGCCCGGTGCGACGGCATTGAGGTTCCTGGGCAACACCATCACGTGGGCCGAACTCCTGCACCGGGTCACCGCGTTGGCCGATGCGTTGAGCCGCCGCGGGGTGGGCTTCGGGGACCGGGTGATGATCTTGATGCTGAACCGGACCGAGTTTGTCGAGTCGGTGCTGGCCGCCAACATGCTCGGCGCGATCGCGGTTCCGGTGAACTTCCGGCTCACGCCGCCCGAGATTGCATTTCTTGTCGAGGACTGCGAGGCGCGGGTGATCATCACCGAACCCGTGCTGGCCGCGGTGGCGACCGGCGTCGCAAACCTCACCCCGGTGCTCGGCAAGATCATCGTCGCCGGCGGTGCGAGCGAAGAAGGCGTGCAGGGGTACGAAGAACTGATCGCCGAGTCCGGCGATAGCAACCAACCGGTGGACATCCCCAATGACTCGCCGGCGCTGATCATGTACACCTCGGGCACCACCGGGCGGCCGAAGGGCGCGGTACTTACGCACACCAATCTCACCGGTCAAACAATGACCGGGTTGTACACCCACGGC
This sequence comes from Mycobacterium sp. NGS48, assembly GCF_059812585.1. NCBI lineage: Bacteria > Bacillati > Actinomycetota > Actinomycetes > Mycobacteriales > Mycobacteriaceae > Mycobacterium > Mycobacterium sp. NGS48. The sequence continues at coordinate 24,490 of NZ_JCALCY010000013.1, forward strand.
GTAGACGCCGACGACGTCGGCTTCATCGGCGTCCCGTTCTTTCACATCGCCGGGGTAGGCAACATGCTGACCGGGATGCTGCTGGGGATTCCGACGGTGATCCACCCGTTAGGCGCATTCGATCCCGGTCAGTTGCTCGACGTACTGGCCGCCGAACGAGTCACCGGCATCTTTTTGGTGCCGGCCCAATGGCAGGCGGTATGTGCTGCGCAACAAGCCAATCCCCGTGACGTTCGGTTGCGGGTCATTTCGTGGGGCGCGGCGCCGGCATCCGACACGCTGCTGCGGCAGATGTCGGAAACCTTTCCGGGAGCGCAGATATTGGCTGCGTTCGGACAGACCGAGATGTCGCCGGTCACCTGCATGTTGCTCGGCGAAGACGCGATCCGTAAGCGTGGATCGGTCGGCAAGGTGATCCCCACCGTCGCTGCCCGGGTGGTCGACGACGACATGAACGACGTGCCCGTCGGCCAGGTCGGCGAAATCGTCTACCGCGCACCGACCTTGATGAGCGGCTACTGGAACAACCCCGAAGCTACCGCCGAAGCGTTTGCCGGAGGCTGGTTCCATTCGGGTGACCTGGTTCGGATGGACGAAGACGGCTACGTGTGGGTCGTCGACCGCAAGAAGGACATGATCATCTCCGGCGGGGAGAACATCTACTGCGCCGAAGTGGAAAACGTGCTCGCTGCCCACCCGGGCATCGTCGAGGTCGCCATCATCGGCCGCACGCACGAAAAGTGGGGCGAAGTACCGATTGCCGTGGCGGCGGTGTCCCAGACCGACCTGCGCCTAGCAGATCTCGACGAATTCCTCACCGAACGACTCGCGCGCTATAAGCACCCCAAAGGGCTCGAGATCGTCGACGCGCTGCCCCGCAACCCGGCCGGAAAGGTTCTCAAAACCGAACTGCGCACTCGCTACGGCGCGCCGAACCCTCCCGAAAGCGCGTCTGTGTCAAGCGATCCTGGGGCCGAGGCAGCAGGCTGACATAACGAAAACACTCCAGGTGAGACTGACAAAGGGTCAATAGTGCAGATGCGGTGCCAGCAGAGCGAGCCATCGGGTATGGTCCTGTGGTCTCTCTTACTACCTGCCAGTAGGGAGACGGCGGTCACACCCGCGAATACAGGGCGAGGAGGACGCGTGCGACACGATCCGCTGTTGCGCCGCGAGGCACGAGGCTCCATCGCAAGGGGGCTCCGGTGACGTCGACGCAGCCACGGCTAACCGATTACGTCCGCGACCAACTAGGTCCGCCGCTGGTCCTCGTCGGCGGCTTCTTCCGGATGTGCGTGCTGACCGGTAAGGCGTTGTTCCGCTGGCCGTTCGAATGGCGCGAGTTCATCCAGCAGTGCTGGTTCATCATCAGGGTCGCATTTCTGCCGACCATGGCGGTCTCGATACCGGTGACGGTGCTGTTCGTCTTCACGTTCAACATCCTGCTGATCCAGGTGGGCGCCGCCGACATCTCGGGTGCGGGCGCGGGGGTCGCTGTGGTCACCCAGATCGGGCCGATCGTGACGGTACTGGTGGTCGCCGGAGCGGCGGCCACAGCCATCTGTGCCGACCTGGGTGCACGCACCATCCGCGAGGAAATCGACGCGATGGAGGTGCTCGGCATCGACCCCATTCACCGGTTGGTGCTGCCCCGGGTTGTCGCCTGCGCCTTGGTCGCGATGTTGCTCAACGCCTTGGTGAGCATGGTGGGATTGGTGGGCGGCTTCATTTTCGGCGTCTACCTCCAGAACGTGTCCGGCGGCGCCTACCTCGCCACGTTGACCCTGATCACCGGGCTGCCCGAAGTGGTCATCGCGACAATCAAAGCCTTGACATTCGGACTGATCGCCGGCCTGGTTGGCTGCTACCGAGGGCTGACCACCAGCGGCGGTTCCAAGGGTCTGGGCACCGCCGTCAACGAGACCGTGGTGCTGTGTGTGGTCGCGCTGTACGCGGTCAACGTGATTCTGACTGCCATCGGTGTGAAGTTCGGAACGGCGGCCCGGATATGACGATGGCCCAAGTACTACGTGCCCGCTTCCCGCGGGCAGCCGGCAGTCTTCGTCGTTACGGCGGCGCTGCGGGCCGACCGCTCGAAGAAGCCGGGAAGATGGGCTGGTTCGCGCTGATCGGCGGCCGCGACATGCTGTGGGCGGTGACCCGTTACCGCACGGAAATCGTACGGCTGGTCGCCCAACTCGGCATGGGCACCGGTGCCATGGCCGTCGTCGGCGGCACCGCCGTGATCATCGCCTTTGTGACACTGTCCTCTGGCTCCCTGGTCGCCCTTCAGGGTTTTTCGGCGCTAAGCCAGATCGGTATCCAGACGCTGCTCGGGTTCGTCGCGGCGCTGATCAACGTTCGCCTCGTTGCCCCGGTCGTCTCCGGCGTCGTGCTTGCGGCCACCGTCGGCGCCGGTGCTACCGCGGAATTGGGCGCCATGCGGATCAGCGAAGAGATCGACGCACTGGAAGTGATGGGCATCAAGTCGATGGCGTATCTGGTGTCCACCCGGGCGCTGGCCGGACTGGTGGTGATCATCCCGCTCTACGCACTGGGGCTGATCACGTCGTTCCTGGCGCCGCAAGTTGTCACCACGGTGTTCTTCGGTCAGCCTTCCGGCACCTACGAGCATTATTTCCGGACGTTCCTGCGCCCCGACGACGTGTTTTGGTCATTCGCGGAGGTCATCATCATGGCCGGCATCGTGATGCTGACCCATTGTTACTACGGGTACACCGCAAGCGGCGGCCCGGTCGGTGTCGGTGAAGCTGTCGGCCGATCGATGCGTTTCTCGCTGGTGTCGGTGAACGTCATTGTCCTGCTGGCCGAGATGATGCTCTACGGCGTCGATCCCAACTTCGCTTTCACGGTGTAGCGGCCATGACATATCCACAGTCGAAAGAAAACAAGCCACCGTTCCAGCCGTACCGGACGGCCGGGGTGGTGGTCGCATTGGTCGGTGCGCTGGTGCTGTGGGTGGTGTACCTGCAGTACAAGGGCGATTTCACGCCGAAGACCCAGCTGACGATGCTGGCTTCACGGGCGGGTTTGGTGATGGACCCCGGCTCGAAGGTCACCTACAACGGCGTGCAGATCGGCCGGGTGGCGAGCATTTCCGAGGTGCAGAAGGACGGCAAGCCGGCGGCCAAGTTCGCTTTGGACGTGTATCCCCGCTATCTCAAGCTGATCCCGGCCAATGTGGACGCCAAAATCGTGGCGACCACACTGTTCGGGGGCAAGTACGTATCGTTCACCTCGCCGAAAGACCCGTCGAAGAAACGGATCTCGCCGCACACCACGATCGACGCGACACATGTCACGACAGAGATCAACACGGTGTTCCAGACGATCACTTCGATCACCGAAAAGGTGGATCCGGTCAAATTGAATCTGACGCTGAGCGCGGCCGCGGATGCGTTGAGCGGGTTGGGCGACAAGTTCGGACAGTCGATCGTCAACGGCAACGCCATCCTCGATGACGTCAATCCGCGAATGCCGACTATCCGTCACGACATTCAGGCACTGGCCGCTCTGGGCGATACCTACGCCAACGCAGCGCCAGACCTGCTGGAGTTCCTCAACAACGGGGCCACCACGGCACGCACACTGCACAGCCATGAAAAGGAACTGGATCAAGCGTTGTTGGCGGCGACCGGATTCGGCAACACCGGCGCCGACATCTTCGAGCGCGGCGGGCCGTATTTGGCCCGCGGCGCCGCCGATCTGGTGCCCACTGCCCAGCTGCTGCACACCTACGCGCCGGCGCTGTACTGCACCGCCCGCAACGTCGACGAGGCCGAACCGAAGATCGCCGCGGGTACGGGCGGCTTTGGCGGCTACGAACTGCGAACCCAACTCACGTTCCTGGGCGGGGCGGGACTGCTCGCGTCTCTCCCGGGGATCGGCATCACAGCGGGCACGATGGGACTCGCGGGGTTAGCCGGACTCGTCGGCGGCGCGCCGAATCCTTATATCTACCCGGAGAATCTGCCGCGGACCAACGCTCGCGGCGGGCCCGGCGGGGCGCCGGGGTGCTGGCAGCAGATCACCCGCGAGCTGTGGCCGACCCCGTATCTGGTGACGGACACCGGCGCCAGCCTGGCGCCGTACAACCACGTAGACGTCGGCTCACCGTACGCCATCGAGTACGTCTGGGGCCGCCAAGTAGGGGACAACACGATCAACCCATGAGTATCAGAGGCACTGTCATCAAGCTCGGCGCCGTCGGGGTGGTGCTGCTGCTCTTCACGGCACTGCTCGTCGTGGTGTTCGGTCAGATGCGGTTCGACCGGACCAATGGCTACTCCGCGGAGTTCAGCAATGCCAGCGGGTTGCGGAACGGCCAGTTCGTCCGCGCCGCCGGGGTGGAGATCGGCAAGGTCAAAAAGATCAAGCTGGTCGACAACGGCCGGCGGGTGCGGGTGGACTTCGACATCGACCGCTCGGTGCCGCTGTATCAGTCGACGACCGCCCAGATTCGCTACCTCAACCTGATCGGTGACCGCTACCTGGAACTCAAACGCGGTGAGGGCGAGGGCGCGGACCGGGTTCTCCCGCCCGGTGGTTTCATCCCCCTGTCGCGCACGCATCCGGCCCTGGATCTCGACGCGTTGATCGGCGGTTTCAAGCCGCTGTTTCGGGCGCTGGACCCGGAAAAGGTCAATAACATCGCGTCGGCCATCATCACCGTCTTCCAGGGCCAAGGCGGCACCATCAACGACATCCTCGACCAGACCGCGCAGCTGACCTCCCACATCGCCGAGCGTGACCAGGCGATCGGCGAGGTGGTCAAGAACCTGAACATCGTGCTGGACACCACAGTCAGGCACCGCAAGGAGTTCGACCAGACCGTCGACAACTTCGAGAAACTGATTACCGGGCTGAACAACCACGCCGATCCGCTGGCCGCAAACACCGCGAGCATCAGCAATGCCGCCGGAACGGTGGCCGACTTGCTGGCCGACAACCGGGCCCTGCTGCACGACACCCTGAACTACCTGGACCCGATCCAGCAAGCCATCATCGATCGGCGCGACCAGTACGACGACCTACTCCACCGGGCACCGACCGGAATAAACATCGTGGACCGCGCGATCGCCAGCTACGGAGACTGGATTAACTTCTACCTCTGCGACTTCACGCTGAAGACCAACGGACTGCAGCCCAACGGGCCGGTCCGCACGGTCAGGATTTTCCAGCAGCCGACAGGTAGGTGCACGCCGCAATGAGAACGCTGGAACCTCCCAACCGCCTCCGGATTGGACTCATGGGCATCATCGTGGTGGTGCTCGCCACCGCCGTCGGTCAAAGCCTCACCAGCGTGCCGATGCTGTTCGCCAAGCCGAGTTACTACGCACAGTTCCCGGACAGCGGTCAACTGCACAAGGGCGACAGGGTGCGCATCGCCGGCATGAACGTCGGCGACGTACAAGGGATCGAGATCGACGGCGACCGCGTCGTGATCAAGTTCACGACCGGGGCCAACACCATCGGCACCGAGAGCCGGCTGGCGATCAAGACCGACACCATCCTGGGTCGGAAGGTGCTCGAGATCGAGCCGCGCGGCACCCAGACACTGCGGGCGAACGCCACGCTGCCGCTGGGGCAAAGCACCACCCCGTATCAGGTTTACGACGCGTTCTTCGACGTCACCAGGGCCGCCGAGGGCTGGGACGTCGACACCGTCAAACAATCGCTGCATGTGTTGACGGAGACCGTCGATGAGACCTACCCGCACCTGAGCGACGCGCTCAAAGGGGTGGAGAAATTCTCCGACACCATCGGCAAGCGCGACGAGCAGATCACGCACTTACTCGCGCAGGCCAACCAGATCGCCAGCGTGCTGGGTGATCGCAGCGAACAGGTCGACCGGCTGTTCGTCAACGCCAACACGCTGCTGGCCGCGTTCAACGAGCGCAGCCGGGCAATCAGCGCGCTGCTGGGTAATGTGTCTGCGTTCTCGACCCAGGTGCAGGGGCTCATCAACGACAACCCCAACCTGAACCACGTGCTGGAGCAATTGCGTAGCGTCAGCGACCTGCTGATGGCCCGCAAGGAGGACTTGGTTCAAACGGTCTCCATGCTCTCCACTCACGTCACCGCCCTCAACGAAACTGTCGCGTCGGGACCGTACTTCAAGGTATCGCTGGAACAGTTTTTGCTGACGCCGTACCAGGTCCTGCAGCCGTGGGTGGATGCGGCGTTCAAGAAGCGCGGCATCGATCCCGAGGAATTCTGGCGCAACGCGGGCCTGCCGGCGTTCCGGTTCCCCGACCCCAACGGCACCCGATTCCCCAACGGTGCGCCACCCCCGGCGCCACCGGTGCTGGAGGGCATCCCGGATCATCCGGGACCGGCGGTTGCGCCGGGATCGCCGTGCTCGTACACGCCGACGCCGGACCTGCTGCCGCGGCCGTGGAACCCGATGCCGTGTGCGGGCCTCGACCAAGCGCTGGGGCCGTACGGGCCTAATGGGCCGTATCCGGTGTTGCCCGATGTCCTCTCGTCACCGCCGAACTCCAACGGCCTGCCGCCGACACCGGGAATCCCGATCGGCGGGCGACCGGGCGATGCGCCTCCGGACGTTCCCGGCACCCCGGTGCCGATCGCGCCGGGACCGCCCGGGTCGCGCAGTGAGCCGCTGGGGCCGGCCGGTCCGCCCCCACCGCCGTCGACATTCGCGCCCGGGCTGCCACCCGGACCCGCAGCGCCACCCGGACCAGGACAACAGCTGCCAGCTCCGTTCATCCCGCCCGGCGTGGGGGGAAGCCAGCCCGGCGGAGGCGGAGGCAGCCTAGGGGGGAGTAGCCCGCCACCATGAGCACCATTTTTGATATCCGCAACCTGCGGCTGCCCAAGCTGTCACGGGCGTCGGTGATCATCGGCTCGCTCGTGATTGTGCTTGCCCTGGTCGTCGGCTTCGTTGGGATTCAGCTCTACAAGAAGTTGGTCAACAACACCGTGGTGGCCTACTTCCCGGAAGCCAACGCGCTCTATTCCGGGGACGAAGTCCGGATCATGGGCGTGAAGGTGGGTGCGATCGACAAGGTCGAGCCGGCCGGCGACAAGATGAAGGTGACCTTCCACTACTCCAATAAGTACAAGGTGCCGGCCAACGCGCAGGCGTCGATCCTCAACCCCACCCTGGTGGCGGCCCGGAACATCCAATTGGATCCACCGTATCGGGGTGGTCCGGTGATGGGCGATAACGCGGTGATCCCGATCGAGCGCACCCAGGTGCCGACCGAGTGGGACGCGCTGCGCAATAGCGTCACCAACATCATCGACAAATTCGGGCCCACCAAGGAGCAGCCCAAGGGACCGTTCGGTGAGGTCATCGAGTCGTTCGCCGACGGGCTGTCCCGCAAGGGCAAGCAACTCAACGCCACGCTGGACAGCCTCTCGCGGTCGTTGACCGCGCTCAACGAGGGCCGCGGCGACTTTTTCGCCGTGGTGCGCAGTCTGGCGCTGTTCGTCAACGCGCTGCACGAGGACGACCAGAAGTTCGTTGCGCTCAACACCAACCTGGCCAAATTCACCAACAGCCTGACCGGCTCCGACCGGGACCTGGCCAACGCAATACAGCAGTTCGACGGTTTGCTCACGACTCTTCGCCCGTTCCTCGCCAAGAACCGTGAGGTGCTGACGCACGACGTCAACAACCTCGCCGACGTGACCAACGCGCTGCTCCAACCCGAACCATTGGACGCTTTGGAAACCTTGTTGCACGTATTGCCGACGGCACTGGCGAATGGGGTTAACATTTACCACCCGGCACAGGGCGCCGTCGTGGCCCAGCCGGTGTCACTCCTCGGTGCCATCGGCTTCGCGAACCCAATGCAGTTGATCTGCAGTACGATCCAGGCGGGCAGCCGGCTGGGCTACCAGGAATCTGCCGAAATCTGTGCCCAGTACCTGGCGCCGATTCTCGATGCGATCAAGTTCAACTACATACCGTTCGGGTTGAACCCGTTCACCACCGCCGCGACGCTACCCAAGCAGGTCGCCTACTCCGAGCCGCGGCTGCAACCACCGCCCGGCTACAAGGACACCACCGTCCCCGGGATCTGGGTGCCCGACACAGCACTCTCGCACCGCAACACCCAGCACGGGTGGATCACGGCGCCCGGGATGCAGGGCGTACAGGTAGGCCCGATCACGGAGGGCCTGCTGACCCCGGAATCGCTGGCCGAACTGATGGGTGGCCCGGACATCGAACCCGTTGAATCGCAGTATCAAACCCCGCCTGGGCCGCCGAACGCGTACAACGAGGAGCCCGGCCCACTGCCGTATATCGGGCAGCCCGGCAATCCGCAACCGATCTCGCCGCCGCCGCCCGGACCGGACGTGGTGCCCGGTCCCGTCGCCCCGACGCCGGCGCCGGTGTCGGGGCCGGGACCCGCAGGACCGCCGCTGCCCGCTGAGGCGGCCGCATCGACAGGAGGCGGTCAGTGAATCGGGTAATGCGCTGGGCACGCTGCCGGGTCTGGGAGGGGCTGGCTCTGTTGGTGGCCGCGCTGATGCTGAGCTCGTGCGGGTGGCGTGGTCTCTCCAACGTGACGATCCCCGGCGGCCCGGGTAGCGGATCCGGTTCCTACACCATTTATGTACAGGTGCCGGACACGCTCGCGATCAACGGCAACAGCAAGGTGCTGGTGGCCGACGTGTTAGTCGGCTCGATCCGCGACATCAAGCTCAAGAATTGGGTTGCCACTTTGACGCTGGGCTTGGACAAAGGTGTGAAGCTGCCGAGGAACGCCACCGCGAAGATCGGCCAGACCAGCCTGCTGGGCTCTCAGCACATTGAGTTGTCCGCGCCGCCCAATGCGTCGACGCAACCGCTGAAAGACGGCGACACCATCTCGCTGAAGAACTCGTCGGCGTATCCGACCATCGAGCGCACGTTGGCCGGCCTCGCGATGATATTGCGCGGCGGAGGCATCCCGAACCTCGAGGTGCTTCAAAACGAGGTCAACAACATGCTGCGCGGTCGCGCGCCACAGATCCGCGCGTTCCTCGGCAAACTGGACACCTTTACCGCCGAGCTCAACCAGCAACGCGACGACATCACCCACGCCATCGATTCCACCAACCGGCTGCTGGCCTACGTGGGCGATAGGTCGGAGGTCGTGGATCGGGTGCTGACCGAATTCCCGCCACTGATCAAGCATTTCGCCGACAAGCAACAACTGCTGATCAACGCCACCGATGCGGTGGGCCGGCTCAGCCAGGCCGCCGACCAGTACCTGTCCGAAACCCGGGGCCCACTGCATCAGAACCTGCAGTCGCTGCAGTGCCCGCTGCGGGAACTGGGCCGCGCCGCGCCTCATCTGCTCGGTGTGCTGAAGATCCTCGCCACCGTGCCGTTCGACCTCGACACCGCTCCGAAGCTGATTCGGGGTGACTTCATGAATTCGTCGATCAATCTCGACGCGACGTTGTCGACCGTTGACAATGCGTTCCTCACCGGCACCGGGCTGTCCGGTGCGTTGCGGGCGCTCGAGCAGTCGTATGGTCGCGATCCCGAAACGATGATTCCCGATGTCCGCTACACGCCGAACCCCAACGATGCCCCCGGCGGACCACTGGTGGAGAGGGCGATATGCTGACCCGTTTCATCAAACGCCAGCTGGTCCTGTTCAGCGCCATCACGGTGATCGCCCTGGTGGTGCTGGGCTGGTACTACCTGCGGATTCCGAGCCTGGTGGGTATCGGCCAGTACGAGCTGACGGCCGACCTGCCGGCGTCGGGAGGCCTGTACTCCACGGCCAACGTGACCTATCGCGGTGTCACCATCGGCAAGGTCACCGCCGTCGAGCCGACCGAACGGGGCGCACAGGCGACGATGAGCATCGATAGCCGCTACAAGATCCCGGTCGATGCGTCGGCGAACGTGCATTCGGTGTCCGCGGTCGGTGAGCAGTACCTGGACCTGGTGTCGACAGGCGATCCGGGCAAGTTCCTTTCGCCCGGACAGACCATCACCAAAGGTACGGTGCCCAGCCAGATCGGGCCGGCGCTGGACGCCGCCAACCGCGGGTTGGAAGTGCTGCCCAAAGACAAAATCGCCTCGCTGCTCGACGAGACCGCGCAAGCGGTCGGCGGGCTGGGGCCCGCGCTGCAACGGTTGGTCGACGCCACCCAGGCAATCGCCGGTGACTTCAAAACCAATATCCGCGACGTCGATGACATCATCCAAAACTCCACGCCGATCCTGGACAGCCAGGCTAATTCCAGCAGCGCGATCGAACGCTGGGCGCGCAACCTGAACGTCTTGGGCGCCCAGGCCGCGGAAAAGGACCAGGATTTGGAAAGCGTGCTGTCGAAGGCGGCGCCGACCGCCGATGACCTCGACGCGGCATTGGGCGACTTGCGGGAGTCGCTGCCGCAGACCCTGGCCAATCTCGCGGTGGTGATCGAGATGCTCAAGCGCTACCACCCCGGCGTCGAGCAGGCGCTGACGATCTTGCCGCAGATTGGTTCGTTCATCCAGACGATCTCCGTGCCGTTCGAGAAAGACCACACGCTTGTGCTGGACCTCGGGTTTGCGATCAATCAACCGCCGCCATGTTTGACCGGGTGGCCTTCGGCAGCGGAGTGGCGATCACCAGCGGACACCAGCTTGATTCCCCACCCCAAAGGCGCGTACTGCAAAATCCCGCAGGACGCCCCCTCCAATTCGGTGCGCGGAGTGCGCAACATCGAGTGCGTCGACGTTCCCGGTAAACGCGCGGCGACGCCGAAGGAGTGCCGCAGTGGCAAACCCTACGAGCCGATGGGCACCAACCCGTGGTACGGCGACCCGAACCAGATCCTCAACTGCCCGGCCCCCGGTGCCCGCTGCGATCAGCCGGTCAACCCCGGCCAGGTGATACCGGCGCCGTCGATCAACAACGGTCTGAACCCACTGCCCGCCAACAAGCTGCCGCCAGAAGGGCTGACGCCGCCGCCGAAAAACGATCCGCTGCAGCGGCCGGGCTCGGGTACCGTCCAGTGCAACGGCCAGCAGCCCAACCCGTGTGTCTACACTCCGAGCGGGGGCCCCACCGCGGTCTATAGTCCGCAGAGCGGTGAGCTGACCGGCCCCGACGGCGTTAAGTACTCGGTCAATAACTCGAGCAGCACAGGAGACGACGGATGGAAGGAGATGCTGGCGCCAGCCGGCTGAACCCAACCGATGCCGACGATTCGTCGTCTTCGGAGGTAAAGAGCGAGGATTCGTCCGAATCCGAGGTAGGAGCCGACCAGGCCAGTACCGAGGCAACCGCCGACGATGACTCCGAGGGAGGGGACTCTCTTGTTGCCGAGCGGAATTCCTCGCGTCTGGGACGACGGTGGTTGATCGGCATCACCGCGGCGCTTCTCGTGTTGGCCGGCGCTGTCGGTACCGGTGGCTATTTCGCGCTGCGCGCCAACCAGGAGAGCCAGGCCATCGCGCGCAACGACGCGGAAGCCGTACAGGCCGCAAAGGATTGCGTCGCGGCAACCCAGGCCCCCGACATCGGTGCGTTGGTTGCCAGCGAACAGAAGATCATCGACTGCGCCACCGGCGATTTCCGCAGCCAAGCGATTCTCTACAGCAATCTGTTCGTCCAGGCGTATCAGGCTGCGGACGTGCATGTCCAGGTGTCCGATCTGCGTGCGGCGGCGGAACGGAGCAGTGGTGAGGGGCCGGTCGACGTGCTGGTGGCACTCCGAGTAAAAGTGTCCAACAGTGAAGCGCAGGACCGAGAAGTGGGCTACCGATTGCGGGTGACGATGGTACCCGCTGAAGGCGAATACCGGATTGCCAAGCTTGAGCAGGTGGCGAAGTGACGGTGGTGCTCGAAGAGACCGAGACCACGCCGGAATTCGAAGCGGCAGCGCCGAATAACCTGGCGCGCTGGCAGATCCGCGCGGCTGCGTTCGTCACCGATGTGTTGCCTGGCGTTGCCGTAGTGGCGACGATGGCGTTGGTCTCGTTGGCGGTGCCGGTGCGCAGCACGTGGTGGTGGCTATGCATTTCGGTCTCAGCGACCGTGATACTGCTGACTTTGATCAACCGGACGGTGTGGCCGGCGAACCGCGGCTGGAGCCTGGGCCGTGCCCTCATGGGAATCTCCGTTGTGTGCCCAGACGGGGGTTCCCCCGGACTGGGGCGGTTGCTGTTGCGAGACCTCGCCCACCTACTGGACACCATCTCGGTATTCGTGGGCTGGCTATGGCCGCTGTGGGACGCGCGCCGACGGACCTTCGCCGACTTGCTGCTGCGCACCGAGGTGCGTCGCGTCCGACCGGATCAGCGGCCCGGCAGCATCCGGCGACTCGCCGCAATCGTGGTCTCGGGCGCGGTGCTGCTGTGCGTAGGCGGTGCCGCGTTGAGCTTCACGGTGGTCTTCCTGCATGATCGTGGGTCCGACCAGACCCGCGCCGCGATCCAGGCGCAGGGACCGAAGATTGTCACCGAGATGCTGACCTACGAGCCGAAATCGTTGCAGGAGGATTTCGCTCGGGCGCTGTCGCTGACGACCGACAAATACCGGACGCAGTTGGCTGCCCAGCAGGAGGAAGTGCAAAAGGGCCACCCCGTCGTCAACGAGTATTGGGTGACCAACAGCGCAGTGCTGTCCGCGACGCCGGATCGGGCGACGATGCTGTTGTTTTTGCAGGGCCACCGCGGCGGGGAGGACCGGGAGCGTTACATCACCGCCACCGTTCGGGTTTCGTTTGTCAAAGGCACAGACGCGCGCTGGCTCGTCGACGACCTGTCGGTGGTCACAAAACCCAAACCACCCAAGAGCGCAAAATGAGCCCCCGCCGCCGAATTCAGCTTGGCGAAGAGCCGCTCCTCATCGAGCGGATACCGAAAACATCGCTGTGGTCGCGCCTAACGGCGCGGCGGTTGAGGTTACCGCGCCAGTGGTGGAAACCGTCGCGGCAGTGGGCCGCGCCCATGGCGATCGCCGTCGCCGGGCTGCTTGCGGCAGGCGCGATCACGTCGTCCTCGCTCATCCTGGTCGACCACAGGTCGCACCACCAGGCAGCGATGAAGGAAGTCGACGTGCTCGGCTTCGCTCGGTCGTTCATGACAAGCTTCACGACGCTGGATCCGTTTCACGCCAACGACTACGTGGAGGGGCTATTGGCCCAGGGCACAGGTGATTTCGCCAAGCAGTACCGTGAAAAGGAGAACCAGGTCCTCCTTCACGTCGCCCAAGCTGAGCCTACCAAGGGCACTGCTCTGGAAGCCGGCGTTGAAAGGTGGAATGACGACGGCAGCGCAAACCTGCTGGTGGCCACCGAAGTCACGTATAAGTCGCCCGACGGAAAGCAAACAATCGAGAACACGAATCGTTGGGTGTTAACCGCTCAGCGGGAAGGCGACCAGTGGAAGATCAGCAGCCTCCAGCAAGTGCTCTGACAAACAACCGCCCGCCACATCGGAAGCGCCGGTGGGCGCGGCTTCGTCGAGGCCGCAATAAGGCCACGGCGGCTCGAACCGAGGAAGTCGGCTCGGCCTCCAGCGTGCCTGAGCCCGACGCCACCGCCGAGACCGAAGCTGCCGAACCAGACGCCCAGCCACCCGAATTGGCGGCGTCCCACGATGAACCCTCGGCCGAAGAGGGGGCCGAAAGCGTCGAAAGTAACGAGGCCGCAACTCGGCCCGCCAACGGCGGTTCTGACCAGATCGGCGTCGACGAAGCGCAAGACACTGACGGCGACACCGAGCGCGAAGGAGATGTCGACGAATTACCGGCCGCGGAAACCGCCGCCAGACGACCGGCCGGCCGGCGGCTTGCCATTGCTGTAGCCGCTGCGGCCGTACTGTTCGTAGGCTCTGCAGCGTTCGCCGGTGCGACCCTACAGCCATACCTGACCGATCGCGCCACCGTGGCTACCAAGCTGCAAGTCGCGCGCACTGCCGCCAACGCGATCACGACATTGTGGACCTACAATCCGGACAACATGGATAAACTGGCTGATCGCTCGGCGCAGTACCTCAGCGGCGATTTCGAAGCCCAGTACCGCAAATACATCGATGCGGTCGTCCCGCCCAACAAGCAAGCGCAGATCACCAACACCACTGAGGTCACCGGTGCAGCGGTGGAATCTCTGAACCCGACAAACGCCACCGCGATCGTGTACACCAATACAACATCTACCAGCCCACTGACGAAAAACGTTCCGACGCTGAGGTACCTGTCCTACCGGCTGATGATGAAACGCGACCACGCGCGCTGGTTGGTGACCAAGATGAACACCATCACCTCCTTGGATTTGACGCCCCACGTGTAAGGCAGCTCACCGAAAGGTACTGGCCCCGATGGCTGCTGGCGCGATCGTCTCGCCGGTATCCGATCGACTGACCGTTGCGGCGCTGCTGCTGCTGACCTTCGCCACCGGCCTGGTCGACGCGATCAGTGTGTTGATCCTCGGTCACGTGTTCGTCGCGAACATGACAGGCAATGTCATCTTCCTGGGTTTCTGGTTCGTGCCGAGCGCCGGCGTCGACCTGACCGCAGCGGTCGTCGCCTTCGCGGGGTTCCTCGTCGGCACTGTGCTCGGCGGCCGCTTGATTCGCATCCTCGGACACCAGACCCGGCGGTGGCTGACAGCGGCACTCGGCTTGGAGGTCACCATCTTGGTGGTGCTGTCAATTTTGGCCGGCACCGGCATCCTGAACTATCACTCCAATACGAAACTCATCCTGATCGCCGGCCTGGCACTGACTTTCGGCGTGCAGAACGCCACCGCACGCCAGTTCCGCATCCAGGAGCTCACCACCACCGTGCTGACGTCGACCGTCGTCGGCCTCGGAGTAGACAGCCGGCTTGCCGGCGGCGGCGGTGAACGTGAAAAGCTGCGCTACAGCGTGATCGCCGCGATGTGCGGTGGTGCCATTCTGGGCGCGACGCTGTCTCGGGTCATGGTGGCGCCGGTGATCGGATTGGCCGCCGCTGTGGTCACGGTGAGCCTGCTGATCTTTCGGTTCGGCCGACCCTGACGCGGCTTAATTGAACGCGAGCCAGCTGGGTAGTGCCCGTTCACGGGAGTCGCACAGTACCTGGCGGGTGTCGCAGGACCCTTTGGGAACCCCGGCGCCGGCCCACATGCCGCCGGTGTCGCGGCGCAGTACGATTGCCGACGATCCACCGCCGTCGAGCAAAACCGCAGTGTCGCTGTTCAATCCGCGGAACAGATCCTGGATGTTATCTGGTGTGTAGCTGCCGCCCTGGAACACATACATCTCGTCTTTGGGCTTGGAGTAGGCGATGGCCGTACGTGCCGCGCTCGGGCCATCGTCGTTGAGCTGGCCGGTGCTGCCGGGCGACAACAGACCCAGCCCGCTCACCGCGACGAACGGCTCGCCCTTGTCCACCAAGCCCTGTACGACCGGGGTGGCGGCGTCGTAGTCCCTGCCGTCCCGACCGCCTCTGGGCCATACCACGAATGGCGCACCGCGCGTCGGCATGATCATCGTTGCCAAGGCGCTCCAGTGCTCGTTGCCGCCCGAGAGGCCCTGTTTGCCGGCATAGGCCACCGTGCCGGTGACCGCTTGGTTGGCCCGGCCTTGGCCGCGGGTGTTGTCGACGTAGGCGCCCAGCGGCGAGCTGCAGCCCGTCGACCGCCACGACCCGCCCTTTTGGCCCCGCACGTCGAAGAAGTTGGCGTTGATGGCAATTGTCGGTTGGCCCAGCAGCTGCCAAGCCTGCAGCGGCGAGTAGATCTCGGAGGCCTGCATCAGCCCGTCGCCGGTACGCGCTCCGGGGGTACGTTCACACCGCGATTGCGCACCGCGGTGGCTGTCCACCAGCAAGTGCGGTGAAAGACGTTGCGAGGCAGCCTTGATGATCATCAAATGGCCGCCACTGGTGCCGTCGTACCAGCTGCCGCCGGCATTGAGCATCGGCGCGGGGTGGCCGGCGCCGAAGTTGTACACCAGGTAGGAACCCCGGGTCCCGGCGATGGCGCTGGCCAGCAAATCCCGCGCCTCGGCGCGGGCCACCGGTTGCCCCACACTGGTGGCCACGGCCACGCACAACATCGCCACGGCGCAGCAAGCTGCCATGCGCCGGAAGGTGACGGCGAGAGTCGACACGGGGGGACCTTTCGGCGCGGACGTCGATACAACAAGCACACCATTAACCACGCCTATAACAGAGTCAACTTGCGTAACGATCGGATGACGCTTTGGCCGCGCCGCAATGACGTTCCGCTGCTTGGACTTTCCGGCGAGTTGACCGCCCGGCCGGACTGAGCGCTACTCGGAAGCGGGCGTCGTTTCGTCGGCGCCGGACGCGGGCTCCTCCGTTGGTGTCGCGTCACCACGGTCCGGCGGTTGCCCGCTGGCCGATGGTTCGGCCGCAGCCGGAATCCGGTGGTAACCCCGACGGTCGTAGATCCGGGTGACGATGCCGCCAAGCAGCAGGCCGATCACCAATCCGATCGTCGTCAAGATCAGCGCATGAGTCAATCCGGCGTCGGCATGACCATCGAGGTATAGCAGTGCCCGCGCGCCGAGAAAGACTTGATGCATGGGCTCGAACTTGGCCAGCCAACCGAAGAACGGCGGCGCGGCCTCCAATGGAACGGTCGCCCCCGCTGACGGCAGTCCGAGGATGACGAACAGCAACATGCTGACCAGGAGGCCAACGGAACCCAGCACGGCGATCAGCGACGTCGACGTCACGCCGACCGCGACGATCGCGAACACCCCGTAAAGCCACAACGCGCGGCCGTGGGGGATGGGCATGCCCAACCCGTTGGCGATCATCATGTAGACGGCAGACGTCAACAGTGCCAACACCACCATCAACGCCCATTTGACCAGTAGCGTGCGGAACCGCGAGATGTTGACCTGCTCGGCGAACCGGTATACCGGCCCGAATTCGGCTGGCGCATAACCGAGCATCGAGTCCACCAGTGTGCTGACCACGATGCTGCCGGTGAAGCCGGCCAGCAAGAGCAACAGCGCGTAGTAGAACGCGGAAAGGCCGTTGCCGGTGCCATTGGGAAGAGGCTTATAAACTTCGCTTTGGATATCGATGGGGTTGGCCAGCATCGCCGTGACTCCGGCGGCCATCGGCGCGGCGTTGGTCTGCAGCGAGACTTCTTCCGAAAGCCGTTGGCCCACTTTGCGGTTGACCGCGTCAGTGGCCCGGGAAAGTGTCTGACCGGCGATGCTTGAAGCCAACGTACCGGCCCGCGGGTTCGTCGAGACGACGATAACCGGTCGGTCGATGCCGCCTGGGGCCACCACGTTTTTCGCGAAGGTCTGCAACTTTGACGAGAAGTTGGGCGGTATCCCCACCGCGCCGTAGACCTTTGCGGTGTCCAGTTGGTGCAGGGCCTCTTTGCGGGTTAGGACGCGCACGTCGAATTTGTCTTTGTCCAGGCCGGCGACCAGACCCTTGACGACCTGCGCACCCGTCGGTCCGGCGTCCTGGTTGACGACCGCCACCGGAAAGTGCCGCAGGCTGGTCATCGGTGTGAGGATGCCGCCCAGGTACAAGGCGGCCAGTGCTGACAATACGGCCAATGTGACGACAATCGGCACCGCCCAGAACCGCACCGTCCGGGTCGCTTTCACGGTGGCCGCTGCGTGGTGCTGAGGTTGAGGCATACCCGCTCCTGTCGTCGGGCCTACCCTATGTCGGCGGAAGACGGCGGGTGGTGATTACGCCGCCACGTTAGGAGATCCGCAAAAGAGGGAACTCCCGGTTGACGATGGCGTCAGAGGACGCTTCGGCGGCAAACAGAGGAGCAGCAATGATTGGAACAATCGTCAGCGCCATTGTCATCGGATTGATCGTCGGCGCACTTGCGCGCCTGGTAATGCCGGGCCCGCAACACATCGGCATCATCATGACAATCCTGCTCGGCTTCGTCGGTTCGTTAGTCGGATCGTGGCTGACCTACAAGCTTGGATACACCAACGCAAACGGAGGGTGGGAAGTCATTCCCTTCTTGGTCGGCGTCGCTGTCGCGGTCCTGCTGATTGCCATCTACGTGGGCATCACCGGGCGCAGTGGCAGCCAGGTCGGCGGGCGCCGGATGGGGCTTCGGCGCTAGCCGCCCAACCCGGTACGCATCTCCCAGACCAGGATTTCTGACGGCTCACCGGCGGTTAGCCGGCGCCCGCCGGAATCGGTGAAGCGGACAGCGTCGCCGTCGACGACCTTGCCGAGGCCTTCGACGTCGACGCTGCCGCGCGCCGCGAACAGGTGCACATAGCGCGCCGACGGCAATTCGACTGCCTCACCGGGACGCAGCCGCGCGCCGTGTAGAGCCGCTGAACGGTTGCCGATGGTGATCGCGGCATCATGGCCGGGGATGCCGGAGGCGATGGTGACCAGCCGGCCGGCCAGCAATTGGTCGCCGACCTCGTCCTGCTGGTAGCCGGGGGCGGCGCCAGATTGGTCGGGCGTCACCCACATCTGAACGAAATGTACTGGCTCGCTATCAGAGTCGTTCTTCTCCGAATGCAGGATGCCGCTGCCGGCCGACATGCGCTGCGCCAGACCCGGGTACACCACTCCGGAATTGCCTGCCGAATCACGGTGGGCCAGTGCGCCGTCCAGCACCCAGGTGACGATCTCCATGTCACGGTGCGGGTGCATGTCAAAGCCCGAACCCGGTTCGACGATGTCGTCGTTGTTGACCAGCAGCACGCCGTGGTGGGTGTTGTCCGGGTCGTAGTGATCACCGAACGAGAACGAGTGCCGTGAGTTCAGCCAGGACGTCTTGGTGACGGCACGGTCCTGCGCACGTCTGATGTCGACGGTGGCAGGCACAGGCTCCACGGTACCCGCCCGTGAACCTTTACCAGTCGGCCTCGGTGTATTGGATGACACCGCGAATGTTCTTGCCGTCGAGCATGTCCTGGTAGCCGTCGTTAATGTCTTCGAGCCGGTAGGTGTTGGTGACCATCTCGTCGACCTTCAGCAGCCCGGACTTGTACAGCCCGACCAGCCGCGGCGTTTCGATGTGCGAATTGCCGCCGCCGAAGATGTTGCCTTTCAACGTTTTCTGCAACATCGTGAACAGGAACAAGTTGAGCTTGACGTCGACGTCGGTCATAGCGCCCATGCCGGTCACCACGCAGGTACCCGTTTTGGCGGTCAGAATCATCGCCTCTTCGATCATCTCCCCGCGCATCTCGCCGACGGCGATGATGGTCTTGTCGGCCATCAGGCCGTAGCTGAGGTCGATCATCGGGGCGATGGCTTCGGCCATGGACGGATAGACATGGGTGGCGCCGAACTTGATGGCCTGCTCACGTTTGAACTCCACCGGGTCGATCGCGATGACATGCTTGGCTCCGGAGAGCACCGCGCCCTGTAGCGCACTCATCCCGATGCCGCCCACACCGACGATCGCCACCGTCTCACCGGGCTGCACCTGCGCGACGTTGGTCGCGGATCCAAATCCGGTCGGCACCGCACAACCCAGGATCGCCGCCGACTCGAACGGCACGTCGGGGTCGATCTTGACCACGGAATCCTTGTGCACCGTCATGTAGGGGGCGAACGTGCCGAGCAGGTTCATCGGCGACACGTCATGAGTCCCGGCGCGCACCCGGGAAGTGCCGTCGGCGATCGCCTTGCCGCCCAACAACACCGCGCCGCGATCGCAGAGTGACCGGAAGCCCTTCAGGCAGGGCGGGCAGGCACCGCAGGCCGGGATGAACGCCAGGATGACGTGGTCGCCCTCTTCCAGTCCGGTGACTCCCTTGCCGACCTTGGTGACGACGCCGGCGCCTTCATGGCCGCCGAGAGCGGGTAGTCCGATCGGGGTGGCCCCGGTGGTCAGGTGGTAGTCGGAGTGGCACATGCCCGCGGCATGCATCCTGATCTGAACCTCGTCGTCGACGGGATCGCCGACCTCGATCTCGTCGACTGCGAATGGCGAGTTCAGCTCCCATAGCAGTGCGCCCTTGGTCTTCATCCGAGCGATCTTAGCCAACGAGCCAGAACACGTTACAGAACAGCCCCTGATTTATCGCCTGAGCTGCTCATATGGTGCCCTACATGGTCTTGTGTGGAACCCCGACCGTCAGGCCTCCGTCGATGGGAAACTCCGCACCGGTGGAGTACGACGACTCGTCTGAGGCCAGGTACACCACGCAGGCGGACACCTCGCCGGGTTCGGCTGCGCGACCCAACGGGATCTGCAGAAAGTCCTCGGGGATGCCCGCTGTCATCGGGGTGCGAATCATGCCCGGATGAATCGAGTTGACCCGGATATTGTGCGGCGCCAACTCCAGCGCCGCGGCCTTGGCCAGCCCGCGTACCCCGAACTTGGAGGCGACGTAGCCGTACAGACCGGGGCTGCCGCGCAGGCCCTCGACGGACGAGATGTTGATGATCGACCCACCGCCGGCCGCGATCATCGGTTCGACGGCGGCCTGCATGCCCAGGAATGTCCCGGTCAGGTTGATGTCGATGATCTTCTGCCAGTCGGCAAGCGGGAAGTTCTGCAGCGTGTTGCCGTTGACGATGCCGGCATTGTTGACAAGCACGTTCAGGATGCCGAACTCGCCCGTCGCCGCCTCCACCGCCGCCTTCCACTGGTCGGGCTGGGTGACGTCGAGGTGGACGAACCGGGCGGCGGCGCCCAGTTCCTCAGCCAGCGCCTTGCCCTCGTCGTCGAGAATGTCGCCGGCGACCACCCGCGCTCCTTCGGCAACCAATGCCCGCGCGTGCGCAGCGCCCATGCCGCGGGCGCCGCCACTGATCAGTGCGACTTTTCCGTCTACGCGCCCCATGGCGGGTCAGGCTACCCCGCGGCCCAGCAGCGTCTGTGCCTGCGTGAGTGCCGCGTCGAGTTCGCTCAGCGTCAACGACTGCGAGCGGCCCAGGTGGATTTCGATTTGATATTCCGGCTGATTGGTGCTGCCGAAGATCGGCAATACAACGAATTCTGTTGACGGCAAGTCCGTTTCGAGCGTCCTGGTTACCGAGCGCAGTGTCACCATCGTCATCAGCGTGCTGAGCTGGCGGGTCACTTGTGCCGTCGGCTCCAGCGAGGCCAGCACGGCGCTGAGGCGATCGTGCAGCGAGGCGTGGGCGTCGTCGAACCGCCATGCTCCGCAGCCGCGATCGCGGATGTCGGCGAGGACTTGCCGGTGTGCGGCGATATCGGCACGGCTGAGCCGCGGAGTGATGCGGCGCAGCCACCCGTCGACCGCATCGTCGTCGCGCCAGGCCATAGCGACCAGGCCGAAGGGCGGATCGATCGGGAACCGTTGGCCGACGGCATGTTCACTGTCGGTGCCGTGGCCCACCGCGTCGACGGTGGTCAGATGGGTCGCGCCGATTCTGGACATCGAGCACCCGGCGCCGAGTTGCTGGTGCAGAAACACCAGTGTTTCGCGGCCACGATCGAGCAGCGGGAACTGCGTGCGCAGGCCGTGCACGAGCCCGAATAGGCCACTGCCCAACACGTACCGCCGGTCACGCCGCGACACCCAGGTACGACGCTCGAGTTCGGTCAGCACCAGGGCACACGTCGAGGTGCTGATGTCGCATATCTTGGCCAGCTCGGCCGAGGTCAAACCCTGGTGTGAATGGGCAAGTGCAGCAAGGACATCCATAACTCGGCGAGTGGGCGGCGACTTGGCCATTGACGAAGCCATGATCACCTCCCTACGATTTGGCCAGCATATTGGAATTTGTGTCCTAATAATAGGAGACTGCATTGCTGAAGGTTGGCGTTTGGGGTCCGGGATCGATGGGGTTGATCGCCCTGCGCGGCGTGATTGACCATCCGAAGTTGCAACTGGTCGACCTGGTGGTCCACAGCGACGCGAAGGCGGGGAGCGACGCGGGGCAGTTGTGCGGAATCGACACCGTCGGGGTGACCGCAACGCAAGACCCCGCTGCACTGCTCGCCGGTGACGCCGACGCGGTGGTCTACGCGGCGGCGGCCAACCTGCGCCCGGTGGAGGCGATCGCGGATATGGCGTCGATTCTGCGCGCAGGCAAGAACGTGGTGTCCTGCTCGGTGGTTCCGCTGGTGTTCCCCGAGGCCGTCGACGCCGCGTTCACCGAGCCACTGTGCGAGGCCGCGCTGGCCGGCGGTGCGTCGCTTTTCACCACCGGTATCGACACTGGGTTCGCCAATGACGTTCTACCGCTGATGCTTTCGGGGGTTTCGCGGGTCATTGAAAGCGTGCGGGTGACCGAAATGTTCAACTACGCTACCTATCCGGACAAGGCGGCGGTCTACGAGATCCTCGGGTTCGGCAAGCCGCCGGAGTTCGCTGCGTTCGCGGCGCAACCGGGAATGTTCACTTTCGGTTGGGGTCCGGTGTTGCACCAGCTCGGCGCCGGGCTGGGGGTGGAGATCGAGCACATCGAGGAGAACGTGGAGCGGGTCGCGGCCAACGAGTCGTTCGACACCCCGACCGGCCACATCGCAGCGGGCACGATCGGCGCCATGCGCTCCACTCTGACCGGCCACGTCGACGGAAGACCGACGTTCGTGATCGATCACGTCACCCGCATGCGCGACGACATTGCGCCGGAGTGGCCGCAGCCGCACATTTCGATCGAGCCAAAAGATCTCGGATATGGATTGGCGTCTGGTCGCGGCCTGTATCGCGTGGAAATCGAGGGCTCGCCGAGCATGCGCTGTGAGTTCGAGATGGCCGA
Source organism: Mycobacterium sp. NGS48 (assembly GCF_059812585.1). NCBI lineage: Bacteria > Bacillati > Actinomycetota > Actinomycetes > Mycobacteriales > Mycobacteriaceae > Mycobacterium > Mycobacterium sp. NGS48. The sequence continues at coordinate 47,127 of NZ_JCALCY010000013.1, forward strand.
CGACCATGATCACGATCTGGGGGCGCGGATCGCCGGCGCCTCGCGAATGGTGAACGCCATTCCGGCGGTGTGCCAGGCGCAGCCTGGACTGCTCTCGGCGTTAGATCTTCCGCTGATCACCGGCGCCGGAGCGGTGCGCCCCGTCGTCGGCCCGCCAGCCGACAGCCGGCTGTTCTGACGTCTAGGTACCGAGTGACCAGTTGCGTCCATGCCCTGCAGCGGAGAGTGATGCCAATCAAAGGCCGGCAGGCAGGCCGAATTTCGCGAACAGTGAGGTGTCGAGGAAGGCGACGACATGGCTGACGCCGGTGTCGGTCACGTCGAGCACCTGCAGTTGGAACGGGAGATGTCTGTCGCCGTCGCGCATGTACATCGCCGCGGCGGGCTGGCCGTTGGCGACCAACGGCAGCAGGCGCATATCACCGGCCGCTTGCGCAGGGCACTGTTGGCGGATCAGGGTGGCGATCGCGCCCGGGCCCTGATACCAGCCGACGAACGGGGGCATCTCCCAAATCGCCTCGGTGGTAAACAACTTCACCAGCCGGTCGACGTCGTAGTCCTCGAACGCCGCGATGTAGCGGGCCAGCCGATCCTGCGTTTCCGCCGAATCCGGCGCAGCCAAGCGATCCTCGGCGCTGGGCCCGGCGGCGTCCAATTGGGCGCGGGCCCGTTGCAGGAGGCTGTTGACGGCGGCGGTGCTCGTGCCGATCGCCTCGGCCACCTCGGCGGCCTTCCACTGCAGCACGTCGCGCAGCACCAACACCGCCCGCTGCCGCGTTGACAGGTGTTGCAGTGCCGCGACAAACGCCAGCCGCACCGATTCACGCGAGCCGACGATCACCGCAGGGTCAGCCGGATCGTTCGACGCGTCGGGCAGCGGCTCCAGCCAGGGCACCTCGGTGCGTTCCACCAACTCCGCCGTCGGGTCGGAGCTGGGCGCCCCCAGCCCGCTCGGCAACGGTCGGCGTGCCCGACCCTCGAGCGCAGTCAGGCAGGTGTTGGTGGCAATGCGGTGCAGCCAAGTCCGCACCGACGACTTGCCCTCGAAACGGTCGAAGGCCTTCCAGGCCCGCAGATAGGTTTCCTGGACCAGGTCTTCGGCGTCGTGCAGCGAACCTGTCATGCGGTAGCAATGCGCGAGCAGTTCACGACGGTAGGGTTCGGCGTGGGTGGAGAAATCGCCGCCTTCGAGGCCTTCTGCGAGCAGGCTCACCCGAGTGAGCCTACGCAGAACGTGTGACATGCTGCCGGTGATGACTACGACCCGTACCGAACGAAACTTCGACGGCGTCGGCGGCGTACGCATCGTCTACGACGTCTGGACCCCCGACACCGCACCACGCGCGGTTGTCGTCCTCTCCCACGGCCTGGGTGAACACGCCGGCCGCTACGACCACGTTGCGCAGCGGTTCGGTGCGGCCGGCCTGGTCACCTATGCGCTCGATCACCGTGGGCACGGCCGTTCGGGCGGCAAGCGCGTGCTGGTCAAGGACATCTCCGAGTACACCGGCGACTTTGGCACCCTCGTCAGCATCGCCGCCAAGGAGCACCCGGGATGCAAATGCATTGTGCTGGGCCACAGCATGGGCGGCGGCATTGTGTTCGCCTACGGCGTCGAACGCCCGGACAACTACGACTTGATGGTGCTGTCCGGGCCTGCCGTCGCGGCACAATCCGCTGTGCCGAAGTTGCTGGCGCTGACGGCGAAGACCCTCGGCGCCGTGGCTCCGGGTTTGCCGGTGCAGGAGCTCGACGCCAACGCAATATCCCGCGACCCGGCGGTGGTCGACGCTTACAACACCGACCCGTTGGTGCACCACGGCAAGGTTCCCGCCGGCATCGCCCGCGCGCTGCTGCTGGTTGGCGAGACGATGCCGCGTCGCGCGCCGGCGCTGACCGCGCCGCTGCTGATCGTGCACGGCTCCGAAGATCGGCTGATCACCGTCGAGGGCAGCCACCGGCTGGTCGAGGCGGTGGGCAGTCCCGACGTTGAGCTGAAGGTCTATCCCGGGCTCTACCACGAGGTATTCAACGAACCCGAGCGCGATCAGGTGCTCGACGACGTGGTGTCCTGGATCGACGCGCGGCTGTGAATAGCCGGAGGGCGATGTCGTCCCCGTCTACTAGCTTGGCGGTATGACCCGCGCCGGCGACGATGCAGAGCGCCCGGGGCACCCCAGCTTGCGAGGGGACGATGAGGAGGAGCGGCGCCTATGACCGACGACAAGATGCTGGCGCGGATCGCGGCACTGTTGCGACAAGCCGAAGGCACCGACAACGTCCATGAGGCCGAGGCGTTCATGGCGGCCGCGCAACGGCTGGCGACTGCGACATCCATCGACTTGGCGGTAGCCCGATCGCACGCCACCAAGCGCACGCCCGCGCAGACGCCGGTCCAGCGCACCATCAGCATCGGCGATGCCGGCACCAAGGGTTTGCGTACCTATGTGCAGCTGTTCGTGGTGATCGCCCACGCCAACGACGTGCGCTGCGATGTGGCGTCGAATTCGACGTTCGTCTATGCCTATGGGTTCGCCGAGGACATCGACACCACCCATGCGTTGTACGCGAGCCTGGTGGTCCAAATGGTGCGTGCCTCGGATGCCTACATCGCTACCGGTGCGCACCGGCCCACCCCGACGATCACCGCGCGGCTCAATTTTCAGCTGGCGTTCGGGTCCCGGATCGGTCACCGACTGACCGAGACCCGTGAGCAGACTCAGCGCGAAGCCAAAAAGGACCGCGGCCGTGCCCCGGGAACCGCTATCGCGCTACGCAACAAAGAAATCGAGCTACGTGACCACTACCGGGGGGCGTCAAAAGCGCGCGGTACCTGGCAGGCCAGCCGGGCATCAGCGGGCTACTCCTCGGCGGCGCGGCGGGCGGGTGATCGGGCCGGTAAGCGGGCGCGGCTGGGCAACAGTCCGGAGCTGTCGGGGGCGCACACCGCGCTGGATCGGTGAGCTCCGAAAACTCTGCTCCCCGCGACGCACAGCGCTCGAAGGTCTATGCCGCTGAGGAATTCGTTCGGACGCTATTCGAGCGCGCCGCTGAACACGGGTCGGGCGACGTCGAATTCTTCGGCGGGCGGTTGACCTTACCGCCCGAAGCTCGCTTTGCCTCGGTTGCGGCGGTGCAGCGCTACGTCGACGACGTGCTGGCGTTGCCGACGGTACGGCAGCAGTGGCCGCACATCCTGCCGCTGAGGGTGCGCTCTCGGCGGGCGGCCACCGCGGCGCACTACGAAAATCATGACGGCGCGGGGGTTATTGCTGTGCCAGATCGCGACACCGCCGACTGGGCGATGCGCGAACTGGTGGTGCTGCACGAGATCACGCATCATCTGTGCGATGCGCAGCCGCCGCATGGGCCGCAGTTCGTGGTGTCCATGTGCACACTGGCCGAGTTGGTGATGGGCCCGGAGCTCGGATACCTGTTGCGGGTGGTGTACGCCAGAGAGGGCGTCCGGTAGGGCTACGGTTGAGCGGGTGAGCGAAATAGGCGCGGTGCTCCCCACCGACACCGACGTCGACATTCGTGCCCGCGAGGCCGAGGCGCAGATGACCGACGACGAGCGGTTTTCGCTGCTGCGCAGTGTGATGGGTGCCAACGAGTTGTTGCCGGTGCGCGATGAGCGCATTCCGCCTGACGTCCCGATGAGTGCCGGTTATGTGCCCGGCGTCCCGCGCCTCGGTGTTCCGGCACTGCTGATGAGTGACGCCAGTCTGGGGATCACCAACCCCGGCTTCCGGCCCGGAGATACTGCCACCGCGCTGCCCGCCAGTCTGGCGCTGGCCGCCGGCTTCGATCCGGAGCTGGCCCGTGCCGCTGGAGAGGCGATCGGGTCTGAGGCCCGCAGCCGCGGCTTCAACGTGTTACTGGCCGGCGGCATCAATCTCGCCCGAGACCCACGCAATGGCCGAAACTTCGAATACCTTTCCGAGGACCCGCTTTTGAGTGCCACGATTGCCGCCGCGTCAATCGAGGGCATCCAGCAGCAAGGCGTCATATCCACGATCAAGCACTACTCGCTGAACTGCAGCGAAACCAACCGGCACTGGTTGAATGCCGTTATCGAACCGTCGGCCCATCGCGAATCGGACCTGCTAGCGTTCGAGATTGCGATCGAGCGCGCACAACCCGGCGCGGTGATGACTGCCTACAACAAAGTCAACGGCGACTACGCAGGCGGCAACGACATCCTGATCAACGACGTGCTGAAAACCGCTTGGGGATACCGCGGTTGGGTGATGTCCGACTGGGGCGCGACACGAAGCTGGGAGTTCGCGCTTGAGGGCCTCGATCAGGAATCCGGAGCACAGATTGACGCATTGTTCTGGCAGGCGGAGGCGTTCGGTGACCAGCTCAAAGCCGCCTACGCCGCAGGCACGCTACCCAAAAAGCGTCTCTCGGACATGACGCGCCGGATCCTGCGATCCATTTACGCTGTCGGCGCCGACCGATGGGACCCCGTGCCCACGCCGGATATGCATGTCCACCATGACATCGCGTTGCAGGTTGCCAGGCAGGGCATCGTGTTGTTGAAAAACGATGGGGTGCTGCCGCTTTCATCAAGTGTCAACATCGTCACGGTCGGCGGATGTGCGCAGCTGGGCGTGGTGGCCGGTTGCGGGTCGAGCACCGTGGTTCCGCCCGGTGGCTATGCTCACGTCGTTCCGCTCGACTGGCCCGGGGGTCTGCGCAACCTCTATGTGTTGCCGTCGTCGCCGGTAACCGAGTTGCGAACCCATCTCCCGGGCGCGCGGGTGGAGTTCGATCCCGGTGTCAGTCCGGGGGAGGCGGCGGTGGCGGCACGACGCGCAGATGTCGCGATCGTCTTCGCTGTCCGCGTGGAAGGAGAAGGTCTCGACAGCGTCGACATGTCGCTGCCCTGGGGTCAAGACGCGGTGATTGCCGCTGTCGCGGAGGCCAACCCGAATACCGTGGTAGTGCTGCAGACCGGCAATCCGGTCGAGATGCCCTGGCGCCACGCGGTCAGGGCGATTGTGCAGGCCTGGTACCCGGGGCAGGGCGGTGGCCAGGCGATCGCGGAAGTCATTGCCGGGCAAGTCAACCCGTCGGGCCGATTGCCGATCACGTTTCCCGTCGACCTGGGCCAGACTCCGCGGCCCGAGTTGCCGGGGCTGGGCGAGCCGTGGGGCACTCCAACGACCATCGACTACACCGAAGGTGCCGAGGTCGGCTATCGGTGGTTCGCCAAGCAAGGCCGCGCTCCGCTGTTCGCGTTCGGGCACGGTCTGTCCTACACGACCTTCGAGTACCGCGATCTACAAGTGCGCGGCGGCGCCACCGTCACCGCAAGCTTCACCGTGGCGAACACCGGCAACCGCCGCGGCGCCGACGTGCCACAGCTATATCTGACGGCCGCACCGGCGGGACCACGGATGCGATTGCTCGGATTCGAGCGACTTGAACTCGAGCCAGCCGAAACTCGCCTGGTCACCATCGAGGCGGACCCGAGGCTACTGGCCCGCTATGACGGGGAGGCCGGCAGTTGGCGAATCGATGAGGGCTCGTATGCGGTGGCAATCGGCGCGTCGGCGAGCGCGTTGACACTGACCGCGGAAACCGAGCTAGCCGGCCGCCACTTCGGGCGATGACCGGCTAGCCCGGACCGCGAATTCCATATCTAGCTGACGGCGACCAATTCATCGCCGCAAGTGCAACGGTACGGTTCGCCGGCACCGGCGCAATGGCATGCGACCTCGATACGAACGCGGCACCCGCAGCCCTCGTGGCCACAGGTGAGAACAGTCTCTGCCTCGTTGCTGCCCATGTGTTTCACCCTTATCTGTGTCGGGGACCCCAGTTGCTCGGCGGGATCCGGGTATTTCCGAGTGCCTGCCCTGGCGAGGACAACCACTTGCTCACCATATACCCCATACGGGTATGCCGTAAAGCCCAGCGACGGAACTTTGTGGTGCCAATCCGCTAGCGTGGACCGCATGACCCCGCAGCCAAATCCCAAGGACGTGGACGCATTCCTGGACACCACCGTCGTCGGCGAGGATCCGGAATTGACCGCGGTGCTGGACGCCAGCGCGGCGGCTGGGCTACCGCAGATCGCCGTTTCGGCTCAACAGGGCAAGTTTCTCTACCTACTGGCCGGTGCGATCCGGGCGCGGCGAATCCTGGAGATCGGGACGCTGGGTGGTTACAGCACCGTCTGGTTGGCGCGCGCAGCCGGTCCGGGCGGACAGGTGGTGACGCTGGAATATGAGCCCAGGCACGCCGAGGTGGCGCGAGCGAACATGTCCCGCGCCGGCGTCGATGATCGGGTGGAGGTGGTGGTCGGCCCCGCGTTGGAGACGTTGCCCACGCTGACCGGCGGCCCGTTCGACTTGGTATTCATCGACGCTGACAAAGAAAACAACCTCGGCTACCTGGATTGGGCGGTTCGGCTGGCCAGGCCGGGGTCAGTCATCGTGGTGGACAACGTGATTCGTGAAGGGCACATCTTGACGCCGGAACCCGATGACCGTTTGATGCAGGTGGTGCGTCAGACACTGCAGGTGATGGGTGAGCATCCGCGGCTGGATACCGCGGTGATTCAGACGGTCGGCGCCAAAGAATGGGACGGCTTCGCGATGGCGTTGGTCAAGTGACCGTCAGGGCGTCAGATCCTCGACCGCCTGCTGAGCCGACGTGATCGTGCTGATCCGCAACGCGGTTTCGCCGGCGTAGAGGGCGCAAGAGTCCACCGCCGAATCCGGCATGCCCGCCAGCGGCGCCAATGGTGTGAATACCGGCAGCGCAGCAGATTGCAGGCGGGTGAGCTTGCCTGGGTCGAGATTAGCGAGCACGGACAGCCACCGACTGCTGGCGCTGATGGCACTGGGCAATGCCTTCGCGGACCCGTCGCCGCGGCACCAGCGACGGGTGGCCGCGTTCGGAACAACGCGGTGCCGTAACGGCCAACTCACGCTGAAGAGCGTGGTTTCCACTGTCTTCTCGGCGTTGATGACGCGTCGCTGGTATTCGGGGTGTGCGCCGGCTTCCTTGGTCAACAGGAATTTCGTGCCGGCGATGACGCCGACGGCGCCGTTGTCGAGCGCCGCGCGGGTGTCGGCGGCGGTGGCGATGCCGCCGGCTGAGAACACCGGACGGCCGCCGGCTGCCGCCAACGCCTGGGGTAAAAACTCGAGCGCCGGTACGGTTCCGACCAGATGGCCGCCGGCTTCGCGGCCCTGTGCGATCAAACCGTCAGCGCTCCAGTCGATTGCCTCGCGGACCTGCATGCCGGTGCCGACCATCACGAAGACGAAGATCCCGGCGTCGCGCAGGCGCTCGACAATGTCACGGTCACCGCCGAATGCCACCACCGCAACGTCAACCCGGTTGTCGATGCAGACGTCGACGTGACCGCGCCGCACGAACGGCATGAGCAGGTTCACCGCGACGGCGCGGCCGGGTGCCTCGGCCCGCACTTGGTCGATCGCCGCTCGCAGTTGGCCGGGCGGCGCCAGCCCCAGTGTGCCCAGGCCGCCGGCTTTCGCGACGGCACCGGCCAGGTCTGCGCCGGCCAGTCCGCCGCCCATGCCGGCTTGGCCGATCGGGACGTCGAGTCGCAGTCGATCCGCGATGTCCATGGCTCACCTTCCGTTCGGCGCGAGCGTGCGTCTTCCCGGTTCAATGCTCGGCGTGTCGACCGGGGACACGCACGTTCGCGCAATAAAAGGGGGCTAGCTGCAGACCGCGCCGATCGCGGCCGAACCGACCAGCTTGACGTATTTGGCTAACACGCCGGTGGTGTACCGCGGCGGCAGCGGGGTGAAACCGGCACGGCGAGCGGCGAACTCGTCGGCATCGACCAAGACGTCGAGGGTGGCGTTGGCCACGTCCAGCCGGACGCGGTCGCCGTCGCGCAGGAAGGCGATCGGTCCGGCGTCGACGGCCTCGGGGGCGACATGGCCGACGCATAAGCCGGTGGTGCCGCCGGAAAACCGACCGTCGGTCAACAACAGCACGTCCTTGCCCAGACCGGCGCCCTTGATGGCGCCGGTGATTGCCAGCATTTCGCGCATTCCGGGCCCGCCCTTGGGACCCTCGTAGCGGATCACCACCGCGTCGCCTGCGGTGATGGTGCCGTCTTCGAGAGCATCGAGCGCCGCCCGCTCCCGGTCGAAAACCCTTGCGGTGCCCTCGAAGACATCGGAGTCGAAGCCCGCCGACTTGACCACCGCGCCCTCCGGCGCCAGCGATCCGTGCAGGATGGTGATGCCCCCGGTCGGATGGATCGGGTTGTCCAAGGCGCGCAGCACCTTGCCGTCGGGATCCGGCGGGGCGATGTGCGCGAGGTTGTCGGCCACGGTTTTGCCGGTCACCGTCAGGCAGTCACCATGCAACAGGCCGGCATCCAGCAGCGCTTTCATCATCACCGGCACGCCGCCGATCCGGTCAACGTCGAACATCACATGGCGCCCGAACGGCTTGACGTCGGCGAGGTGTGGCACTTTCGACCCGATGCGGCTGAAGTCCGCCAGCGACAGCTCGACGCCGGCCTCGTAGGCGATGGCCAGCAGATGCAGCACCGCGTTGGTCGAGCCGCCGAACGCCATCACCACCGCGATCGCGTTCTCGAACGCCTCCTTGGTGAGGATGTCGCGGGCGGTGATGCCGCGACGCAGCAATTCGACCACCGCCTCACCGCTGTGCCGCGCGAAGGCATCCCGGCGGCGATCGGTGGCCGGCGGTGCCGCACTGCCGGGCAGTGACATCCCCAGCGCCTCAGCCGCACTGGCCATCGTGTTGGCGGTATACATACCGCCGCAGGCGCCCTCGCCGGGGCAGATGGCCCGCTCGATCGCGTCGACGTCTTCGCGCGGCATCAGGCCACGCGCACACGCGCCGATCGCCTCGAAGGCGTCGATGATCGTCACGTCGCGCTCGCTGCCGTCGGACAGCTTGGCGCGCCCGGGCAGGATCGAGCCCGCGTAGAGAAACACCGCCGCCAGATCCAGTCGGGCAGCGGCCATCAGCATTCCCGGCAGCGACTTGTCACAGCCGGCCAGCAGCACCGAGCCGTCGAGGCGCTCGGCCTGCATCACGGTTTCGACGCTGTCGGCGATCACTTCGCGGGACACCAACGAGAAGTGCATGCCCTCGTGACCCATCGAGATGCCGTCGGACACCGAAATCGTGCCGAACTCAAGCGGATAGCCGCCCGCGGCGAAGACGCCGTCCTTCACGGCCTTGGCCAGCCGGTCCAGCGACAGGTTGCACGGCGTGATCTCGTTCCACGACGAGGCCACCCCGATCTGGGGTTTGGCGAAGTCGTCGTCATCCATGCCGACCGCGCGCAACATTCCACGGGCGGCGGCTTTTTCCAGGCCGTCGGTGACGTCGCGGCTGCGGGGTTTGATGTCCGGGGCGACGGTCGACGAGTCAGTGCTGTGGGCCATTGGCCAAGTATGCTCGTGACCTCGTAGCCGCCCAAATTAATTTAATACCCTACGGGGGTATAGGGTACTGTGGCGGTATGCCGCGTGCATTGCGCAGCTCGGTGCCACGATGCTGGGAGGGTAGATGACATCCGCACACGGGTATTCGTCACAGAAGGACAACTACGCCAAGCGGCTGCGCCGCATCGAGGGCCAGGTGCGTGGCATCGCGAAGATGATCGACGACGACAAGTACTGCATCGACGTCCTCACCCAGATCAGTGCCGTCAACAGTGCGCTGCGCTCGGTGGCGCTGAACCTGCTGAACGAACATCTGGGTCATTGCGTCACCCGCGCGGTGGCCGACGGCGGCGACGAGGCCGAGGAGAAGCTCGCCGAAGCCTCTGCGGCGATCGCGCGACTCGTCCGGTCCTGATCCGCGGGCCGCGCCGAATCGCGTGATTGAGTCATCGGCGTGGCGGCAGTGCGTACGGTAGGTGCAGCGCGATCGTGTCGTAAGCCGGCCGACGCCACATCCGACGCCATGACTGCCCAAACCGGAACAACCAGCACCAGACCGTGGACGCCGCGGATCGCGATGCAATTGACGGTGCTGGCCGCGGCGGCGTTCATCTATGTCACCGCCGAAGTCGTGCCGGTAGGCGCCCTGCCGGCCATTGCCCGCGACCTGCACGTCAGCTTGGCTCTGGTCGCTACCCTGCTGTCCTGGTACGCGCTGGTGGCAGCGTTGACGACGATCCCGCTGGTGCGTTGGACCGCGCATTGGCCGCGACGGCGGACGCTGCTGTTGACCCTGGTGTGTCTGACCGTCTCCCAGCTCGTCTCGGCGCTGGCCCCGAATTTCGCGGTGCTGGCCGGCGGGCGGGCGCTCTGCGCGGTCACCCACGGTTTGATGTGGTCGGTGATCGCACCGATCGCGACCCGGCTGGTGCCGCCCAGCCACGCCGGCCGCGCGACGACGGCGATCTATGTGGGCACCAGCCTGGCACTGGTGGTCGGCAGCCCGTTGACGGCGGCGATGAGCTTGGTGTGGGGCTGGCGGTGGGCCGTCGTGTGCGTGACCGTCGCCGCGGCGATCGTCACCGCCGCCGCATGGCTGGTGCTGCCGGTGATGGTGCTGTCTGCCGAGCAGCTCGAGCGGGTCGGCCCGGCGGCCCGCCACCACCGCAACGGCCGGTTATGGACGGTCAGCTTGCTCACCATGGTGGCGGTCGGGGCCCATTTCATCTCCTACACCTTCATCGTGGTGATCATCCGCGACGTCGTCGGCATCCGCGGACCGAACCTGGCCTGGGTGCTGGCCATATACGGCGTGGCGGGCCTGGTGGCAGTCCCGGTGGTGGCACGCCCGTTGGACCGCCGACCCAAGCGTGCGGTCATCATCTGTATGACCGGCTTGGCGGCGGCGTTTGTTTTGCTGACCGGACTCGCCTTCAGTGAGCAGCGCGCCGCGGCCGCAGCGCTGGTGGGAACCGGCGCCATCGTGCTGTGGGGTGCGATGGCGACCGCGGTGTCACCGCTGCTGCAGTCGGCGGCGATGCGGAACGCCGCCGACGATCCCGACGGCGCATCCGCGCTGTATGTCACGGCGTTCCAGGTCGGCATCATGGCGGGTTCGCTGGCCGGCGGGCTGCTCTTTGAGCACAGCGTGCCGGTGATGCTGGCCGCGTCGGCGGCCCTGATGGGTGTCGCGCTGGCCGGGATGACGGCGAGCCGGCACATGTTCGATGTGCCCGTGCCGGCGGAGCGACCGTAACGTTCCCCACTGCACACCGATTAACACAGCAGGTCAGCGCTGTGAAGCACCGCGCGCGGCGCTCGCTGAGCCGGTAGCGGATCGCCGTGCTGTGCCACACTGGTTGAGATTGTGACTGGAGGTATGCATATGTCGCGACGCACGAGGCGGTTTCTCGTCGCCGCTGTCAGCACGGCCGGGATGGCCGCTGCGCTGACGCTGGGCAGTGGTTCGGCATTGGCCGACCCCGACCAGCCGCCACCCGATCCGGCCGCGGTCGATGCCGCGCCGGCCGACGCGCCGGCCCCCCCGCCGCCCTGGGCCGATCCGTTCGCGCCGCCCCCGCCGCCAGACGCGCCGGCGCCACCACCCGCGGACCCGCTCGCGGCACCGCCGCCGGCCTCCCCGGCAGGGGCGCCAGCACCGGCTGCGACGCCCGCCGGCCCGGCAGCCGGGCAGAACCCAGAGCCGTTCACCGGCCAGCCGCCGTTCCTGCCGCCGACCTTCACCCCGGTCAGCGGCTCGATGGTGGGGGTGGCCCAGCCGATCATCATCAACTTCCAGCGGCCGATCGCCGACAAGCCGATGGCCGAGCAGGCGATCCACATCTCGTCGACCCCGCCGGTGCCCGGCAAGTTCTACTGGATGACCCCCAGCCAAGTGCGCTGGCGCCCGATCAACTTCTGGCCGGCCCACACCAACGTGCACATCGATGCCGCTGGAACCACGTCGGACTTCCACACCGGCGACGCGCTGGTGGCGACAGCCGACGACGCCACTCACACGATGACCGTCACGCGGAACGGGACCGTGGAGAAAACCATTCCGATGTCGATGGGGATGGCGGCCGGCGGCCACCACACGGCCAACGGCACCTATTACGTGCTCGACAAGAAGGCCAAGATGGTGATGGATTCCACCACGTATGGGGTGCCGGTCAACTCGACCTACGGCTACAAGGTGGATGTCGAGAACGCCGTCATGTTCGACAACAGCGGTGATTTCGTCCACAGCGCGCCGTGGTCGGTGGCCGATCAGGGCAAGCGAAATGTCAGCCACGGCTGCATCAACATCAGCCCGTCCAACGCCAAGTGGTTCTTCGACAACTTCGGCACCGGTGATCCCATCGTGGTGAAGAACTCCGTCGGTACCTACAGCAAGAACGACGGCTCCAATGACTGGCAGCTCTAGCTCGTCGCGAAAGTGCAACTACCGACGGCGTTACTCGTAAAACGCGTCGGTAGTTGCACTTTCGCGATCAGTAGTCAGTTCCAGATGCGCACCCGGCGGGCCGGGTCCAGGTACAGCGCGTCGTTGTCGGCCACATCGAAGGCGTCGTAAAACGCGTCGAGGTTGCGGATCACGCCGTTGCAGCGAAACTCCGGCGGGGAGTGCGGGTCGATCGCCAGGCGCCGGATCGCTTCGGCGTCACGTGATTTGGCCCGCCATACCTGCGCCCAGCCGAAGAACACCCGCTGCACACCGGTCAGCCCGTCAATCACCGGGGCGGGTTGGCCGTTCAGCGACAACTCATAGGCCAGCAGCGCGATTGACAGCCCGCCCAGATCGCCGATGTTCTCCCCGACGGTGAACGCGCCGTTCACGTGGTGGCCATCGTCGAGCCCGCGGGGTGTGTAGACCTCGTACTGCTCGATCAGTGCCCCGGTGCGCGCGCCGAACTCGCTGCGGTCGTCGTCGGTCCACCAGTCGACCAGGTTGCCGTCGCCGTCGTACTTGGCGCCCTGGTCGTCGAAGCCGTGGCCGATCTCGTGGCCGATCACCGCGCCGATACCGCCGTAGTTGGCGGCGTCGTCGGCCCCGGGGTCAAAAAACGGCGGCTGCAAAATTCCTGCCGGGAAGACGATTTCATTCATCCCCGGGTTGTAGTAGGCGTTGACGGTCTGCGGTGTCATGAACCATTCGTCGCGATCGACCGGACCGCCGAGCTTGGCCAGTTCGCGGTCATGGTTGACCGCATAACCGCGGCGGTAGCTGCCGTAGAGGTCGTCGCGATCGATCACCAGCGTCGAGTAGTCGCGCCATTTCTTCGGGTAGCCGACCTTGGCGGTGAACTTGTCCAGCTTGTCCAGCGCGCGTTGCCGGGTCTGCGGTGTCATCCAGTCCAGGTTGGTGATGCTGATCCGATACGCCTCGCGCAGGTTGTGCACCAGCGCATCGATGCGGGCCTTGGCGTCTGGTGGGAAATGCCGCTGCACGTAAAGCTTCCCGACGATGTCGCCCAAGAGGCCTTCCACCAGCGACACGCCGCGCTTCCAGCGCTCCCGGATCTCCTCGGCCCCAGTCAGCCTGCGGCCGTAGAACGCGAAGTCCTCGCGCACCAGCGCATCGGTGAGCAGTCCGGCGCGGGAATGAATCAACCGCCAGCGCGCCCACCGCTTCCAGTCGTCAAACTCCTCACTGCGCCACAGTGCCGCCAACGCGGTCAGGTAATCCGGTTGGCGCACAACGAGTTCGGTGCCTTGCTCGGGCGTGCTGCCCAGCCCGCCCACCCAGCCGGCCCAACCGAAGCCCGGTGCCTGCGTCTCTAGATCAGCCAGCGTGCGCAGGTTGTAGGTGAGCTCGGCGTCGCGGCGTTTGACCACGTCCCAGTGCGCGGTGGCGAGTTTGGTCTCCAGGGCCACGATCCGGGCGGCGGTCTCAGCGTGCTCCGCCGAATCCCCGCCGTACACCAGCGCGAACATCCGCGCGATGTGGCCAGGGTAGGCGGCCAGCAGCTCGGCGTGCTGCTCGTCGCGGTAGTAGGACTCGTCGGGCAACCCGATGCCCGACTGGGTGACGTGCATCAGGTAACGGGTCGAATTCTTCGAATCGGTGTCGATGTACATGCCGGCCCCGCCGCCCACGCCGGTGCGCTGCAACGCGCCGACGAGGGCCGCCAGCGCGTCGGGGTCGGCGGCCTCGTCAATCCCGGCCAACTCGTCGAGCAGCGGCGCCACGCCGCGGCGTTCCACCGCGTCCTCGTCGAGAAAGCCGGCGTAGAGGTCGCCGATGCGTTGTTCATCGGAGCCGGCGGCCGCGCCGGTTTCACCGGCCTCCGCGATCAGGTCACGGACCTGGACCTCGGCCCGGTCGAACAGTGAGCGAAAGGCGCCGTCGGTGGCGCGGTCGGCCGGGATGCGATATTCGTCCAGCCAGCGGCCGTTGACGTGACCGAACAGGTCGTCTTGGGGGCGGGCGTTGGCGTCGACGTGGCTCAGGTCGATACCCGAGCGGATGGCTTCTACCGTCACCCCGCCATCCTTCCATCTTCAGCGGCGGTGGCCGGGCGGCTGCCGGCGCCCGGTAGCCTCACGGCCATGCCCGACGGGGAGCAGACCGAGCCGACGGCCGCCGACGAGACAGCCGAACCGTCGAGTGGGCCGGTCTTCTCGGCCTACGGCATGGCATCGGCGGTGTTGGGTGTGCTGTCGGTCGCGGCGATCGTGCTGGGCGCCCTCATCTGGTCTGCACACCGCGGTGACCTCGACGAGCGCCACCATCAGAGCCGGGTTCTGCAGACAGCCGCGGATTGGACCGGGGTGCTGATCAACATGAACACCGACAACGTCGACTCCAGCCTGCAACGGCTACACGACGGCACCGTCGGCCAACTCAACGTCGACTTCGACTCCGCGATCCAGCCCTACCGCCAAGTGGTGCAGAAACTGCAGACCCGCAGCGCCGGCCAGATCGAGACCATCGCGATCGAAGCGGTACACCACGACCCGGACGCCCAGCCCGGCACCCGCCCGCCGGCTGAACCGCTGCCGGCCGGCATGGCCACGCGCACCGACTCGGTCATGGTGGTCGCCACGTCGGTCAGCGAGAACACGGGCGGCAAGCCGCGGATCGTCCCCTGGAGTCTGCGGCTCGGCGTCTCTGACGTGGACGGCAAGCTGCTGATCTCACGCCTGGAGTCGATTCGATGAGGAATACGTGGCGGCTATTGGCGTTCGATGTGGCAGCACCGGTGGCCGCGATCGGCGCGCTGCTGATGATCGGGGTTGTTCTCGGCTGGCCGCTGTGGTGGGTATCGGCGTGCTCGGTACTGGTGCTGTTGATCGTCGAGGGCGTGGTGGTCAACTTTGTGCTGCTGCGCCGTGATTCGGTCACCGTCGGCACCGACGACGACGGGCCCGGGCTGCGACTGGCCGTGGCGGGCGTATGTGCCGCTGCGTTGGTGGCCGCCGTCGTGGTCGGGTATACCCGCTGGACCGTGCCGGACCGCGACCTCAAACACGACGCGACCGAGGTGGTGGCGATCGCGACCGGACTGGCCGAGGCGACGGGGTCGTTCACCCCGGGTGCGCCCAACGCCTCGATCGATCGCGCGACAGCGATGATGGTGCCCGACAAGGCTGGTGGGCTCAAGGAGCAATACCTGAAGGCCACCGAAGACGTGAAACACCGCCATGTCACTGCGCAGGCTCAGACGCTGTCGGCCGGCGTCGAGGCGATCGGGCCGTCGCGCGCTGTGGTGGCGGTGATCCTGCGAGTGACCCAGAGCGCACCGGGGGAGGAGCCCAGCCGTGGCAGACGTGCCCTGCAGGTTGCCCTCACCAAGGACAGCGGCCGCTGGCTGGTGCTCGATTTGGCCCCGATCAACCCCCGCTAGCGGCAACCGACGCCGGCGTCAGCGCAGGCGCGCGTGCTCGACCATCAGGCAACGGTCCATCACGACTTGCAGCCCAGCGGCCGCGGCGTCTCGGCCCACCTGCTCATGCCACAAACCCTGCTGCAGCCACAGGATTTTTGGGCGTGGTTGCAGAGCGAGCGTGTCGGCCAGTACGGCGGGCAACTCCTCGAGGCGGCGGAAGACGTCGACCATGTCGGGCACTACCGGCAGGTCGGACAGGCGCGGATAGACCCGGGCGCCGTCGATCTCCGTGATAGTCGGGTTGACTGGAAACACTTGATACTGGCCGGTCGAGATCAGATACGAGTAGATCTCATAGCTGGGTCGGCTGTGGTTGGCCGATGCCCCGACCACCGCGATCGTCTGGGTGTCCTGCAGGATGCGTCGCAACGTGGCGGCATCGGGTTGACCGGTCATCAGTTGTTTCCAGGCGGCCGACGCGTACGCGCATTGGCAAACCGGTCGGACAGCCGGCGCATCCGGATCATCAGCGACGCCGACGGGCTGTCCGCGGCATCGAGATAGCCGGCGAACTCGTCGACGGGTACGCCGATGCGCGACGCGAATTCGTCTTGTTCGAGCCCGGATCGCTCGACCAGCACCTGCACGTGGCGGGCGACTTCCTTACGCTCGTTGGCCTCCAGGTGAGCGCGGGCGCGCTCCAGCACCTCGGCGAGCGCCTTGGCTATCCCGTAGGGACGCGAGCGCTCCAGCACCTCTTCGACCTGGCGGGCCGTCCGGCCGTACGGGTCACGTTTGAGAGCGACGGCGATTTGTTTCCAGGTCGCGATATCGCCGCTTTCCAGCGCCGAACTGATCGCCGAAGTGGACCAGAACTCGACCGGCTGATCGGCTTGAGAGGCGCCGCCACGCGGCTGCGACACCGGACCGCGGTCGGCGGCGGGCCGACGTGGCGCCGGCCCGGGGCGTCGGTCCGCTGCCAACGTCACCTCGCATCCTCCAGCATTGCTACCGCCACCGACAGGCAGCGCGCTCTGACCTTCTCCCAGTCTGCCTTCCCATCCGGGTCCGGCCAACCGTCCTCGTCGACATCGGCGGGATGTGGATCCGCGAGCCGACGCACCAACTGGGTAGCGATCCATTGCCGCCTGGCTGATTGACAACCGTAGTACCTGTCCATCCCGGCCAGCACCACCGCGGCCGTTTCAGGCTCCATCACCTCGACCAGCTCAGCAAATTCGACGTAGTCGCGGCTGCTGTTGCGGGACATGATCAGGTAGCCCTTGAAACGCAGTGTTTCGGCGCCGGTCGGGATTTGCAGGCGGTCGCCGGTGGGCAGCTGCACGTGAGTGGTTTCCACCGGGCTGCGACGCTCGCACACCGGCTGTTCGACGTCGCTGTCGGAGGCTTCGGTTTGCAATGCGTCCAGCGCCACCGAGAGCCGGCCGCGCCACACCGTGACCGGGTGCACCGGGCGTACCGCCCGCGGCGCCGCCCGGACGCCGTTGCGGGACGCCAGGCCGCCGACGAATTTGCGGGCCCTCGATCCACCGTTGCCGGCGGCTGCGGTAACCAGAGCGGTCCGGTTGGCGGACGCGTCGTCGCCACCTTTAACCCGTCCCCGTAGCTCGCCGCCGCGCCCGCTTCCGGTGAACGCCAGCGGGTCGGCCACGCAGATCGCATCGGGGGCAAGGTTCTTGAGTTTGGCCGCGGACTTGAGCACCATGCGCAGGTCAGCGCCGGGCACCACCGGCGCGGAGATGTCGTCGGGGATCATCACGACGTCGCCCAGATCGACCATCGGCAGCGGCTTTTCGAAGTCCACCGACGGCAGGATGCGGTGCAACCAGGCGGGCAGCCACCAGTTCCACTGGTCGAACATCGCCATCAGCGCCGGGACCATCACCAGCCGCACCACGGTGGCATCCACCGCGATCGCAACCGCGCACGCCACCCCGATCTCGGCGACCAGCGGCATGCCGGCGAACGCGAAACCGATGAACACCGCGATCATGATCAGCGCCGCGCTGGTGATGGTGCGCGCGCTGGTGCTCACCCCGTAGGCCACCGCGTCATGGGTGTTGCCGGTCTGTAGGAAGCGTTCCCGGATCCGGGTCAGCAAGAAGATCTCGTAGTCCATCGACAAGCCGAAGGTCATCGCCAGGACCAGGGGCGGAACTGTGCTGTCGATCGAGGTGATCGGTGTGAAGCCGAGCTGTTCCAGCCAGCCCCACTGAAAAACCATCACCAGGCTGCCGTAGGCGGCCGCCACCGACAACACGGTCATCAGCACGCCTTTGAAGGCCAACAACACCGACTGGATCGACACCAGCAGCATGACGAACGCGATCAGTGCGACGAACACCAGCACCAGCGGCTGCGTCTTCGACACCTGGTCGTCGAAATCTTTGATCAGCGCGGTCGGGCCGCCGACGTCGACTTGTGCCGAACCGACCTCGGGCAGGCGGGACAACTGGGTCCGCATCCAGTCGATGGTGTTGCGGGCCGCCAGACTCTCGGGGTCGACCGACAACACGGCAGAGAGCATCGCGCTGCTGTTGTTGTCGGCGAACACCGGCGGTGCCACGGTGACGACATCGGGGGCCTGCGCAAGCTCGTGGCGGATCGCCCCGAGTGCCTGGCTGTGGCCCGGCGAGGACGCATCCCCGTTCGGGAAGGTCACCAGCACCTGCACCGGGCCCAGCGCGCCGGGTCCCAGCGCTTCGGCTGCCCCCGCAACGCCGGCGCGGATCTCATGCGACGAGTCGAACTGCCGCAGCAGGCTGTTGCCCAAAATCATCGACAGCGCCGGCGCCGCCATCGCGATGAGGACCGCCGATGCGGCCAACGCCGATGCCCACGGCCGGCGCATCACCCAACCGATCCAGAGGGTCCAGAACCGTGACACCGTGGTCTCGGGTCGCCGCGACCAGTGCAGCGCCGCGGATCTCTTGGCGGCCGCCCGCCCGAACGTCGCCAATACCGCCGGCGTCATGGTGGTCGAGGTCAGCATCGCCACCGCGACCGCAAGGATCGCGCCCGTCGCCATCGACGCCAGCGCCGGGGTGTCGATCAGGTAGATCCCGGTCAACGAGGCGATGACCGTCATGCCGGACAGCACCACTGCCAGTCCCGAGGTGCCCATCGCCGCGTCGACGGCCTCCTGCGGTTGACGTCCGGCCCGCAGTTCCTCGCGGAAGCGCATCAAGATGAACAGTGAATAGTCGACGGCCAGCGCGATGCCGAACATCGACACCGTCGAGGTGACGAATACCGACATCGTGGTGTAGGCCGACAGCAGATAGACCAGGCCCATCGTGATGGCGACCGTGCAGATGCCGAGTGCCAGCGGGATCGCCGCGGCCGCAAGCGAACCGAACACCGCGAGCAGCACGATCAGGATGATCGGCAGATTCCATCGCTCGGCGGCGGCGATGTCGTGTTTGGTGTTGGCCGCCGCGGCCGTGCTGAGCGCACCCTGGCCGATGACATAGAGGCGCACCCGGCCGTTCTCGATCTGTCCGGACCGGTCGCCGTGAACACCGACTTTGGTGCGCAGCTTCTTGGCGGCGTCACTGGCGCTGGCGCCGGTGTTGTTGGCGTCCAGTCGCAGCGACACCACATAGGGACGGTCTGGCTGCGGCGCCCGCTGGGTGGGGTTGGGCACGATCGCCACGTCGGCCACTTCGCCGGCGACCCGCTTCAGCATCGCGACCGCGTCGTTCATGTCTTGGTAGCTGGCGTCCGCGCGCGGCGCGGCCACCAGCGCCAGCGGTGATGCGCCCTGGTCGGGGTAATGTGCCTCGAGTTCGTCATGGACGCTCAGCGACTGTGAGCCGGCCACCTCGAAGCCGCCGCCGGTGAGGTGACCCGATTCGGTCACCGTCAGATAGATCGCGGGGATCAGCGCCAGCAACCAACCCGTGAAGACCAACCAGCGGAATCGGCGCAGGTTACTGCTGAGGCGCATTATGAATTGCTGGATTTCTTGTCTCCCCGCATTCTCCCGCGTTGCGTGCTGGCGAGCCTACCGCAGCATGGGGTAATGTTTTGCGGCTTGGCGGTCTCTGAGCAGCAACAACTCGGCAACGGGCGCCAATCCACAGCAGCCTCTCAGCCGTGCGAATTGGCCGGGCCGCCGCACCCGATGGCAGGATGTCGGCTGATCGCCGACGTCGAGGAGTTATCGATGACTTTCCTGCCTGGGAGCACACTGCGCCGCAGCCTGCTGGGCGTGCTGACCGCCACTGCGCTGGGCGGGACCGCGGCGGTGGCGTTGGCTGTGCCGTCGGCGGTCGGTGCCGCGGATCCCTGCGCTGCCAGCGAGATGGCCCGGACGGTCAGTTCCGTGGCGAAGTCCGCTGGTGACTATCTGGATTCACACCCGGAGACCAACCAGGCGATGACCACGATCATGCAGCAGCCCGCCGGACCCCAATCGGTCACGTCGCTGAAGACCTACTTCGAAGCCAATCCCAAGGTGGCCGGCGATTTGGCGTCGATCTCGCAGCCGCTCACCGGCTTATCGACAAGGTGCAAGCTGCCGATTTCGATCCCGCAGGTGCTCGGGGCCATGCAGGCTGCGCAGGGCGGGCTTCCGGGTGGGCTGCCCGGCGGCTTGCCGGGAGGTGCAGCGGCGCAGGCGGTCGCCGGGATGCAGGGCACGGTTCCGGCGGCGACGGGACCGCTTCCGGGTCCGCCCCCGCCGCCGTCAACCCCGGGCAGATAGCCGCTCAGCCCTCGTTTCGCATCGGGTTATTGCCGTGCTGCTCCAGCGGGGGCAGCGGGCCTTGCAGTGCGTTGTCGGACGGATCGGCGAGCGAGGTTCCGTTTTGCGGTGTCGCCGGCCCGCTGTGAGCCTGAGCGTCGGTTGTGGTTTCGGTTTCGGCGTTCGTTTCCAACGCGTCAGGGTCGGCCTCGTTCTCGGTGCGGAACATGAAGAAGAACGCCACCCAGCCGATTGCGGCCAGCAACAACCAGCTGATCAGCCGGTAGATCAGCATCGCTGAAATCGCGGTGGGCAGCGTCATGCCGCTGGATACCAGGCCGGGCACCAGAACCGCTTCGACCACCAACAGTCCACCGGGCAGCAGCGGTATGGTGCCGACCGCGCGGGCAGCGGCGTAGGCGACGGTCAGTCCGGCCACCGACGCATTGCCGCCGGCGGCGTAGGCGGCGAAGCCCAGACAGGCCACGTCGGCGATCCAGTTGAACAGCGACCAACCGAACGCCAGGGAAAGGTCGCGGCGGCTCAGACTGACAGATTCCAACTGGTGCAGCGTCTCGCGCCACTTGTTCAGGCCGGTGTCGGCCGGCTTGCCGCGCACCGAGTTGATCCAGGACAACACCCGGGCGCCGATGCCGTCGATCAGTTCCGGCCGCGATGCCACCGCCTGGGCGAGCAGCAGCAAGGCGACGAAGCCGCCGAGCGTGAACAGCAACGAGAACGGGTTGTTCTTCGCGCCCAGGAAGAAGGCGCCACCCAGACCGAGCAGCGCCAGCCCCACCGCCTGCAGTACGCCCGACATCACCAGCTGCCACGACGCCACTACCGTCGAAGCCCCCCAAAGCCGTTGCTGCCGTAGCAAAAACGTGGCTGACAGCACCGGCCCACCGGGCAGCGTGGTGCTCAGCGAGTTGGCGGCGTAGAACGCGGCTTCCGACCGCCATTGTCTGACGTGCACTCCGGCGGATCTCAGCAGCGTGCGTTGGATCTGCGCGAAGCTGTGCATCGACGCACCGGCTGCGACCGCGGCGGCCAGCAGCCACCACCACTTGGCTGTGTAAAGGCTCTTCCATGCCTTGGCCAACTGGTCCCAGACCAGCACCACTTCGACGGCGAGCACGATCGCGACGATGCCCAGGACCACCCAACGAAGCCACCAATACTTGCCGTGGCCCGGCAGTTGCTGCTGACCGTCGACGGTTTTGGACGGTGCGTCGTGCGACACGTGGTTTAGGGTAGCCGCGCAGGTGACACCATGTTCGCCGCCGCGGCGGGCCGTGTCGCCATCGGCACCGGTTTGTTAGCAGGCTGCTGCGGTGGATCGACGGTTACGCTTACCGGCATGCCGTCGATCGACGACTCGGTTGAGCCCCTCGTCCGCAAGACAGCCGCCTGGGCCTGGCGATTATTGGTCATCCTGGCCGCCGTTGTCGCGTTCCTCTGGGTCGTCAAAAAGCTGGAAATCATCGTCGTCCCGGTGCTGCTGGCGTTGATGCTCAGCGCTCTGCTGGTGCCGGCGGTGGATTGGTTGGATCGCCGGCGCGTGCCACGCGGCGCCGGGGTGACGCTGGTGTTGCTGAGCGGCTTTGCGATTCTGGGCGGCATTCTGTCGTTCGTCATCACCCAGTTCGTCATCGGACTGCCGGATTTGATCGACCGGGTCACCCAAAGCATTGACTCCACTCGCAAATGGCTGATCGAAGGCCCCCTGCATGTGAGCCGTCAGCAAATTGACAACGCAGGCAACACCGCGATCGAGACGCTGCAGAACAACCAGGCGAAGCTGACCAGCGGCGCGTTGTCCACAGCGGCGACCCTCACCGAGATCGTCACCGCCGGGCTGATGATGCTGTTCACGCTGATCTTCTTCCTCTACGGCGGCCGCAACATCTGGCAGTACGTCACCAAGATCTTCCCGGTCAGCGCGCGCGACCGGGTACGCGCCGCCGGGCTGGCCGGATACGGGTCGCTGATCGGTTACGTACGCGGCACCTCGCTGGTGGCGTTGGTCGACGCGGCGGGCGTGGGCATCGGGCTGGCGATCCTGGGTGTGCCGCTGGCTCTTCCGTTGGCCTCGCTGGTGTTCCTCGGCGCCTTCATTCCGCTGATCGGTGCCGTAATCAGTGGCTTTCTGGCCGTCGTGGTGGCGCTGCTCGCCAAGGGATTCGTCTACGCGCTGATCACTTTGGGCATCATCGTCGGGGTCAACCAACTCGAGGCGCACATCCTGCAGCCGCTGGTGATGGGGCGAGCGGTAGCGATCCATCCGCTGGCGATCGTGTTGGCGATCTCCACCGGCGGGGTGCTGGCCGGGATCGTCGGCGCGCTGCTGTCTGTCCCGACGGTGGCGTTCCTCAATAACGCTTTCAAAGTGCTGCTCGCCCGGGAACCGTCGGAGGAGGCCGACGAGCTCACCGAGAACGGCGACGCGATCATGGAGGCCGAACCCGACGACGTCGAAGCCGAGTCGGCGACCGACCGCTCGAGCTAGAACCGTCCTTCGCGGCGCAGCAGATCCTGCGCGCTGAGACCGCCGCCACGGCGTCGGGGCCGGTCGGCGTTGGGGGAATCCGCACCGCGAGAATTCAGCTTCTCGGTTGCCGCGTCGGAATCGCTGTCATCCGGTGGCGCGATCGGGATGGCGGTGGTGGTATCACCTTCGTCGGAGGATGCCTCCTCGACGGGCCGGTCCGGCGGCACCGGCGTGGCATTGCCAGTGTCGCGCGAATCAGCTTGCTGCTCAGCTTGTTTCGGGCCACGCAGCTCGTTGAGCCAGGATTCGATCTCGCGATCTCCCGCACCGGCGGGCGGTTCGCTCGTGGCGGGCCTGCCGGTCGATGCGGGTGGGTGTTCGCCGCCGCGGGCGGAAGCGGGCGCGCCATCCCTGGGCTTGGGGATGCGGGTCGTCGCCGGCTCGTCTGAGTTGTCCGGCTCCGGAACTCGCATCCGGGTGGTACTGGCGGTCGACGGTGCCTCTGCAACCGGCGGCCGCTGATCCGGCCGGACGGGCGGACGCCGACGGGCAGGCCCTTCCACCGGGTGGGTGGGATCGTGCGGGGGGCGAGGTTTTGCGGCAGCCGGGACGAGCGCCGCGACGGGGGCCTGTTGGGGTCGACGAGTCGGTCGTTTGCGCTCGGCGGGCAGGTGGATCTCACCGAGCCCCAGGCGGTTCTGCAGCCGCTTCATCCACCGAGGTGCCCACCAACAGTCATCGCCGAGCAACTTCATCACCGCCGGCACCAGGAACATCCGCACCACGGTCGCGTCCAGCAGCAGGGCCGCCACCAAGCCGAACGCCAGGTATTTCATCATTACCAGGTCGGAGAACACGAACGAGCCGGCGACCACGGCCATGATCAGCGCCGCCGCGGTGATCAGCCGTCCAGTGGTCGCCGTGCCGATCCGAATCGCCTCCGAAGTGGACATCCCGGATTCCCGCGCCTCCACCATCCGGGAGACCAGGAATACCTCGTAGTCGGTGGCCAAGCCCCAGCCCACCGCGACCACCAGCGCGATGATGATCACCATCAACGGCGTGGGGGTGAAGTTCAGCAACCCCGCACCGTGCCCGTCGACAAAGATCCAGGTCAGGATGCCCAGCGTGGACCCGAGCGTCAACGCGCTCATCACCGTGGCCTTGAGTGGCAGCACCACCGACCCGAACGCCAGGAACATCAACAGGGTGGTGGTGGTCAGCAGGATCACCAGCATCAGTGGGCCCTTGGCGGACAAAGCGTGGATGCTGTCCTGCTCGAGCGCGGGGGTGCCGCCGACCAGGAGCTTGAGCCCTTTGGGGGCGGGGATCGCCCGCAGGTCCTTGATCTTCTGCGCGGCGTCGTTGCGGGTGATCAGGCCATTTTCGATCACCCGCACCGACTTGTCCTTCGACGCGCCCGGGAGCTCGGGGCGTTCCTTCCACATGTCGGCCGGATTGTTGTCGGGCTTGACGAACCCGCTGATCGCCATCGCCTTGTTGCGGACGTCGGCGACCTGCTGGTTGGTGACGTCCTTGTGGTTGTCGGATTCGATCACCAGCGTCAGCTTCTCGGTGCGGAATCCCGGGAAGATCTTGTCGAACTGCTCTTGGGCCACTCGGGCGGAGTTGTCCGGTGGCAGGTACTTCTCGCTCATGCCGCCGAAGGACAGCTTGCCCAACGGGATGATCAACAGGATCATCGCGACCACGATCGGGACGGCGAACGCCAGCGGCCGCTTCATCACAATGTTGACCAGCTTGCCCCAGAACTCGCCCTCGACTTCCTCGCGCGTCTTCGTCTTCTGGGTCTTCTCGGCCAGGAAGTTCAGCCACCAGTTCATCGGCTTCCAGTTACGGAAGAACGGCACCCGCAACAGGGTTCGCACCCCGAGCGCGTCGACGTGGGGGCCCAGCACGCCCAGGCAGGCCGGCAGCAGCGTGATCGACAGCAGCGCCGCCAGCCCCACCGCCGCGAAGATGGCGTAGGTCAGCCCCTTCACGAAGCCCTGCGGCAGCACGAGCAGTGCGGCGCCCGAGACGATGATCACTACCGCGGAGAACACCACGGTCCGACCGGCGGTCATCACACTGCGCCGCACCGCGGCCTCGGTGTCGTAGCCTTCGGCGATCTCCTCGCGGAAGCGGCTCACCATGAACAGCCCGTAGTCGATAGCGAGAGCCAAACCGACCATGCTGATGACCGGCTGGGCGAAGAAGTTCACCGGCCCGAAGAGGGTGACCAACCGCAGGATGCCCGTCGCCCCCGCGATGCTCAAACCGCCGACCATCACCGGCAGGCCGGCGGCGACCACCCCGCCGAACACGAAGAACAGCACCACCGCCACCAGGGGCAGCGCCAGGACTTCCATCCGCGTCTGGTCGGTGGCGATGGTGCCGGTCAATGCGTCGGCGATCGGTTGCAAACCGGCCAGTTTGACTGTGCCGCCGTCGAGCTTTTGCAGACTCGGCTCGACGGCCTGGTAATTCTTCAGGATGGTGTCGTCGTCGTCGCCCTTGAGCTGAATGGACACGAAGGCATGCTGTTTGTCGGCGTCGGCCATATTGTGCAGCGCCTCGGGGTTGGTGAAGTATCCCACCCAACTGAGCACCTGGTCCGGGTGGTCGCTTTTGACCTTGTTGAGCCCGTTTTTGATGCTGTCGAACCACTGCTTGTCGTCGACGGTCTTACCCTTGGGCGCCGTGAAAACGGCAACAACGTGGCTGGTGCGGTCGCGCCCGTACGCCTCGTCGCCGTGGATTGACGCCTGCACCGACTGGCTGCCCTCGTCGTAGAACCCGCTCTGGGTGACGTGCTTACCGAGACTCATCCCGAAAATGCCGCCGCCGAGGCACAACGCCACCATGACCCCGATTACGATGAATCGGTAGCGGTAGACAGTTCGACCCCACCAGGCGAACACGTAAGCTCCTTACTGGATCTGCGACGACCCGCGCATTGCTTTTGAGTTGTCACACACGCGAGGTCAGTAGCGACGACAGCGGCCGGAACGGCTGCAGCCACGCCCCCTGGTCAGGCAGCGAATCCAGTCCGATTCGCGGTAGCGACTCCCGGAAAACACCAGGTATGTCCTCCAGGTCGACGAACTCCAAGGTATCCGACGCTAACGCCCAACTCGCATGTTCGCGAAATCCGAGCACTTGAACGGGAACCCCGTCGCGGGCGATCTCTTCCAGCGGCTGGCGGAAAGCTTGGCCGTCCGCGGACGCCACCATCAGTGCCGCAAGCCCCTCGCCGCGGCGCTGCGCGATGTGGTGGAGCATATCGCTGTCGACGTCGCTGTCCTCGTCGATCTTCGGCTTGGCGAAGACGGCGAACCCCACGTTGCGCAGCGCATCGACCCATGGCCGGACCACTTCGGCGCTGCCCGGCGCGATGTTGGTGAAGACGGTGGCTTCGGGTTCAGCCGAGCCGTCTTCACCACCGGCGGTCACATCGGCGGTGCGGGAGAGTAACCAGCGGCCGAGCGCGTCGAAACGGGGCCGTTCCAGTGCAGTGGGCCGGCGGCCCAGGATGGAACCCAGGCCCATGTCCAGGTTGGGTGCATCCCACACCAGCAGCACCCGCGATGCGGCCGGTGCCACGCCGCCGGGCGTGACCGGGTCAGGTGTCTCGGTGCCGGCTTGTTCCGTCACGCTCATGGTTGGCGTCTTTCCCAGACCAACTCGGTCACGGCGCTGCCGGCGTCGCGGGCCTTGGTCTCGTATTTGGTGATCGGCCGAACAACCGAGATCGGCAGGCCCGGGGTGTCGGGACGCAGCCGGTGCAGCCGTGGTTCGGCGTCGCCGACCTCGCCGATCTGCTCGGCGTAGCCAGGGTGATCGGTCGCCGCATGCAGCACGCCGCCCGGACGCAGTCGATCGGCGATCAGGGCCACCGTGGCCGGTTGCAGGAGCCGGCGCTTGTGGTGGCGGGCCTTGGGCCACGGATCCGGGAAGAACACCCGCACCCCGGCGAGCGCGGCAGGGGCGACGAGATGGTCCAGTACGTCGACGGCGTCTCCGCGGATCAATCGGATGTTGGTGACATTCTCGCGTTCGATCGCACTCAACAGCTGCGCCAGGCCACGGCGGTACACCTCGACTGCGATCACATCGACGTCCGGCTCTTCCTGTGCCATCGCGAGCGTGGAAGTCCCAGTGCCGCAACCGATCTCCAGAACCACCGGGGCTTCACGCCCGAACCAGGCGCCGACATCCAACTGTGCGGCCGGGCCGTCCGGGCCGCGGGCGGCCATGCCGAGTTCCGGCCAGAGCCGCTCCCAGGTCCGCTGCTGGGCGTTGCTGAGAGCCGAACGCCGGGTGCGGAAACTGGTCGTGCGGGGATAGTTGCCGGTCGTGCGCTGCGCTGACACCGCCGTATCGGGGCGTGCCTCTACCCCGGGCTGTGCCTGCATTTGTCCATGGTTACCCATAAACCCATCAGGTAGCCGTCCGTGGTGCAGATTGATACCCAACAGTTGCCTTCTACCGTGGCGGGTGGCTCGCGGCACGGCGACGCAGATGCCACCATTCGATAAGGTCCTGCGCGCCGGTTCCTCACCCCCGCTCGGCCAGAATGGCAGGCCGGGCAATCGACGGGCAACCAGACAATCTGATGTAGCAGGCGGACATGATCGGACAGCGGTACCGGGATTTCGTCGACGAGCTGGCGCGATACACCGCCCAGACCGACGACGATCGATGCGCGGGAATCGCCGAGCGGCTCGATGCACCGGTCCGGGTGGTCGTCTGCGGGCGCCGCGGAGTGGGTCGCCGGACTGTCGCGCGGGCCCTCACCCGCGCCGGTATCGCCGTGACAGCGTCGCAGGGCGATGCGGACCTGCAGGTCTACGTCATCGCCGAGGTGGTCAAACCTGAGGACCGCGACGCCGTCGCGGCCGCGCGCCGGCCGGTGCTGGCGGTGCTCAACAAGACCGACATCGCCGCCGGACCAACCGCTGCGCTGGGAGTACCCGTCGAGCCCATGGTGGCAGTGCTGGCCGTCGCCGTACTCGACGGCTTGCTGGACGACACGATGTGGGCCGCGCTGCGGCTGCTGGCCGGGGAGCCGGCCGACGTGAGTTCGCCGGACAGTTTCCTGGCCGCCGCCCACCCGCTGCCCGTGCAGCTTCGGCGGCGGCTGGTGGACACGCTCGACCTCTTCGGCGTCATCCGGGCGACCGCCGCCATCGACTCCGGAGTCGCGTCAGTCCAGAACAGGCTGCGCCGGCTGAGCCGCATCGACGCCGTCGTCGACGCCGTCGCGGCCGCCGGCGCCGAGGTGCGGTATCAGCGGTTGCTCGACGCCATCGCCGACTTGGAGGCGATGGCCGTCACCGACTCGTCGGTTGCCGCGTTTTTGGCCCGCGATCAGACGGTGATCGCCCGGATGGCTGCCGCGATCGACGTCGTCGAGGCCGCCGGCCTGCACGTCGACCGGTGCGACAGCCCCGCAGCGCACCTGCGGCGCGCGGTGCGCTGGCAACGGTACGGCCGGGGTCCGGTGGCGAGCACCCACCGCGCCTGCGGCGCCGACATCGCCAAGGGCTCGTTGCGGCTGTGGTCACAGGCTGGGCGCGCATGACCCGCGACCCGGTTGTCGAGGTGGATGCATTGGTTGGCGCCATCAGTCCGCGGCTGACTGCTCCCGTTGTTGAGCGCCGCGACGCCGTGCTGGTCACCGGTCCGTGGCTCGCCGGCGTCAGCGGCGTGCTCGCCGCGCTGCGCCAACGGTTGCCCCGGCACACATTTGTCGAGCCCACGGACCTGACCGCGGGGGAGGCGCCGACGGCCGTGGTGTTCGTCGTGTCCGCGGCCGCCGCGTTGACCGGATCCGACTGTGCACTGCTTGATGCCGCCGCGGCTGACACCGACGTGGTGATCGCTGTGGTGTCCAAGATCGACCGGCACCGCAACTGGCGCGAGACGCTGGCCGACAACCGTGACGCGTTGGCGGAGCACGCGCCGCGCTATTGCCGGGTGCCTTGGGTAGGAGCGGCCGCAGCGCCGGAATGCGGTGCTGCACGCGTCGACGAGCTGGTTGCCGCGGTCGACGAGCAACTTGCCGCCCCGGCTATTGCGCGACGAAACCGGTTGCGGGCCTGGGAATCCCGGTTGCAAACGGTCGCCTGCCGGTATGAGCGGGAGGCCGAGGGCGCGGGTCGGCGCGCGCGTGTCGACAACCTGCGCGAGCAGCGCAACACGCTGCTGCGGGAACGGCGGCTGACCAAATCCGAGCGCAGCATCGCGCTGCGCAGCCAGACCCAACAGGCCCGGGTCCAGCTGGCCTATTTCGCTCGCAACCGCTGCGCATCGGTGCGTTCGGAGCTGCAGGAGGATGCGGCCGCGCTGACCCGGCGCAAACTGCCCGAGTTCGACGCCTATGCCCGCGACCGCATCGAAGAGGTGGTTACCGAGGTGGACGAGGGCATCACGACGCATCTGACCGATGTCGCCCACGTGCTGAAGCTGGCAGTGGAACCACCGCCCAGCGCGCTGCCCGAGATCGACATTCCGGCGCCGCCGTTGAAGTCGCGGCGGCTGGAAACCCGGCTGATGCTGCTGTTGGGCGCCGGCTTCGGGTTGGGGGTGGCGCTGACGCTGAGCCGGCTGCTGGTCGACTTGGCTCCGGGTCTGACCGCCGCCGGCGCGGCCGGCTGTGTGGTGGTCGGACTGGCGGTAACTGTTCTGGTGGTGGGCACTCGTGGCCTGCTGGCTGATCGCGCGGTGCTCGACCGCTGGGTCGGCGAGGCGACGGGTTCGCTGCGGTCCGGGGTCGAGCAGTTGGTCGCTACCCGGGTACTGGCCGCCGAATCCGCGCTGAGCGCCGCGCTCAGTGAATACGACGAGGCGGAAAGCACCCGGCTGGCCGATCAGATCGGCGGCATCGACGCCGAACTGCGCGAGCATGCCGTCGTCGCGGCGAGGGCGGCCGCCCTGCGGGACCGGGAAATGCCGACGCTGCGAGCGGCGCTGGAAGCGATCCGCGACGAACTGGGTGAACCGCATCAGAGGCCAGTGGAGACGGTATCGGTGCCCACGGCTGTGGCAGATGAGGCGATCTGAATCGTTCCCGTGAGCTAGCTGATACACGCCCGCGCCTTTTTGGGTATACGGCCCGCGATAACCTGTATTAAGGACTACCGCAAACCAGCTGCGCAACATCAACGCAGAAGAGTGCAGGAGATTTCGATGACCTCAGCGACCATTCCCGGTCTGGATACCGCGCCGACAAACCACCAGGGCCTGCTGTCCTGGGTGGCGGAGGTCGCCGAGCTCACCGAGCCTGAGCGGGTGGTGTTCGCCGACGGCTCCGACGAGGAGTGGCTGCGGCTGGCCGAGCAACTGGTCGAGGCCGGCACGTTGAAGAAGCTGAACGAGAAGAAGCACCCCAATTCGTACTTGGCGCTCTCAGATCCGTCCGACGTGGCGCGGGTCGAATCCCGGACCTTCATCTGCTCGGAGCGCAAGGAAGGCGCCGGCCCGACCAACAACTGGATGGATCCCGCGGAGATGCGCTCGACCATGACCCCGCTCTACCGCGGCTGCATGCGCGGTCGCACCATGTGGGTGGTGCCATTCTGCATGGGTCCGCTCGGCGCCGACGACCCCAAGCTCGGCGTGGAGATCACGGACTCCGAGTACGTCGTGATCTCAATGAAGGTGATGACCCGGATGGGTAAGGCCGCGCTCGAGAAGCTGGGCGACGACGGCTTCTTCGTCAAGGCGCTGCATTCCGTCGGCGCACCGCTGGAGCCCGGCCAAAAGGACGTGCCGTGGCCCTGCAACGACACCAAATACATCACCCATTTCCCGGAGACTCGGGAGATCTGGAGCTATGGCTCGGGTTATGGCGGCAACGCGCTGCTGGGCAAGAAGTGCTACTCGCTGCGGATCGCCTCGGCGATGGCCCACGACGAGGGCTGGCTGGCTGAGCACATGCTGATCCTCAAGCTGATCTCGCCGGAGAACAAGGCGTACTACTTCGCCGCCGCGTTCCCGTCGGCGTGCGGCAAGACCAACCTGGCGATGCTGCAGCCGACCATTCCGGGCTGGCGTGCGGAGACGCTCGGCGACGACATCGCCTGGATGCGGTTCGGCAAGGACGGCCGGCTCTATGCGGTTAATCCCGAGTTCGGCTTCTTCGGGGTCGCGCCCGGCACCAACTGGAAGTCCAACCCCAACGCCATGCGCACCATCGAGGGCGGCAACACCGTCTTCACCAACGTCGCGCTCACCGACGACAACGACGTGTGGTGGGAAGGCCTGGAGGGCGAGCCGGATCACCTGATCGACTGGAAGGGCAACGACTGGGTTATCCGCGAGACGGAAACCAAAGCCGCCCACCCGAATTCGCGGTACTGCACGCCGATGTCGCAGTGTCCCATCCTGGCACCGGAGTGGGACGACCCGCAGGGCGTGCCGATCTCGGGCATCCTGTTCGGCGCCCGCCGCAAGACCACGGTGCCGCTGGTGACCGAGGCCCGCGACTGGCAGCACGGTGTGTTCATGGGCGCCACCATGGGCAGCGAGCAGACCGCCGCCGCCGAGGGCAAGGTCGGCACCGTGCGACGCGACCCGATGGCGATGCTGCCGTTCCTGGGCTACCACGTCGGCGACTACTTCCAGCACTGGCTGGACCTCGGCAAGAACTCTGATGACTCCAAGCTGCCGAAGGTGTTCTTCGTCAACTGGTTCCGCCGCGGCGACGACGGCAAGTTCCTCTGGCCGGGCTTCGGCGAGAACAGCCGGGTGCTGAAGTGGATCGTCGACCGCATCGAGCACCAGGCCGGGGGTCAGGACACCCCGATCGGCGTCGTTCCCACGGCCGAGGACCTCGACCTGGACGGGTTGGATGTCGACGCCGCCGATGTCGACCGGGCGTTGGCGGTCAGTGCCGACGAATGGCGCGAAGAGCTGCCGATGATCGAAGAGTGGTTCGAGTTCGTCGGCGAGAAGTTGCCGACCGGCGTCAAAGACGAGTTCGAGGCGCTCAAGCAGCGGCTGGGCTAACGCTTCCCGCCCTTTTTCCCGCGAGTGTGCGTTGTCCCTTTTTCCCGCGAGCGTGCGTGTCCCCGGTCGACACGCCGGGGAAATCACCGGGCCTATGCACCCTCGCGGCGTGGACACGACCACTTGACACCCGTCAAGTTTGACGGCGGTACAGTCTGCGCATGCAGATCCGCGAGCACGTCGGCGTCCATAAACCCGCTGTCATCCTGCATCCGTCCGGCACGGTCATCACCTTCGACGAGCTGGAGGCCCGCGCCAATCGATTGGCGCACTACTTCCGGCGGGCGGGTCTGGCCGAAGGGGGCGTCGTCGCGATCCTCATGGAGAACAACGAGCACCTCCACGCGATTATGTGGGCGGCTCGGCGCAGCGGCCTGTACTACGTACCGATCAACACTCACCTGACCGCGCCGGAGGCTGCGTACATCGTCGACAACAGCGCCGCCAAGGCGATCATCGGCTCGGCCGCGCTGCGCAAGACGTGTGAGAACCTGGCCGAGCACTTACCCGACGGCCTGCCCGACCTGCTGCTGATCGCTGACGATGATCTCGAGGGTTGGCAGCGCTACCCGGAATGCGTTGCTGATCAACCGGATACACCGATCGCCGACGAAATCGAAGGTGATCTGTTGCAGTATTCGTCGGGCACCACGGGTCGGCCCAAAGGCATCAAACGCGTACTGCCGCATGTCCCGCCGTCGGAGGCGCCCGGCATGATGTCGATGCTGGTGGAGGTCTGGATGACGCCCGAATCCGTCTACCTGAGTCCAGCGCCGCTGTATCACACCGCCCCGTCAGTGTGGTCGATGAGCGCGCAAGCGGCGGGCATCACCACAGTAGTGTTGGAGAAATTCGATCCTGAAGGCTGCCTCGATGCCATCCAGCGCCACCGGGTCACCCACGCTCAGTTCGTTCCCGCACACTTTACTCGTATGATGAAACTGCCTGCGGCTGTGCGAAATTCGTACGACATGTCATCACTGCAGCGCGTGATGCACGCGGCAGCGCCCTGTCCAGTGGAGATCAAGCAGCAGATGATCGACTGGTGGGGGCCGATCATCGACGAGTACTACGCCTCCTCCGAGGCGCACGGTTCGACGCTGATCAGCGCCGACGAATGGCTGGCTCACCCCGGGTCGGTTGGCAAGCCGATGATGTGTGTGGTGCACATCCTCGACGAGAATGGCAACGAGTTGCCGCCGAATCAGGCCGGAGAAATCTACTTCGAGGGCGGCAACGCCTTCGAGTACCTCAACGACCCGGACAAGACGGCCAAGTCGCGCGACCAGCACGGTTGGGCGACCGTCGGTGACGTCGGCTACCTCGACGACGAAGGCTACCTGTATCTGACCGACCGCCGCCACCACATGATCATCTCCGGGGGAGTGAACATCTACCCGCAAGAAGCCGAGAACCTGCTCGTCACCCATCCCAAAGTCCTTGACGCGGCGGTCTTCGGCATCCCCGACGTCGAGATGGGTCAAAGCGTCAAGGCGGTGGTGCAGACGGTCAACCCAGTCGATTCCACCGAACAGTTCGCCGACGAGTTGCTGACCTGGCTGCGAGATCGCCTGTCGCACTACAAATGCCCACGGTCGGTATCGTTCGAGGAACAGCTGCCGCGCACCGAAACCGGCAAAATGTTCAAAGGCGAACTGGTCAAGAAGTATTCGGTGTGACGCTCGTCGAGTTGCCTTCCGGCATCGTCGTCGGCAGCAACAGCGAAAGTGCCAGTGACGAGGCGACTTTCACGCTGACAGAGCAGCCCTGCGACGACCGACGAGTGATCACTGTGCCGTCCGTCGAGGTTGCAGTCACCGAACTCGCGGCGCGGCTGGAACGCTGGCCGCTCGCCGCCGCGGTATGCGACGACGTACTACGAACCATCGACCCGGCCGGCCCGACGTTGGCCGGCGTGGTCACCGAGTCGCTGGCCTATTCCACGTTGCAGTCCGGCCCGGAGTTCACCCGCTGGCTCGCCGAACGGGGGCCCGCCCGGATGCCCGACATTGCCGACCCGGTCCAGGCCGATCGCGACGACGATACGCTGCGCATCGCCTTCAACCGGCCGTCGCGCCACAACGCGTTTTCCACCGACGCCCGCGCCGCGCTCTTAGAGGCGCTGGCCGTAGCGCAACTCGACCCGTCAATTGACGAGGTGGTACTTAGCGGAAATGGGCCGTCGTTTTGCAGTGGCGGCGACCTCGCAGAATTCGGCACGTTCGCTGATCCGGCCAGCGCACACCTGGCCCGCACCCGGCACAGTCCCGCCCTGGTGCTCGATGCGCTAACCAGCCGGCTCGGTCCGCGCTGCCGGGCCGAGGTGCACGGTCAGGTACTGGGCAGTGGTTTGGAGATGGCGGCGTTCTGCGGTCGAGTTGAAGCGCAACCGAATTCGGTGTTCGGGCTGCCCGAGCTGGCCCTCGGCCTGATCCCCGGCGCTGGCGGCACCGTCAGCATCACGCGCCGGATCGGGCGTTGGCGCACAGCGTATTTGGTGCTGTCCGGCCAGACAATCGACACTGCGACAGCGCTGACATGGGGGCTAGTAGATACCGTCGGCTAACCCGAACTAGATCCCGCCGCGGGCAACCAGCTGCCCGGCAATGACATTGCGCTGAATCTCGTTGGTGCCTTCGCCGACAATCATCAGCGGCGCGTCGCGAAAGTACCGCTCGACGTCGTATTCGGTGGAGTAGCCATAGCCGCCGTGAATACGGACGGCATTCAAGGCGATTTCCATCGCCACCTCCGAGGCGAACAGCTTGGCCATTCCGGCCTCCATGTCACAGCGCTCGCCGCTGTCGTAGCGCTCGGCGGCATAGCGCGTGAGCTGACGCGCGGCGGTGAGCTTGGTGGCCATGTCGGCCAGATAGTTGCCGACGGCCTGATGCTTCCAGATCGGCTTGCCGAAGCTTTCCCGTTGTCGGGCATAGGCCAGCGCATCCTCCAAAGCTGCTGTTGCGACTCCCAGCGCCCGCGAAGCCACCTGAATGCGGCCGGTTTCAAGGCCTTTCATCATCTGCGCAAAACCCTGCCCCGGCGCATCGCCGAGTACGGCTGACGCCGGCACGCGATAGCCGTCAAACGACAGCTCGCAGCTTTCGACGCCCTTGTAGCCAAGTTTGGGTAGATCTCGCGAGATCGTCAGGCCCGGCCCCGGTTCGACGAGCACCACCGAGATACCGGCGTGGCGCGGTGTGGCTTGTGGATCGGTCTTACACAACAACGCAATAAGCCCGGACCGCCTGGCATTGCTGATCCAGGTCTTGGACCCATTGATCACCAGATCGGAGCCGTCGGGCAGCGCGGTCGTCGACATGTTCTGCAGATCGCTGCCGCCGCCCGGCTCGGTCAGCGCCATCGTGGCCCGCAGCTCGCCGGTGGCCATCGCCGGCAGATAGCGACGCGTCTGTTCCTCGGTGCCGAATTGAGCGAGCAGCTTGGCGACGACGGTGTGTCCACCCATCGCGCCGGCCAGGCTCATCCAGCCGCGCGCCAGCTCCTGGGTGACCAGCACATAGCACGGCATCGACACCGGCGACCCGCCGTACTCCTCGGGGATGGCCAGACCGTAGATTCCGATGCGCTTCATCTGCTCGATCCACGCTTCGGGATACTCGTTGGCATGCTCGACCTCGCGCACCGTCGGCTTGACCTCTTTGTCGACGAATTCCCGCACCGTGTCGACCAGCATCGCCTCTTCGTCCGTCATACGGCCATGCTGACACGGGTGGTAACCCAATGACCGGCGGCCCGTACTTTGACGACCTGCACGTCGGCCAGGTCTTTCCCGCCGCTCCCGCGATGACACTGACCCCCGGAGCGGCCGCCGTCCATCAGAGCATCCTGGGTGATCGGCTGCGGTTGCCGCTGGATGCCGAGTTGTCGCTGGCCGTCACCGGGTCGACGACACCGCTGGCCCACCCCGGTCTGGTCTGTGACGTCGCCATCGGGCAGTCGACATTGGTGACCCAGCACGTCAAGGCCAACCTGTTCTACCGCGGGCTGGTGTTCTACCGCTTCCCCGCCATCGGCGACAGCTTGTTCACCCGCACCGAGGTCGTGGGGCTGAAGAAAAACTCGGCCAAACCCGGACGGGCGCCCACCGGGCTGGTGGCCTTGCGGATGACCACCATCGACCAGGCCGACCGCTTGGTCCTCGACTTTTATCGCTGCGCCATGCTGCCGCTGAGTCCAAAGGCCGAATCGAACGCCGCGGAGCACACCGACGACCTGTCCACAATTGGCGCCGATCTGGCGCCGCCGCCGCTAGCCACCCACGAATGGAATGGCGATGTGTTCCGCCAGCGCATCCCGGGCCCACATTTCGAATCCACCATGCCCGGAATGCTGCTGCACAGCAGCGGCGACGTCGTCAGTAGCGCACCCGAACTGGCCCGGCTGACCCTGAATATCGCCGCGGTCCATCATGATTCGCGTGTCGGCGGGCGCCGGCTGGTATACGGCGGGCACACTATCGGGCTGGCTTTGGCGCAGGCCACCCGGTTGCTGCCGAACCTGGCCACCGTGTTGAGCTGGCAGTCCTGTGACCACACCGGTCCGGTGCACGAGGGCGACACACTGTACAGCGAGCTGCATGTGGAGTCCGCGGACGCGGTGAACAACGGTGGTGTCCTGGGACTGCGGTCGGTGGTCTACGCCGCGGGCGATGTGGAAGCCGACCGGCAGGTGCTGGATTGGCGGTTTACCGCGCTGCAGTTCTGACCCGTGGGACACCTTTGCGTCGGCTCGTGGCGGAAAAGGACAATAGGGAAGTGGATTCGGCCTCGACGGACTGGGCCGGCAGCGGGCTGGCCCAGCTGACCGGCCAGCCCGACGGTCCGGCCGACTTCTCCCGCTCGGCGGTGCTGACCGAAGCCCGTCGGGTAGCCGCGGACATCGCTGAACTCACTGCTGTCGAAGTCGACGCCGCCACCGTATTGGCCGGCCGCGCGGCGCTGCTCGGGCTGACCCGGCAGGGTCGCATCTCGGCGGGCGGTGCGACTCGGCTGCTGCGCACCGCCGACGGCTGGTGTGCGATCGCGCTGCCTCGCGCCGACGACATCGAGGCGTTGCCCGCGCTGCTGGAAACTCACGCGGTCCCCGCCGACCCGTGGTCGGCGTTAACAGATTGGGCCGCAGTACATTCCGCGCATGATATTGTCGCTCGCGCCCAGCTGCTGGATATCGCCGCAGCGGCGCTGAGCGAGTCCGCGCCGGCCGCACCGGCGGTGCAGCCGATCGGTAGCGGCGCCGAGGCGCGCGCGCCGGACGGATTGCTGGTCGCCGACCTGTCGTCGCTGTGGGCGGGACCGTTGTGCGCCCAGTTGCTCGCCCGCGCCGGCGCCGTCGTGGTCAAGGTGGAAACGGTGGCCCGCCCCGATGGCACCCGCCGCGGCGAACCCGCGTTCTTCGACTGGATGAACTTCGGAAAACTATGCTATGCGATAGATTTCGAGAATGACCCGCAGGCGCTGCGCGATCTGCTGATAGCCGCCGACGTCGTGATCGAAGGTTCACGCCCGGCTGCGCTAAGACGGCGCCGGCTCAGCGTCGACGACATGCCCGCCCGGCCCGGCCGGGTTTGGCTGCGCATCGGCGGTTACCTCGGACAACCGGACCGGCCGGCGTTCGGCGACGACGCCGCGGTAGCCGGCGGGCTCGTCGGCTTGGGCGCCGACGAGCCGGTGTTCTGCGGCGACGCCATCGCCGACCCGCTCAGCGGCCTGGAGGCGACGCGGGCGGTGGCGCAGTCACTACGCCGGGGCGGCGGCGAACTGATCGACGTGTCGATGGCCGGCGTGGCTGCGCGGTATGCCGCACTGTCGCAGGCTCCCTCGAACTCCGAGGCGTCCGTCGCTCCGCCGCGGCCGCCGCCACCGGTGCCGTCGGCATCGCCGCTGGGCGCAGACAACGCCGCGGTGAAGCGCATCGTCAGTGAAAGGCGCGGTACGCCATGCTAATTCGGGGGGCCACCCGGCTAGACGGCGCCGTGCTCGACATTCGGGTCGGCGCGGCGATCGACGAGGTGGATGAACAACTCACACCGCTGCCCGGCGAAGACGTGTTCGATGCACGTGGCGGAACCGTGCTACCCGGCCTACACGACCATCACGTCCACCTGCACTCCGCGGCGGCGGCCGAGACGTCGGTGCACGTTGGGCCCCCGCGGGTGCGAGACCGCCAAGCCCTCGCCGACGCGCTGGCCACCGCCGAAGTCGGTGACGACGGTTGGGTCCGTGCCGTGGGCTACCACGACTCGGTTGCCGGACCGCTGGACCGGACGACGCTGGATGCTCTGGTGCCGAGCGTGCCGCTGCGGATACAGCACCGCAGCGGCCTACTGTGGATCCTCAACTCGGCAGGTCTGGCCCGCATCGGGCTGTCCGAGCACACCGACGGTCGGGTGCGCAGCGCCGACCCAGTCTGGTCGAACGCGCTGAGTCGGCGGCAGACCAATCTCGCTGACCTCAGCCGTCGGCTGAGCCGTTACGGCGTCACCGGAATCACCGACGCCACACCGGATCTCGAAATCGCAGACGTCGTGCAATTGAAAGAGTTGCAGCGCCGCGGCATCCTGCGTCAACGCGTGCATTGCCTGTCGCCGGGCAAGCGCATCCTGCACGACGACAACCTCGACCTCGACGAGCTCACCCACTGGATTGCCGAACGGCACCACACCGGCGCCCCGGTCGCCGTTCACTGCGTGACGGCCGCCCAATTGATCGTGACGATCGCGGCCCTGCGTCAGGCCGGCACGCATCCACGTGACCGCATCGAACATGCCGCGGTGGTGCCGTCCGATGCCCTCGACGATCTCGCTGAGCTCGGCACGACGGTGGTGACCCAACCCAACTTCGTCGCCGAGCGCGGCGACCAGTACCTGGTCGAGGTGCCCGCCGACGAGCACCATCAACTGTGGCGGGTTGCGTCGCTGCTGCTAGCCGGTGTTCCCGCCGCGCTGTCGACCGATATGCCTTTCGGCGAGGGCGACCCGTGGGCGGCCATGCGTGCCGCGGTACACCGCACCACCCCGAGTGGCGCTGTGCTCAACGCCGGCGAATGCATCCCGGAGCGACGGGCGGTGATGATGTTTTTGGGTTGGCCCGAACATCCCAGCCGTGTTCGCACCGTCGAACCGGGACAGCCGGGCGACTTGTGCCTGTTGACTGCCCCACCCGAAGCCGCGCTGGCCGAACTGGACGCTGATCTCGTAGCCGCCACCATCATCGGCGGCAAGATCGTCTACGCGCGTTCCTGAGCCGCGAGCGTGCGCGAAAACGGTTCTCGGCCCGGCGTGTCGGCCGGGGACACGCACGCTCGCGCCAAAGAAGACCCGCGTCAAAAAGAGGCGCGCAGGACGTCGCACTGACGGGCAAAAAAGGCTTGGGACACTTGAGCTTTCGGAGCTATCAGGTCAAAGCCGTGGAACGCCCCGACAATTTCCTCGACGGGGCATGGCACCCCGGCGGCGCGGAGACGCTCCGCGTAGGCCAGATCCTCGTCGTAGAACAAGTCGTGCGTGCCGACGCCGATCCAGGCCGGAGCCAATCCGCTCAGGTCGTCGCGGCGTGCCGGAACGGCGACCTGCGGGTCGGCGCCGCCGAGATAGGCGGTCCAGCCGAACCGATTGCTGTCGGGACTCCACAGCCGATAGTTGCAGTTCTTCGGGATGTTGACACTGCGGTCATCGAGCATCGGATAGGCCAGCACCTGCATGCTGGGCGTGACTTCGCCGCGGTCCCGCGCCAACAGTGCCAGCGCCGCCGCCAACCCGCCGCCGGCGCTGGCGCCGCCGATGGCCACCCGCGCCGGATCTACCGACGGCAGCCGGGCCAGCCAGGTCAACGCCGAATAGCAGTCCTCCAGCGGCGCAGGGTAGGGATGCTCGGGTGCCAACCGGTAGTCCACCGCAGCGACCGTGATCCCCAGCTCATCGCTGAACCGGCGGCACAGCCGGTCGTCTTGCCGTGCGCTGCCGACCACGTAGCCGCCGCCGTGGATCCACAGCAGCGCGGGCGCCTGCTGGGTGAGCCCGACCGGTCGGTGCAGCCGCACACCCGCACCCGACTCGAGGGTGAGCGCTTCGACGCCGTCGACGTGGCCTCGCCAGATCAGTCCCGACAACGCCCTGATCAGGTGCAACGTCCGCGGTGTGACCAGTGTTCGCGGCGCAACGCGGGCGATTCTGCGGAGGTCAGGGTGGAAATCGGTGCTGGGCATCGAACCAGTATGACGACGACACCAAGACGACGACTCGGCGGCGATCGCCGTTTGGACCGACCCCCCGCGAGGTACGCTCCCGGGATGGTGCGCCCTGCGACCCGATATCCCGGTCCGACCATGGCTAGCCGCGCGAGATGGTTGCTGCGTGCCCGCCCCGCCGACTACATGCTGGCACTCAGCGTCGCAACGACGTCGCTGCCCGTGGTGGGCAGGCATCTGGAGCCGCTGGGCGGTGTGACCGCGATGGGCGTCTGGGGCTGCCGTGTGCTACCGGAATTCCTCTCCACGGCGGCCAAGGCGTGGCTTACCCCGGGCGTGGTGGAGATCCGCAAACGTGACCGCGACCAGACGCAGGCCGTCTCCGCGGCCGCGCTGCGCGGCATCGTGTCCGCGAAAGACCTGGACATCGAATGGCCCCAACCCGAACGAACCCCGCCGGTGTGGCAAGCGCTGCGGCACCGACGTCACCTCTACCGCGCCGGTGTCCGATACGGGGAACACCCGGCCCAACTGCTCGACGTGTGGCGCCGTAAAGACTTGCCGGTTCGTCCGGCGCCGGTGCTGATCTTCGTGCCCGGCGGGGCCTGGGTGCACGGGAGCCGCGTTCTGCAGGGCTATGCGCTGATGTCGCACCTGGCCGAACTGGGCTGGGTATGCCTGTCGATCGACTACCGGGTCGCGCCGCACCACCGCTGGCCGAGCCACATCACCGATGTCAAATCCGCGATCGCATGGGCCCGCGCCAATGTCGACAAATTCGGCGGCGACCGCAATTTCGTTGCGGTAGCAGGTTCTTCGGCGGGTGGCCATCTGTCTGCGTTGGCCGGGCTGACCGGCAACGACCCTGAGCTGCAGGCTGGGTTGGCGCCGGGCTCGGACACTGCGGTCGACGCGGTGGTCGGGGTTTACGGCCGATACGACTGGGAGGACCGCTCGACCGCCGAGCGGGTCCGGTTCGTCGATTTTCTGGAGCGGGTGGTGGTCAACCGGCGCATCGACCGTCATCCCGACGTGTTCCGCAAGGCCTCGCCGATCGCCCGGGTGCATCCAGATGCCCCGCCGTTCCTGGTAATTCACGGCAGCAACGACACGGTGATCCCGGTGGCGCAGGCGCGCAGCTTCGTCGAGCGGCTTCGAGCGGTGTCCCGCTCGGTGGTCAGCTACGTGGAGCTGCCCGGCGCCGGCCACGGCTTCGACCTGACCGACGGCGCCCGCACCGGCGCGATGGCCACCACCATCGGACTGTTCCTCAACCAAGTCCACCGCAACCATGCGCTGATCGGAGCCAAAGAGGTCATCTGAACACCGGCCGACTGTAAGGTCGCCTGCACAGGGAGGTGGGGCGGTGAAGAGGCTCAGCGGCTGGGACGCGGTGCTGCTGTACAGCGAGACGCCGAATGTGCATATGCACACCCTCAAGGTCGCGGTGATCGAGCTGGACGCCGAGCGTCGTGACTTTGATATCGACACGTTCCGCCGGGTCATCCACAGTCGGCTCTACAAGTTGGAACCGTTCTGCTACCAGCTCGTCGACATTCCGATGAAGTTCCATCACCCGATGTGGCGGGAAGGCTGCGAGGTAGACCTGACCTACCACATCCGTCCGTGGCGGCTACCCGCGCCGGGCGGGCGCCGTGAGCTAGACGAGGCGATCGGCGAGATTGCCAGCACACCGCTGGACCGCCGCCGCCCGCTGTGGGAGATGTATTTCGTCGAGGGCCTGGCAGACGACCGCATCGCGGTGGTCGGCAAGATCCACCACGCGCTCGCCGATGGCGTCGCCGCCGCGAATCTGCTGGCTCGCGGCATGGACCTGGCATCGGGTCCGCAGACCGGCCGCGACCAGTTTAGGCCCGACCCCGCGCCGTCCAAGGGGGAGTTGGTGCGGTCGGCGTTCGGTGATCACATGCGTCACCTTGGGCGGATCCCGGCGACCGTCCGCTACACCGCCGAGGGTGTCAGCCGGGTTCGCCGCAGTTCGCGCAAATTGTCACCGGAGTTGACGCGACCGTTCACCCCGCCGCCGAGCTTTATGAACCACATGCTCACGCCGCAGCGCACATTCGCCACCGCCACCCTGGCGTTGTCCGACATCAAGGAGACCGGCAAGGCGCTCGGCGTCACGATCAACGACCTCGTGCTGGCCCTCTCCAGCGGGGCGTTGCGCAAACTGTCGCTGCACTATGACGGCAAGGCCGAGCATCCGCTACTGGCCTCAGTGCCGATGAGTTTCGACTTCTCGCCGGACCGGATCTCGGGGAACCGTTTCAGCGGTGTGCTGGTGGCGCTACCCGTCGACGTCGACGATCCGCTGGAG
Source organism: Mycobacterium sp. NGS48 (assembly GCF_059812585.1). Classification (NCBI taxonomy): domain Bacteria; kingdom Bacillati; phylum Actinomycetota; class Actinomycetes; order Mycobacteriales; family Mycobacteriaceae; genus Mycobacterium; species Mycobacterium sp. NGS48. The sequence goes on from NZ_JCALCY010000013.1 coordinate 89,641, forward strand.
CGGGTGCGGCTCTCGCACGATTTCGCGGTGTCCGCCAAGGAAAGCCACCAGCTCATCGGGCCGGAACTGATCAGCCGGTGGGCGGCGTACTTTCCGCCGGCCCCCGCAGAGTCGCTGTTCCGATGGCTGGCTGGCCGCGACGGACAGAACAAGGTGCTCAACCTCAACATCTCCAACGTTCCGGGACCGCGCGAACGCGGCCGCGTCGGCGGCGCGCTGGTCACCGAGATCTATTCGGTGGGCCCCTTGACCGCCGGCAGCGGACTGAACATCACCGTGTGGAGCTACGTCGACCAGCTCAATATTTCGGTGCTGGCCGACGGCACCACCGTCGAGGACCCGCATGAGGTGACCGACGCCATGATCGAAGAGTTCATTGAAATACGCCGAGCCGCAGGACTTTCGGAGAAACTGACGGTCGTCGAAATTGCGATGGCGCAGGCCTAGGGCGACGGCGACGAATCGAGTTGGGCCAGCAGATCGCGGCGGGCGATCTTCCCGGTACTGCTGCGCGGCAACTCCGAAAGCACGACGATCTCCCGCGGCACTTTGTAATTGGCCAGATTGTCGCGGACATGCTGCTTGAGGATGTCGGGGGTCGCCGACCCCGCAAGCACGACGAACGCCGCCAAGCGCTGCCCGTACTGCTCGTCGTCGACTCCGAGCACCGCGGCCTCGGCGACATCGGGATGGGTCATCAGCGTCTTCTCCACCTCGATGGGGTAGACGTTCTCGCCGCCGGAGACGATCATCTCGTCGTCGCGACCGACCACATAGAGCCGGCCGGCCTCATCGAGACGGCCGACGTCGCCGGATGCCATGAAGCCCTCGTGAAAGTCCTTGGTAGTACCGGAGGTATAGCCGTCGAACCGGTTGGTGTTACGCACGAAAATCTGGCCCACCTCGCCGGTGGGCACCTCGCGGAATTCGCTGTCGAGGATGCGGATCTCGGTTCCGACGGCGGGCTTGCCGGCGGTGTCGGGGGCGGCCCGTAGGTCTTCGGGTGTGGCGGTAGCGATCATGCCCGCCTCGGTGGCGTTGTAGTTGTTGTAGATCACGTCGCCGAATTCGTCCATGAACCGGGTGACCACGTCGGGGCGCATCCGCGAACCTGATGCGGTGGCGAATCGCAGTGATCGACCGCTGTACTTCCGCCGCACGTCGTCGGGCAAGTCCATGATCCGGTCGAACATCACCGGCACCACGGACAAGCCGGTGGCCTGGTAGCGGTCGATGAGATCGAGAGTGGCCTCGGGGTCGAATTTGCGCCGCGTCACCACAGTGCAGCCCAGTGAGGCGGCGAACACCAACTGTGAAAAGCCCCAGGCGTGAAACATCGGCGCCACCACCACGATCGTCTCCTCGGTGTGCCACGGCACCCGATCCAGGATCGCCTGGAGCTCGTTGGCCCCGCCGCCGGAATGCTTGGCGCCCTTAGGGTTTCCGGTAGTTCCGGATGTCAGCAGAATGAGCTTGCCTTTGCGTCCCGGCTTGGTGGCTCGCCGGCCGGCGTGGTCGGCGATGAGTTTCTCAACGGTGAGGTCGTGTGGTTGCTCGGTCCAGGCGACGATGCGGACGGTGTCGGGCCGGTCGAGCAGCGCGCGGTCCACCGAATCGGTGAACTCCTCGTCGTAGATCACCGCGTCCACGCCCTCGCGGTCGACCACCTCGGCCAGCGCCGGCCCGGCGAACGAGGTGTTGAGCAGCAACACGTCGGCGCCGATCCGGTTGGCCGCGACCAACGCCTCGACGAAGCCGCGGTGGTTGCGGCACATGATCCCGACTACCGCCGGCGTCCCGGCGGGCAGCGCCTGCAAGGCCGCGGCCAACGCGTCGCCGCGCCGGTCGAGCTCGCGGTATGTCAACGTCCCCAACTCGTCGATCAAGGCCGCGCGGTTGGGACAGCGCTGCGCCGACATCGCGAATCCGCTTGTGACGGTGAGGCCTTCGCGGCGCACAGCTGCGGTGATTCGCAGATACTTGTCAGGTCGCAGGGGTGCGATGATTCCTGCGCGGACCATGCTGGCCAACAGGCCGAACGGTGCCACCGGTACTAGCCGATGATCGGGAGGCGGCGCTCTTTGGCCAACTTGTCGAGCGCCTTTTGCATGACATGGCGGACGTGGGCGTCGACCTCGTCGACGTCGGGCTCCTCACCGAACTGGGCGGTTATGTGGATCGGCTCGAGCACCTGCATGACGATCTTGGTCGGCAGCGGCAGGTTTGGCGGCACCACTGCGGAAAGCCCGAACGGGAAGCCCACCGAGATCGGCAGGATCTTTACCCGCATCAGCTTGTCCAACCGCAGCGCCTTGGCCAGCCACGTGCCACGCGACAGGTAAAGCTGGCTTTCCTGTCCGCCGACGGCCACCGCGGGAACGATCGGCACCCCGGCGTTGATCGCCGCGCGCACATACCCGGTGCGCCCGTCGAAATCGATGGTGTTCTCGGACAGGGTGGGCCGGTAGACGTCGTAGTCACCGCCGGGGAACACCACCACCACGCCACCGGACCGCAGCGCCTCGTCGGCGTTCTCGTGGTTGGCGCGGATGAAGCCGGCCCGGATGAAGAAGTCGGCGGTGGGGCCGGTGTGTAACACGTCGTGGCTCAGCGTGTAGACCGGCCGGTCGTAGCCGAACTTCTCGTAGAACCCGGTGGCGAAAACCGGAACATCCATCGGGAACAATCCGCCCGAGTGGTTGGACACCACCAGGGCGCCGCCCGACGGGAAGGTCTCCAGCCCGCGTACCTCCGCGCGGTGGTAGCCCTTGATGAGCGGACGGAGCCATCCGATCACGCGTTCGGTGAGGCCGGGATCCCACTTCGATATTTCGGTTGGTTCGATATCGGTGGCGGTCAACGGTCCCCCTGGGATTTTGTGCTGATTTGGCTGTGATGCTAGCCCAGCGCCTTCCGGCCGAAGTCACTCGGACAAGGTCGTTACGATCTCCTCGACAGATGTCACTGCATTCGAAGGAGCACACAGCGTCGTGAGCGAAGATGCCGGCAACACCGAACCTGAAGTTCTGGTCGAACAGCGCGACCGGATCCTGATCATCACGATCAACCGGCCCAAGGCCAAGAACGCGGTGAACGCCGCGGTCAGCAAGGGCCTGGCCGATGCGATGGACCGTCTCGACGGCGACGCGGGTCTGTCGGTGGCGATTCTGACCGGTGCCGACGGATCCTTCTGCGCGGGCATGGATCTCAAGGCATTCGCCCGGGGTGAGAACGTCGTCGTCGAAGGCCGCGGGATGGGCTTCACCGAACGCCCACCGACCAAGCCGCTGATCGCCGCCGTCGAGGGCTACGCGTTGGCCGGCGGCACCGAACTGGCGCTGGCCACCGACCTGATCGTGGCGTCCAAGGAGTCGGCCTTCGGTATCCCCGAAGTCAAACGCGGGTTGGTCGCCGGCGGCGGGGGGCTGCTGCGATTGCCGCACCGCATCCCGTACGCCATCGCGATGGAACTCGCTCTGACCGGCGACAACCTGTCCGCCGAGCGCGCGCACGCACTGGGGCTGGTCAATGTTCTGGCGGAGCCCGGGACGGCGCTGGACGCGGCCATCGCGCTGGCCGAGAAGATCACCGCCAACGGTCCGCTGGCGGTGGCCGCCACCAAGCGGATCATCGTCGAATCCCGCGGGTGGAGCCCGGAGGCCATGTTCGGCGAGCAGCTGAAGATTCTGATGCCGGTCTTTGCCTCCAACGACGCGAAGGAAGGCGCGATCGCGTTCGCCGAGAAACGCCCGCCGCGCTGGACGGGCAGCTGAGTCGCAGCGGGTCACCGCGAATGGATCTCCCGGCGTATTTCGCCCGCATCGGCTACACCGGATCGACAGCTCCGACGTTGGAGACGTTGACCGGCGTGGTGGCCGGCCATACCCGCCACATCCCGTTCGAGAACCTCGACCCGCTGTTGGGTGTGCCGGTGGCTGACCTGAGCGCAGATGCGCTGACCGACAAGCTGGTGGATCGCCGCCGCGGCGGGTACTGCTACGAGCACAACAACCTAATGCGGTACGTGCTCGCCGATTTGGGCTTCGAGAGCGACCGGCTGGCCGGCCGGGTGGTGTGGATGAACCCGGCCGGGCTGGATGGTCCACCGCACGCTGAGACACATCAGGCGCTTGCGGTACGCATTCCCGGCGTCGACGAACCGTATCTGGTCGACGTCGGGTTCGGCGGGCAGACGCTGCCGTCGCCGATTCGGCTCACCGTCGGGCCGGTCCAGCAGACCCGTCACGAGCCGTACCGGTTGCGGACCCACGGTCGCGACTACGTCCTGGAGGCGCTGGTGCGCGGTGAGTGGCAGCCGCTGTACACCTTCGGCGCGGATCCGCGTCCGCTGATCGATATGGAAGTCGGAAGCTGGTACGTGTCGACGCATCCGGGGTCGACCTTTGTCGTCGGGCTCAGCGCTGCGTTGGTCACCGACGAGGCGCGTTGGAACTTGCGCGGCCGCAACCTCGCCGTCCACGCCGACGGGGCAACCGAGCGGATCCGGTTCGACGACGCCGGACAGGTGCTCGACGCGCTGGCCAATCGGTTCGGCATCGACGTGTCGGGTCTTGGCGATGTGGAGGCTCGGGTCGCCGAGGTTCTCGACAACTAGTTGATCTAAACTACAGCCAGGCATGACACTTTTGACGATCTTTGTAACGCGCTGGCACCACAGAAAGTTCGACGATTGAGCATTTCGTTACTTCTCGAGATGGCTGTGTCGAGCAACCCTGACCGAACCGCCGTCGTCTCCGGCGACACCCGGCTGACAACTCAGCAGCTCAGCGATCTCGCCGACGGCGGCGCGGGCGTCATCGCCGGCTCGAATGCGCAGCATGTGGCCTACGTCGGCACCGGCGGGGCGATGCTGCCGCTGCTGATCTTCGCGTCGGCGCGCGCCGCAGTGACATTCACCCCGATCAACTACCGGCTTTCGAGCGAGGGCATTCAGGCCTTGATCGGTCGGTTGCCCGAACCGCTGGTAATCGTCGACGACCGCTACCGGGAGATGGTCGGAAACACCGGTAAGCACGTGATCGGCTCCGACGAGTTCCGGGCCAGCGCCGGCGCCGCGGAACCCGCCGCGGAGTTCGCCGACCCGGAGTCGACCGCGATCGTGCTGTTCACCTCGGGCACCACGTCGCAGCCCAAGGCCGTCGAGTTGTCACACAACAACCTGACCAGCTACATCACCGGAACCGTGGAATTCGGGTTGGCTGAGCCGACCGACGCGGCGCTGATCTGTTTGCCGCCCTACCACATTGCCGGTGTCAGCGCGGCGCTGTCGAATCTGTATGCGGGCCGAACGATGGTGTACCTGCCGGTCTTTGACGCCGAGGAGTGGGTGCGGCTGATCAACGCCGAGCACGTCACCACTGCGACGGTGGTCCCGACCATGCTCGACCGGATCGTCACCGTGCTGGAGACTGGCCGGCATGAGCTGCCGTCGCTGCGCAGCCTGGCCTACGGCGGCTCAAAGGTGGGGTTGCCACTGGTGCGCCGGGCGCTGGAGTTGTTGCCCGACGTAGGGTTCGTCAACGCCTATGGACTGACCGAGACGAGCTCGACCATCGCTGTGCTGACTCCGGAAGACCACCGCGCGGCGCAGTCGGCGTCGGATCCCGCCGTCATCAAGCGCCTGGCTTCGGTGGGTCAGCCGGTGCCGAGCATCGAGGTGCAGATCCGCGACGAGAACGGCGTCCTGCTTCCGGCTGGACAAACCGGTGAGTTGTTCGTGCGCGGCGAGCAGGTCTCGGGCCGCTACACCGGGATCGGATCGGTGCTCGACGACCAAGGGTGGTTCCCGACTCGGGACATCGCCACGCTGGACGAAGGCGGCTATCTGTTCATCGGCGGGCGCAGCGACGACACCATCATCCGCGGCGGTGAGAACATCGCACCTGCCGAGTTGGAGGATGTGCTGATCGAACATGCCCACGTGCGTGATGTCGCGGTGGTCGGCGTCGACGACCCGCGGTGGGGCCAGGCGATCGTCGCGGTGGTGGTGCCCGCTCCCGGCATCGAGCCAGACCCCGACGAGCTCCGCGAGCACGTCCGCAAAAGCCTGCGCGGTTCGCGCACCCCCGACCGCGTCGTGTTCCGCGACGAGCTGCCCACCAATGCGACCGGCAAAGTGCTTCGTCGCGAGATCGTCGAATCCCTCAGAACCCTAGGAACATTAGGATCGAAAACATGATCAAGAACGGAACCCGTTTAGCCAGCCAAGTGTGCGACACGCAGGTCATCGTCGTGCGCAGCGCCGACAGCCTCGACGATCTGCGCTGTGGCGGTGCGCCGATGGTGGCTTTGGACGCTGAGCGTTCCGGCGACCTGGACCCGGCGTTCGCCGACGGCAACGTGATGGGCAAACGCTACGTCGACGAGACCGGCGCCGAGGTGCTGGTGACCAAAGCCGGCGCGGGAACGCTGGCTATCGGTCAGACCGCGCTGAGCCTCAAGGAAGCCAAGCCGCTTCCGGCCAGCGATTAACTCCTCTGCGCGAACAGACGAAGAATCGCACGATTTCGGGACGAAACGTGCGATTCTTCGTCTGGTCGCGCTACTTCGGGACTCCGTTACGACGGACGAATTCCCTTGCCTTGATCAAGAATTCGAGTTGAGTGTGGACCTCGCGCAGCGGCTCGGCGCTGCGCTTCGAGCGGCATAGCACCACCGCGCCCTCCAGCGTGGCGATCGACATCACCGCCAGCGAGGCCGCGTCCGACTCGGGAAAGCCGTCGGCAACGAACGCCCGCGACAGGGCGGTACACCAACGGCCGAAAATCTGTCCGGCCTCGGCGGTCAATTGCGGTTCCTCGTCGGCCGAGCCGATCGCCGCCGCCACCACCGGGCAGCCGGCGTTGAAGTCGCTGTTGTCCAACAGGCGTTCCCAGAACTCGACGAAGTCGCGCAGCAGCGCCATCGCGCCCAGCTCGATGGAATCATCGATTGTGGCCGTGATCGCATCGCCGGCGTAGCGCAGCGCTTCGGTCAGGATCTGGTTACGGCCGTCGGGGAAGTGGTAGTAGACCGATCCCCGCGGCGTACCGCTGCGGGTGAGCACCTCGTCGATGGTCACCCCGGCGGCGCCGCGTTCACGCATCACCTCGGCGGCGCTGACCAGCATCTTAATGCGGGTTTTACCGCGCTTGGCACTAGTGGCCATTGGGGTCATCGCGATGCCTAGGCAGCGTGCGGGGAAGGCGGCTGCGGGACTCGCTGGTGCAGGCCAGGCGGTTGCAGCCGCACCGAGCGCAACGATGCGCTACGCAAGTCGGGAATCTGGCGGGTGAACCGATAGCCGGCGATGTTGAGTTCGACGATCCACATGATCTTCTCCTGCCTCATGCGCCGGCTTACCGGCTCATGATTATGCCGAGCAGCATATAACAAGCCGTTTCTTTGACACAAGAACTATACGCTTTTCACGGTAAATCCCCATTTCAACGGTCCATACGGTGTCCAGCTCCCGATAATTACCTGCCAAATATTATGCTGGATTGCATATTATCTAGCGTTGGGATGTACTTGGCCAATGTCTGACACCTCGCTGCCAACCCTGGAGACCGTGTCGCTCGAACGCGACGGTCACGTCCTGCTGATCGGCCTGAACCGGCCGGACAAACGCAACGCCTTCAACCGCACGATGCTGGCCGATCTGTCCCGCGCCTACGGTGTACTGGAGTCCGCCTCCGACGTCCGCGCCGGCGTGCTGTTCGCGCACGGCGACCACTTCACCGGCGGCCTGGACTTGGTCGACGTCGCCCCGGCGATCGCCTCGGGCGAACTGCCGTCCCCAGCAGGCGGGCGCGACCCGTGGCGCCTCGACGGCCCCTGGACCATTCCGCTGGTCGCCGTCGCGCAGGGCTGGTGCATGACGCTGGGCATCGAGCTGCTGTTGGCCGCCGATATCCGCGTCGCGGCGACCGGCACCCGGTTCGCGCAGCTCGAGGTGCAACGCGGCATCTATCCGTTCGGCGGTGCGACCATCCGCTTGCCCCGGGTGGCGGGCTGGGGCAACGCCATGCGCTGGCTGTTGACCGGCGACGAGTTCGACGCCGCCGAGGCGCATCGCATCGGCCTGGTTCAAGACGTCGCCGACGACGCCGCGACCGCACTGGCCCGCGGGCGGGAAATCGCGCACACCATCGCCAATCGCGCCGCGCCCCTGGGTGTTCGGGCCACCCTGGCCTCGGCGCAGTTGGCGGCCGAACGCGGCGGGGCAGCCGCGGCCGAGCGGCTTCGGCCAGAAGTGGCCGCACTATTCGGCAGCGCCGACGCCGCCGAGGGCGTGCAGTCGTTCGTCGAGCGCCGGCAAGCCCGATTCCAGGGACAGTAACGGCGTTAGGTTCGGCGCAGGCTTGACTGGGACGCCGGCCCCACACCCCATTAATGACGGGGCGGGGCCCGTGCCGGCCGCGTATCCCGAATCGCGTGGAACGTGGTGACGATCGACGGATGAACGCTAGGCGGGGCGTGGGATGGCGGCCAGCGGCGACTGACCGATCCACGTGGGCACCGCGTGTCGCACCTGCGACGGCGCGTCGATGGATACCGACCCGTCGAGTAGCGCACGCGACCAGGACACGTCACCGCGCCAGATAAAGGTAAGTGCGCGCAGGGTGCACGATACCGTCGCGGCGACGTCGTAGCCGGGATCGAAGTCGCAGACGTCGGCTCGGCCGTCGGCGACCACGAGCCACCACGACGACGACGCCTTCGGTGCGACGCTCGATAGCCGGAACGCCAGCACGGTCCTCTCACGCGGCCATTTGTCGATCGGCACATGGCGATGGATGTCCCACATCAGCAGGTGCGGGTCGAGCTCGTCGTCGCCGATTTCGGGAATCCACCGCACACCCCAGGTGCCGATTGCCTGCACGACGTCGTGCAGCTCCTTGCCGCACGGCGTCAGTGTGTACGACGTCCGTCCTTCGGCCTCAGATCGTTCGACGAGACCCGCGCGGGTCAATGTCTGCAGCCGCTTGGACAGTAGGGCCGGCGACATCTTGGGTACGCCACGACGCACGTCGTTGAAGTGTCTACTGCCCTCGAGTAATTCACGCACCACCAGCATCGTCCACCGCTCGTCGAGCAGCTCCATGGCTTTGGCGACGGGGCAGAACTGACCGTAGGACGGCATGTTGTGACGGTACATCCGGGAGCGGCCGGTGGTACAGATTCAGAACCGCGACCGGTTCAGATTTGGCACTGGAATCGCCCAGCTGATGAACGGACGATTCTTCATGCAGCACAAGCTTCGAACGAGGAGATCACCGTGACTGCTGATGCCGCCACCACCGCTGACCGCGACCTGGCCGGCAAACATCGCGCGGTCTGGGCGACCGGCGACTACCGCATAGTTGCCAGCGACGTGGTCGCGCCCCTTGGACCGGTGCTGGTGCAAGCCAGCGGTATCGGACCAGGTGACCGCTTGCTTGATGTGGCTGCCGGAACCGGCAACGCCTCGATCCCCGCCGCGGCGGCCGGGGCCTGCGTGGTCGCGAGCGACCTAACTCCTGAGTTGTTGGAAGTCGGACGCGCGGCGGCTGCCGAGCGCGGTGTCGAACTCGAATGGACGGAGGCCGATGCCGAGGCACTGCCGTTCGACGACAACGGCTTTGACGCGGTGGTGTCTTGTATCGGCGTAATGTTCGCCCCGCATCATCAACGGGCTGCCGACGAGCTGGTCCGCGTGTGCCGTCCCGGCGGAACGCTCGCGCTGGTCAATTGGACACCCGAGGGCTTCATCGGTCAGATGTTCGCGGCGATGAAGCGCTTCGCGCCGACGCCATCACCGGGGGTACAGCCACCGCCGCTGTGGGGCAACGAAGACTACGTCAAGCAGCTGCTGGGGGACCGGGTCACCGATTTGGCCATGCAGCGACGCATGTTGACCGTCGACCTGTTCGCCACCGGAGAGGCATTCCGCGACTTTTTCAAGGCCAACTATGGACCGACGATCACCACGTATCGCAACGTCGCAGCACACCCCGACCGGGTCGCCGCGCTCGATGCCGCGTTGGCCGAGCTAGGGCAACGATTCCTGGCCGTGTCATCGACGATGCACTGGGAGTATCTGCTTATCACCGCGCGCAAGCGCTAGCAGCTGGTCAAAAGAGATGAAAACATGAAATTTTCCCGACTTGGCACGGCGATCGCGGCGGGCGTCATCGCGCTCGGTGCGACGGTCTTGACCGCACCCGTGTCCAACGCGGAAGCAGAATCGACGATCAAGAGCGATTGCAAAGCTGCTGGCGGCACATACAACTCAAGCGTCGGCAGCGACGGGCACCGATACTCTGACTGTTGCTACAAGGACATCAACGGCGCCGACACCTGCGATGGCTACGTTGACGGAACTTATTCCCAGACCTGTGGCGACGACGGCTGCTATAGCACCATGGCACCGCCAAACAACGGAAATCCTTCGCACCGGCCGGTGCACCCTCCAATTGCTCCCGTCGCGCCGCCGGAAGCGGTGCCGTAATACGCCGGCCGATGTAGCCGCGTGAGTCGCAGCTAACTGTCGGAGGTATAACCCATCGGCATCAGCACGCTCTTCTGCTGAGTGAAGTGCTCGACACCTTCCGGCCCGTTTTCGCGCCCGATGCCCGAGTTCTTATAGCCGCCGAATGGACAGCAGGGATCGAACGCGTACCAGTTGATGGCGTACGTCCCGGTGCGGATCTTCTCCGAGATCTCGATGCCGCGCGGCACATTGGCGGTCCACACGCTGCCGGCCAGGCCGTAGACCGAGTCGTTGGCGATCTTGATCGCGTCTTCCTCGGTGTCGTAGGGAATGATGCTCAGCACCGGCCCGAAGATCTCCTCCTGGGCGATCGTCATCTCATTGTTGACGTCGGCGAACACCGTGGGTTGAACGAAGAAGCCGGTGTCCAGACCGTCGGGGCGGCCGCCGCCACACACCAACCGGGCGCCCTCCTCGATACCTTTGGCGATGTAGCCCTCCACCCGGGCGCGTTGCTTCTCCGAGATCAGCGAACCGATCTGGGCGGTTGGGTCCGACGGCAGGCCAACGGGCAGCGCCTGTGCGAAAGCGCTTACAGCATCCACGATCTCGTCGTAGCGGGAGCGGGGCGCCAGGATGCGGGTCTGGGCTACACAGGCCTGCCCGGTGTTCATGATGCCGGAGAACACCAACATCGGGACGGCCGCGGCCAGGTCGACGTCGTCGAGGACGATCGCGGCTGATTTCCCGCCGAGCTCCAACGTGCACGGCTTGAGCAGGTCCGCGGCACGTCGGCCGATCTCCTTGCCGACGCCCGAGCTGCCGGTGAAGGTGAAGATGTCGACGTCGCGGTTGGATGTCAGTGCCTGCCCGGTCTCGATTCCGCCCGGCACTATCGACAGCACACCCTCGGGCAGGCCGGCTTCGGCGAATACCTCCGCCAAAGCGTTTGCGCTCAACGGTGTTTCGGCGGCCGGCTTAAGCACTACCGTGCAGCCGGCCAGCAGCGCCGGACCCAGCTTGTTGACGGCCAGGAACAGCGGCACGTTCCAGGCGATGATCGCGCCGACGACGCCGACCGGCTCGCGATGGACGATGCTTTGTCCGTATCCGCCGTTGCGGGTCTCTTTCCACTTGACCTGGTCGACAGCGGGGCCGGCGAAGAAGTTCAGCGCCCCTATCGAGCTCATCCAGTGCATCGTTTCGATGGTCATTTGCGGCTGACCGGTCTCGCTCGCGAGGAGCTGGGTGAACAGGTCCTTGCGCTCCTCCATCAACCTGAGCGCGTTGGCGATCACGGCCGCGCGCTCCTTCGGCGGCGTGGTCGGCCAGGGGCCGCTGTCGAACGCCGCGCGGGCCGCGGCGACCGCGGCGTCGACGTCGGCTGCTGCCGCCACCGGCACCTTCCCAACGTATTCGCCGGTGGCCGGGCAGTGCACCTCGATGACGTCGGAGGTCGACGGTTCGGTCCATTTCCCGCCGATGAACAGCTTGTCGTATTCGGTCGTCTGGCTGTCGGTCATGGTCATGGCGTCACCCTACCCAGCGACAGGCAAAACGAGAACACGTTTCAATCAAGTGCCGTCGTTATGGAGCGGCGGCCGTAGCACCAGCACCAAGTTGCTCACCAGGAACTCGCGCAGCACTGGGACCGACGTCAGCCGCCACGCCCATCGGGGGTGGTAGCGCGGGAATGCGGACACCAGGGCGCCGGTACTGACCGCCCAGTCCAGTCCGTCGGCCGCCGACACCGCAAACAACGACGACCCGTAGTCGTTCTTCGCTCGATGGCCGTGTTTGCGGGCGTAGCGCGCGGCGGCGCGCGCACCGCCCAGATAGTGGGAGAGGCCCATCTCATGTCCGCCGAACGGACCTAGCCACACCGTGTACGACAGGACTACCAGCCCACCCGGGCGGGTCACCCGCAGCATCTCGCCACCCAACTGCCATGGGCGCCGAACGTGCTCGGCCACATTGGATGACAGGCAGATGTCCACCGAGTCATCGGCGAACGGCAGCGCCATGCCCGACGCACGGACGAATGGGCCCGCCACACGTGCATTCGTCGGCGTCGCCGCATGGATCTCGCTCGGATCCGGCTCGACTCCGATATACCGGATCCCGGCGTCGGCAAAAGCCGTCGCGAAATAGCCTGGGCCACCGCCGACGTCGAGCAGCGTGCACCCGGTCGGGCCGGTGCCATGAATGCCGCGCCACAAATCGCCGACCATCTGCGCGGTGTCGCTGGCCAGTGCCCCGTAGAACCGGTCGGGATCCGACTGCTCGTAGCGGAACGCGGACAGCAGCCGCAGCGAGCGGGACAGCGTCGCCCGACGCGCGAACGCATCGGTGACCGCCATCGACCT
>NZ_JCALCY010000014.1:0-98775 GCF_059812585.1 Mycobacterium sp. NGS48
GCGGAGACACGCACGTTCGCGCGGAACGGGACAGAGTGGTTGACTGGCAAGCACAATGCCGATTGCTTTCAACCACACCATCGTCGCGGCTCGCGACAAGCGGGAGTCGGCGACGTTTCTCACCGAATTGTTCGGCCTGCCGGATCCGGTGCCGTTCGGCCACTTTTTGAGCGTCCGACTCGAGCACGGCGCCGACCTCGACTACTCCGAGGCGCCGGACGGTGCGGAGATCCATCCACAGCACTACGCGTTCCTGGTTTCCGAAGACGACTTCGACGCGATCTACGGCAAAATCCAGTCGCGGGGGCTGCAGCACTGGGCGGATCCCCGAGGCCAGCGCCCGGGCGAGATCAACCACAACGACGGCGGTCGCGGCGTGTACTTCCGAGACCCCAGCGGCCATTTTCTGGAGATCATCACTCGGCCGTACGGTTCGGGCCAAAACTAATCGCCAGGTGCGCGAGCGTGCACAAACCCGGTTATTAATGCGGCGTGTCGACCGGGGACACGCGCGCTCGCGCGGTTAGCCGGCCGAGCGTGGACCGTGGCGCTGGCTTTCCTGGTCCCGATAGTCATCGGCAAGCTGCGCGACGTGTTTGGGCAGGTTGCTCGACGCCACGTCGGCCACCGTCGTTTCCTCCAGCACCGAGCGCATGCTGGCCCGCAACGCCCGCCAGACGTCGGTGAGCGCGGCGGTCGGACCGGAATAGGGCAGATCGCCGAGCCCAATGTCGCGGACGCTGGCCAGCGGCCCGTCGATGCAGCGCAACACGTCGCCGATGCTGATTTCGGTGCCGGGGCGCGCCAATTCATAGCCGCCGTCGCGGCCGCGGTGGCTGCGGACCAGGCGATCGGTGCGCAGGTCGGACAGAATGTCGACGAGAAACTGCGAGGGAATGCCCTGCGCTTGGGCCAGCTCGTCGGTCTTGACCAGTGCGCCGTCATCGACCGTTGCTAACTGCACCATCGCGCGCACCGCGTATTCCGCCTTGGCCGACATCCGCATGCTGTGGATTCTGCCACTGCTCTGCGGTTAGCCGGTCGCAGCCAGCACGGCCTCGGCGTATTCGGGACGGCATACCACCAGGTCGGGCAACAACGGATCGGCACGGTTGTACTCCAGTGGTGTCCCGTCGATCCGCGAGGTGTGCAGCCCGGCCGCCCGGGCCACCGCGACAGGTGCTGCGGAATCCCATTCGTATTGCCCGCCGGCGTGGACGTAGACATCGGCCACACCCTGCACGACGGCGGCCACCTTGGCCCCGGCCGATCCCATCGCCACCAGGGTGCCGTCGAGGTGGTCGCGGACCTGCAGGGCAATCGCCGGCGGCCGGGTGCGGGATACCACGATTCGCGGCGGACCGGAGTATGCCGGTGGGAACGCGACGTCAGGTGTGGCCAGCGTGGCACCTTGCGCGGGCAGCGCGACCGCCCCGGCAACGATTTCCCCGGATTCCCACAGTGCGACATGAACTGCCCAGTCATCGCGGCCGAGCTCAGAGAACTCCCGGGTGCCGTCCAATGGGTCGACGATCCACACCCGGCGGGCTTGCAACCGCACCGGATTGTCGGCGCCTTCTTCGGAAAGCACCGCATCGTCAGGCCGCGCACGCGCCAGAGCATCCATCAAGAAATCGTGGGAGCGCTTGTCCCCCGCGGCCTTTCGCTCGCCCTCCGTCGCTTGGGACAGCTCGTCTCGCACGGCAAGCAGCAGCTCACCGGCCTGGCCGGCTAGTTGCGCGGCCACCTCGTGATCGTTCACGCGCCGGGCTCGAGCAGGTCGATGACTTGCTGCGCCAACTCCTCGAGGCTGTGGTCCGACGCGAGCCGCAGATCCGGCTTCTTCGGCCGCTGATAAGGGCTGTCGATACCGGTGAAATGCGTGATCAATCCGGCGCGCGCCTTGGCGTAAAGGTTCTTGGGGTCCCGTTTCTCGCAGTCCTCCAGCGGCGTGTCACAGAACACCTCGAGGAATTCGAGGCCGGCCTCGACGTGGACCTGTCGGGCCAGTTCGCGGTGCTCGACAAGTGGGCTGATCGCCGGTACCAGCACGGTGTGGCCCGAATCGGCGAGCAAGGCCGCCACGTGCGCCAGCCGACGCAGATTCTCGGCCCGGTCGGCCATGGAAAAACCCAGATCGGCGTTCAGGCCGTGCCGCAAATTGTCACCGTCGAGAACATAAGCAGGCACGTCTTGTTCGAGTAGTTTGCGCTCGACCAGCATGGCCACTGACGACTTGCCCGACCCCGACAGACCGGTAAACCACACGGTGCGACCCCGCGCCATCCGGTCCTCGGCGGTCACCAGCGACTTGTGCTGCACCGTGTTCGGGCTCGAGGTGCGGGCCGAGACGTCGCGCAGCACCATGCCCGCCGCCACAGTGCCATTGGTGGCCGGATCGATGAGGATGAATGATCCGGTGCTGGCGTTACGGCTGTATTCGTCGAGCAGCAGCGGCACCTGGGTGCGCAGTGAGATGCGGCCAAGCTCGTTGAGCTGCAACGCTGTTGCGGACTTGTCGCGGTGCAGGGTGTTGACATCGAGCCGGTAGTCCAGCTCGGTGACCCGCACCCGAGTGGTGCGGGTGGTGTGTTTGATGATGTAGTCGCGGCCGGGCTCCAGGGCCGCGGAATCGGCCATCCAGCACACCGTCGCGTCGAACTCCTGAGCCACCCTGGGCTGGTTGGTGGGCCGGGCGATCATGTCGCCGCGGGATATGTCGATGTCGTCGGCGAGGCTCACCGAAACCGCCATCGGCGGAAAGGCTTCCTCCACCGGTCCGGTCGCCCCTTCGATCGCCGTGATGCGACTGGTTTTGCCGGTCGGCAGCACCGTCACTTCGTCGCCGGGACGCATGACCCCACTGGCCACGGTGCCGGCGTAGCTGCGGTGGTCTTGATGCTCGCGAGTCTGGGGCCGGATCACGTACTGGACCGGGAACCGCACGTCGACCATGTTGCGGTCGCCGGCGATATAGACCTCCTCGAGGTGCGACAACAGCGCCGGCCCGTCGTACCACGGCGTCTGGTCGGACTTGGTCACCACATTGTCGCCGTGCAGCGCCGACATCGGAATGGTGGTTACGTCATGCACGTCAAGACGCGTGGTGAAGGCGTGGAACTCGTCGCGAATCGCCTCGAAAACTTTCTGATCCCAGCCGATCAAGTCCATCTTGTTGACCGCGAGCACAATGTGCTGGATGCCCAACAGCGACGCCAGGAAGGTGTGCCGACGGGATTGCTCCAGCAGGCCGTGGCGGGCGTCGACCAGCACGATCGCCAACTGCGCGGTGGATGCGCCGGTCACCATGTTGCGGGTGTACTGGATGTGGCCGGGCGTGTCCGCGATGATGAATTTCCGCTTGGGCGTTGCGAAGTAGCGGTAGGCCACGTCGATCGTGATGCCCTGCTCGCGCTCGGCGCGCAGACCGTCGGTGACCAGCGCCAGGTCGGTGTAGTCGTGGCCGCGCTCTTTGGAAGTGCGCTCCACCGATGCCCACTGGTCTTCCATGACGGCCTTGGAGTCATACAGCAGCCGCCCGATCAGCGTGGACTTGCCGTCATCGACAGAGCCCGCCGTGGCGATGCGAAGCAGTGTCGCCATCAGAAGTACCCCTGCCGTTTGCGGTCTTCCATACCCGACTCGGAGATGCGGTCGTCGGCCCGGGTGGCGCCGCGTTCGGTCAGTCGTGACACCGCGGTCTCGGCGATGACCTCGGCCACGGTGGATGCGGTCGATTCCACGCAGCCGGTACAGGTGACGTCGCCGACGGTGCGGAATCGCACCGTCGTCTCGAACACCTCTTCCTCGGCGCGCGGCTGCATGTGCCGGTGGACGGCCAGCAGCATTCCGTCGCGCTCGAAGACCTGACGTCGGTGGGCGAAGTAGATCGACGGCAACATCACCTTCTCGGCGCCGATGTAGGACCAGATGTCGAACTCGGTCCAGTTCGACAGCGGGAACACCCGGATGTGCTCACCCTTGTGGTGTCGCCCGTTGTAGAGGTTCCACAGCTCCGGGCGCTGGGCCTTGGGGTCCCACTGGCCGAATTCGTCACGGAAACTGAACACCCGCTCTTTGGCCCGGGCCTTCTCCTCGTCGCGCCGCGCGCCGCCGAACGCCGCGTCGAAGCGGTTCTCCCGGATCGCACGCAGCAGGGTCACCGTCTGAATGGGGTTGCGCGACGGGATGGTCTCGACGACCCGCCCCGCATCGATGTCGTCTTGCACCGACGCCACCACCAGTCGCACGCCTGTCTGCGCGACCAGCTCGTCACGGGTGGCGATGACCTCGTCGAAGTTGTGCCCGGTGTCCACGTGCATCACTGGGAACGGCAGCCGGCCTGGGCGGAACGCCTTGAGCGCCAGATGCAGCATGACAATGGAGTCTTTGCCGCCGGAAAACAACAGAACCGGACGTTCGAACTCGGCGGCCACCTCGCGAATAATGTGGATGGCCTCGGCCTCCAGCAAACGCAGATGGCTGAGCTCGTATTGCCCGGGAACCGGGCGGCGATCATCGTGTCCGGCCGCTGGGCCGGCGGTCACATGGCTGGTCATGGGCCCCCGCATGATTCTGGGTAAAGTAGGCTGGATTGGCCATCTTTCTGAGCTTTACCACGTATAAAACCAGCGGTGACCGCGGCTTGTCAATCAACTGCCGCGCGAGCCAGGTCGGCGCCCTCGTTCGCGCCTAGACGGTGACCTCGTTGAGCTTGCCGGTGGCGACGTCGAAGACGAAGCCGCGCAGCGACTCGTGCTTGGTGACGAATGGGCTGGACTCGACGCGACGTAATGACTGCCGAACGTCTTCGGCCGAGTCGGGGAACGCCTCGGCGGCCCAGGACGGTCTGATACCGGTCTCGTCGGCAATGGCGCGTTTGAAATCGTCGTCGGTGAAGGTGAGCATCCCGCAGTCGGTGTGGTGAATCAGGATGATTTCGCGGGTGCCCAGCAACCGCTGGCTGATCGCCAGGGAGCGGATCGCATCGTCGGTGACCACGCCGCCGGCATTGCGAATGACGTGCGCCTCGCCCTCCTCGATCCCGAGCATGCGATAAACGTCCAGTCGTGCGTCCATACACGCGACGATTGCTACGTGTTTGCTTGGCGGCATCGGCAGCGGCCCGTTGAAGGAATTTGCGTATTCGGCGTTGTGAGCCAGGTAGTCATCAGTAACCGTCACGCCAATCTCCTTGATTTGTTTGCTGGATCGAGCATTCAAGTGGCCGATTTTAATTAGTCGGTAGCTGGTAGTCACCGGTACAAATCACGCGGATCGCATCCGTTCGCATGAACTGGCAAGCTCATCTCTTACCCTGTGCCCATGCGACACGGGCGAGGCCGGCGGGCATGATCCGCTTTCTGGCGCGTCGATTGCTGAACTACATCGTGCTGCTGGTGCTGGCGACGTTCTTGGCGTTCTCCCTGACCTCGGTGACGTTTCACCCGCTGGAGAGTTTCATCCAGCGCCACCCGCAGCCGCCACCGGAGGCCATCCACGCCAAAGCGGTTCAACTCGGCCTGGACAAACCGGTACCGATCCGGTACGCGCATTGGATTTCCGGCGCGGTGCGCGGTGACTTCGGCACCACGGTGACCGGTCACCCGGTCTCGGCGGAGCTGGGGCGACGGATCGGGGTCAGCCTGCGGCTGGTGGTGATCGGTTCGGTGCTGGGGACGGTGATCGGGGTCGTGGTGGGAGCCTGGGGGGCGGTCCGTCAGTACCGGCTGAGCGACCGGGTGATCACCGTGGTGTCGTTCCTCGTCCTGAGCATCCCGTCGTTCGTGATGGCCAGCCTGCTGATTCTGATCGGGTTGCGGGTGAACATGGTCACCGGGTTGCGGATCTTCCTGTACACCGGTGAGACGTCCCCGATTCCGTCCGGCGGGGTGTGGGACCAGTTCGTCGACCGGGTGCAGCACATCGTGTTGCCCACCCTCACGCTGGCCCTGGGCGCAATCGCCAGCTTCAGCCGCTACCAGCGCAACGCGATGCTCGACGTGCTGAGCGAGGATTTCATCCGGACCGCGCGCGCCAAGGGCCTGACCCGCCGGCGTGCGCTGTTCAAACACGGCCTGCGCACCGCGCTGATTCCGATGGCCACGTTGTTCGCCTATGGAATCAGTGGCCTGGTCGTCGGCGCGGTGTTCGTCGAGAAGATTTTCGGCTGGCACGGCATGGGCGACTGGGTGATACAAGGGATTTCGACGCAAGACACCAACGTCGTGGTCGCGATCACGACGTTTACCGGCGCGGCGATTCTGCTGGCCGGGCTGTTGTCAGACGTGTTCTATGCGGTGCTGGACCCCAGGGTGCGGGTGTCATGACGACCCAAGAGGCCGACGCCGAATCCATGCCGGTCCGCTCCGGTATCCACCAGGCTGCCTTCACCTCGCGGCGAAACCTGGTGGCGCGCCGGTTCGTCCGCAACAAGCCTGCGGTGGCGGCATTGATTCTGCTGGCGCTGCTGTTCGTCGGCTGCTACACGCTGCCGTCGCTGCTCCCCTACGGCTACACCGCTCTCGACTACCAGGCGCTGCTGCAGCCACCGTCACTGCAGCACTGGTTCGGCACCAATGCGTTAGGTCAAGACCTGCTGGCCAGGACGTTGCGCGGTATGCAGAAGTCGATGCTGATCGGTTTCTGTGTGGCGGCGATCTCGACCAGCATTGCCGCGGCCGTCGGATCGGTGGCCGGTTACTTCGGCGGCTGGCGCGATCGCGTGCTGATGTGGCTGGTGGACCTGCTGCTGGTGGTGCCGGCGTTCATCTTGATCGCTATCGTCACACCGCGCACCAAACAGTCGGGCAGCATTCTGTGGCTCGTCGTGTTGCTCGCCGTGTTCGGCTGGATGGTCAGCTCGCGGATGGTGCGCGGGTTGACGATGAGTCTCCGGGAACGCGAATTCGTGCGTGCCGCCCGGTATATGGGGGTGCCGAGCCGACGCATCATCATCCGTCATATCGTGCCGAACGTCGCCTCGATCCTGATCATCGACGCGACACTCAACGTCGGATTCGCGATTTTGGCCGAGACCGGTTTGAGCTTCCTTGGATTCGGTGTTCAACCACCCGACGTGTCGTTGGGCACGCTTATCGCGGACGGCACTCCTTCGGCCACCACGTTCCCGTGGGTCTTTTTGTTCCCGGCCGGAGCGCTGGTGCTGACCGTGTTGTGCGCCAACGTTGCCGGCGACGGCCTACGCGACGCACTGGATCCGGGCAGCGGATCGTCACGCCGCAAGAAGCGGCGCGTGAAATGAGCACGCTGCTGGAGGTGAACAACCTCAACGTCACCTTCGAAACCGCGGACGTCAACGTGCCCGCGGTGCGCGGCACGAGTTACCACATCGATCCGGGTGAAGTGGTCGCCATCATCGGCGAATCCGGTTGTGGCAAAACCACCGCCGCGATGGCCGTCGTCGGCTTGCTGCCCGACTACGCCGAGGTGTCCGGGTCGGTGCAATTGCAGGGCGAAGAGCTGCTTGGGATGCCTGACCACGCCATGTCTCGGATCCGCGGCAAGATGATCGGCACTGTGTTTCAAGACCCGATGTCGGCGTTGACGCCCGTCTACACCGTCGGCGACCAGATCGCCGAAGCCATCAAGGTGCATACCCGCAAAATCAGCCGAGCGGGTGCCCGCAAACGTGCCGTCGAACTGCTCGAGCTGGTCGGTGTCGCCCAACCGCACCGCCGCGCACGGGCTTTCCCGCACGAGCTGTCCGGCGGCGAGCGCCAGCGGGTAGTCATCGCCATCGCGATCGCCAACAATCCAGATCTGCTGATCTGCGACGAACCGACTACCGCGCTGGACGTCACCGTGCAGGCGCAGATCCTCGACGTGCTCAGAACCGCGCGCGACGTCACCGGCGCCGGCGTGCTGATCATCACCCATGACCTGGGGGTGGTATCCGAGTTTGCCGACCGGGCCCTGGTCATGTATGCCGGCCGTCCGGTCGAAATTGCCAGTGTCGATGAGCTTTACCGTGACCGACGGATGCCCTACACGGTCGGGCTGCTGGGTTCGGTGCCCCGACTGGACGCCCCGCAGGGCACCCGGTTGATTCCTATCCCGGGCGCACCGCCGACGATGACGTCGCTGTTGCCCGACGCCTGCCCATTCGTCCCGCGTTGTCCGCTGGCCGTTGACGAATGTAGCGCGGCCGAACCAGATCTCGTCACCATCGCCGACAGCCACTGGGCGGCGTGCATCCGCACCGGCGACGTCGCGGGGCGCAGTGCCGCTGAAATCTATGACGTCTCAACGCAGCCGGCGTCCATCGATACCGCTGTCGCTGAGCCGCCGACGATATTGCGGGTCACCGACCTTGCCAAGACCTACCGGCTGACCAAGGGTGTGATTTTGCGTAGGCAGGCCGGTGAGGTACGCGCCGTCTCTGGCGTCAGTTTCACCTTGGAACAGGGTCGCACGTTGGGCATTGTCGGCGAATCCGGTTCCGGTAAATCGACGACGCTGTCGCAGATTCTCGAGCTCACCGCACCGCAGGCCGGTCGCATCGAGGTTCTCGGCACCGACGTCGCGGTCCTCGACCCGGCCGCCCGACGCAAGCTGCGGACCGAGCTGCAAGTGGTGTTCCAGGACCCGGTGGCCGCCCTGGATCCTCGGCTACCGGTATTCGATGTCATTGCCGAGCCGTTGGCCGCCAACGGGTTCGACCGGGGCCGGAGCGAGGAACGGGTCGCCGAGCTGCTGGCAACCGTCGGGCTGGACCGCGCCGACGCGAGCCGCTATCCCGCCGAGTTCTCCGGTGGACAGAAGCAGCGCATTGGTATCGCGCGGGCGCTGGCCCTGCAACCGAAGATCCTGGTGCTCGACGAGCCGGTGTCGGCGCTTGACGTGTCGATTCAGGCTGGCATCATCAACCTGCTGCTGGATTTGCAGCGGCAGTTTGGGCTGTCCTATTTGTTTGTCTCGCATGACCTTTCGGTGGTCAAGCATCTGGCTCATCGGGTGGCGGTGATGCATCGGGGAATGATCGTCGAGCAGGGCGACGGCGACCAAATGTTCGCCAACCCCCGACACGAGTACACCCGGCAACTGCTGGCCGCGGTCCCCCGGACGCATCCCGATGCTCGTTAGGATCGACCGGGTGATCGTCCGCCGGCTTGCGCTGCTGGTGCTGATGATTTGTTTGATCACCACCGGATGCTCGGGCGGTTATCGGGATCTGCCGGAGGTGCACGCGGCCCGGGTCGGCACCACCAGCGACATCAATCCCCGAGACCCCGCGACGCTGCGCGACGGCGGCGATCTGCGACTCGCCCTGACGTCCTTCCCGCCGAACTTCAACGAATTGCACATCGACGGCAACACGGCCGACGTCGGTTCGATCGTCTCGCCGACACTGCCCGGCGCGTTTATCACCCAGGCCGACGGTTCGCTGAAACTCAACACCGATTACTTCACCAGTGTCGAGTTGACCGGCACCGACCCGCAGGTCGTCACTTACACGATCAATCCGAAAGCGGTGTGGAGCGACGGCACTCCGCTCACCTGGGAAGACCTCAAATCACAGGTCGAGGCGTGCAGCGGCCGCGACAAGCGGTACTTAATCGCCAGCAGAGCCGGGTTCGAACAGGTGAAGTCGGTGACCAGAGGCGTCGACGACCGCCAGGCGGTCATTACGTTCGCCAAGCCGTACGCGGAGTGGCGCGGCATGTTCGCCGGCGGCATGCAACCCCGCAGCATGACCTCGGATCCCGATGTCTTCAACAACGGCCAACTTGACGCCCCCGGCCCGTCGGCGGGGCCGTTCATCGTGTCCACCATTGACCGGACCGCGCAGCGCATTGTGCTGACCCGCAATCCGAGTTGGTGGGGCGCCAAGCCGCGGCTGAACTCCATCACATTTTTGGTGCTCGACTCCACCGCCGTCATCCCCGCCCTACAAAACAACGCGATCGATGCCGCCGGCCTGGGCACCCTCGACGACATGGTCACCGCTCAGCGCACCCCGGGAATCGCGATCCGGCGTGCCCCGGCGCCGACCTGGTATCACTTCACGTTCAACGGCGCACCGGGATCCATTGTGGCTGAAGAAAAGCTGCGGCTGGCGATCTGCAAAGGCATCGACCGCCAGGCCATCGTCGATGTCGTCCAGCACGGCTTGACCAACCATCCGGTGCCGCTGGACAACCACATTTTCGTCGTCGGCCAGGTTGGTTACCAAAACAACAGCGCCCCAGCGGCTTACGATCCCGACCAGGCGCGTCATGACCTCGATGCGCTGGGCTGGAAGCTCAACGGAACAGTGCGCGAAAGGGACGGCAAGCCGCTGGTCATCCGGGATGTGTTTTACGACTCGCCAGCTGCTCGCCAGATCGCTCTGGTCGCTCAGCAGAACCTGGCACAAATAGGCGTCAAACTAGTGCTCGACGTCAAACCGGGCACCGGATTCTTCAATCAGTACGTGAGCGTCGGCGACTTCGATATCGTTCAATTCGGCTGGGTGGGCAACGCTTTCCCGATGTCTGCGCTGCCCCAGATATACAAGTCGGACGGTGACAGCAATTTCGGCCGGATCGGCAATCGGGACATCGACGACAAGATCGACGAAACGCTGTCTGAGTTGAACCAGGATAAGGCACTCGCGCTGGCCAACCAGGTAGACGCAATGATCTGGCAGGAAGGCTTCAGCCTGCCGCTGTTCCAGTCCCCCGGCGACATCGCGGTGCGCAGCGATCTGGCCAACTACGGCGCGCCCGGGCTGGCCGACGTGGTGTACACCGCGATCGGTTTCACGCGCTGACCCGTTCTGGCGCGGCCCAGTGGCCACTTGTTACACGTGTCCAGTGAAAAAGCGTGTCATAACTGGTCACTGGGCGCGATGACTAACCGCGGATCAAGTCCGCCGCCTTCTCCCCGATCAGAATCGACGGCGCGTGAGTATGCCCGCGGATGATGCTCGGCATCACCGATGCGTCGGCAACCCGGAGCGCGCCGACGCCGCGGACCCGCAGTTGCGGGTCCACCACGCTGGTGTCGTCGCCGCCCATCCGGCAGGTGCCGACCGGGTGATACAGGGTGTGCGAACAGGTCTCGAGCGCCTCCTCGAGGGTGTCCTCGTTGAGTTCGGTGGCATTGCGCGGTCGCGCGATCGGGCCGAGGAGGCCCTTCAGCGCTGAGGCTTCGGCGATCTGCGCGCAGATTCGCAGGCCGGCCATCATGGCGGCGCGGTCCGCACCGGCGGGGTCGGACAGGTACCGCGGCTCGATGGTCGGCTTGGCGTGTGGATCGGCCGACCGCAGCAGGATTTGCCCGCGGCTTTCCGGTTTGACCAGGATCGGTCCGAACACGACGCCGTGCCCGGGCGGTGCGGGTAACAGGCCCTCGTCGTAAAACGGTGCGGGAGCGAAGATCAACTCGAGGTCGGGCAGGGCCAACTCGGGCCGGCTGCGGACAAAGCCATATGCCTCACCGACGTTGGAGGTGAGCATGCCCCGGTGGCGGAGCAGATAGTTGATCAGCTGTTTGGGCTTCTCGGCAGCGAACAGGCTGTCCTCGGCCACCTCGAACCCCAGCGGCGTGACCAGGTGGTCGCACAGGTTCTGCCCGACTTCGGGCGCATGGCACACGGTGTCGATGCCGTGGTCATCGAGGTGGTCGCGGGGGCCGATGCCGGAGAGCATCAGCAACTGGGGGCTGTTGATGGCACCGCCGCACAGCACCACCTCCCGGCGTGCGTGCGCGACACGTCGTTGGCCGTCCTGTTCGAATTCGACACCGACAGCGCGGCCAGCCTCGATGACGACACGGGTCGCGGTGGCCTCGGTGAGCACCCGCAGGTTCTTGCGCCTCATCGCCGGCTTGAGATACGCGTCGACGCTACTGCATCGACTGCCCTTACGCTGAGTGACGACGGTCTGGCAGAAGCCCTCCGGCTCAGCGGAATTCGGGCGCGCCGCACCGAATCCGCATTCGCGTGCCGCCGCCAGCCACGCTGCCGTCAACGGACGCGAGCTGCGCTGCGGCGACACATGCTGCGGACCGGTCACGCCGCTGTCGTCACCGCTGACGAATGGCCACGCCGCGGTGACGTTCTCGATGCGACGGAAGTAGCCCAGCGCCTCGGCGTAGCCCCACTCCGGCCCGGCGCGGTCGGCCCACTCGTCGTAGTCGGCCTGGAAACCGCGCACCCACATCATCGCGTTCATCGACGACGAGCCGCCGAGTACTTTGCCTCGCGGCCAATATATTTCGCGACCGCCCAGCTCTTTCTGTGGCTCGGTCAGGTAATCCCAGTCCACTTCGCTGCGGTATAGCTTGGAGAACGCCGCGGGGATACGGATGAACCTGTTTTTGTCCGGCGGTCCCGCCTCCAAAGCCAGCACCGTGGTCGCTGGATCGGCGCTGAGCCGGTTGGCGAGCACCGACCCCGCCGAGCCGGTTCCGACGATCACGTAGTCGGCATCCATATAAACACCCCTCTTTCCGGGGAGTTTAGGGCCAGCGCGAGCGTTAAGCGCTCAATTCGATACGGTGCGCGCCCTTGACGCCGTCGTAGCGGTCGGGAGTGCAGGTCAGCACGATCACCTGTCCGTCAGCCCCCAGGGTGTCGAAGACCTCGCCCATCTTCGCCAGCCGCGCCGGGTCGGTGAACCCGAGCGCGTCGTCGATGAGCACTGGGACGGTGTCCTCCTTGGCCACCAGTGCCGCTCCGGCCAATCGCGCCAGAATTCCGAGCTGTTCTTTGGCCCCGCCCGACAGCGACTCGTAGGGCACCGTGCACCCGTCGAGGGTGCGGCTACGGATGCACAAGGCGCTGTCGACGTCGACCTCGAAACTCTGACCGAACACCGGCCGGCCGAGCCGCTCCAACTCGACGCGGAACGGCTCGACATAGCGCAGCCGCGTGGTGTCGCGGTGACGCACCATCACCGACCGCAACAGCTGTGCAGCACGGGCTCGCCGGCCTACCCGGGTGTACTCGCTGTGGGCGTGTTCGCGCTTGATTTCGGCGGCGTCAAGCTTGCCCTGACGCCCTTCGGTGCCGAATACCGTGAGTTCGACCGTGATCTCGCGTAGCGCGCGATCCGCCTCGTCAAGGCGGGTCCGCAGTGCTTCGGCCCCTTCGGTGGCGTCGGCCAACTCGGCCGCCACCGCGTCGGGCGAGGCCGCGGCCAGCTGCTCGAACAGCTCGGCGACCCGTTGCTGCGCTGCTTGCGTCGCGCATTGATCGGCAGTGGCGGTAGCCGCCAGATCGTCGTCGGCGCAGGATGCCCGTTGCTGGTCCAGCCGGTCGGCGACCGCAGTCAGCTCCGCGCGTTGGGAGGCCAGCTTGTCACGCAGAACAGTTGCCTGCGTGGTGATCTCGGTGAGCTTATGGCGCGCTGCCGCCGCGACTCGTCGATGTGTTTCGCAGTCTTTAGTAGCTTGCGTGCTGGACGCGTCGGCCGCCTCGAGGTCGGCACGGGCCGCCGCACTATCCATCGCAGCGCCGACGGGATCGGGTTGATCGGCTCGCAGTTGCGCCAATTGCGAGCGCAGCTGGTCGATCTGGTCCTCGCCGCACAGCCCGACCAGAATGGCAGCGAGCCGGTCACGGCTGTGCTGCAACTCGCGGCGACGCTGGTCGGTGTTCCGCGCGGCTGCGAGGTCGGTGACCTGCCCCGCAGCCAGTACAGCTGCCAGTTCGTCTTGTGCCGCAGCGTAGGTGGCCTGGACCTCGGCTGCGGTTATTGCCGGGCTGAACCGTAGCGTCACGACGCCGGGCAGCTCGACCTCGGTTGCGGCACTGGCTGTCAGCGACCAGCTCTGACCGGCGGTCAGCGACACCCGTTGCTCATCGACGGAGAGGTCGAGGTCGGCGGCTGCAGTGAATTCCACTCTCGTCGAAATCAAGGTGAGTTGCCCGTCGGCCCGGTCGACGGCGGCAGCGGCTTGCTCGATGCGCTGCATCGTCTCGTCGCTCAGCGCGATCGCGGCCAACTCGCCGCAGATCTGGTCATGTTCGCGCTGGGCGGCGTCGACCTTGGCCAGCCGGGCCGCCAACCGCTCGGCTTCGGCGCGGCGGGACAGCTCGTCGACGATCCGCCGGGCCGAGCCGGCCCGCTGCTGGGCAGCCGCCAGGGCCTGCTCGGCCTGTTCGACAGCGGAGTCAGCGGCCGCGACGACCTCAACAGCCGTCGACTCCGCATCGGCGGCTTCGTGCACCTCGGCTTCCAGCGCAGCGATCGTTGCGGTGCGCGTGCCGGTTTCGTTGCCCAACCGCACCCGTTCGCTGTGGGCGGCCGCCGACGCGGTGCTGGTGGCGGCCGCGGCCGCAGCGATCAGCTCGGCTTCCCGCAACTGTTCGGTGAGCCGGTCGATGTGGTCTGCCGCGGCTTGAGCCGCGATGTGCCGCTCGCCCGCGGCTTGCTGCTGCTGCGACACGTCTGCCAACTCCGCGGTCAGGGCGGCATGCCGATGCAGGCGGTCGTCGATCTCGGCGACCGCGGCCGTGCATTGGTCTACTTCCTCCTCGGCTCCGCGCAGCGCGGACATCGCGGCCGCCCACTCCCCCGTCGGCCGACCGGTCGCGGTGAAGTAGCGGGCGTATTCGGTGTCGATCCGTTCGACGAGCACCGGTTCGGTGCCTGACAGCGTGACCGCGTCGCCCGCGGCAAGGTCGAGCGCCCGGGACAACGCGTCACAGCCGGACAGGTCGACCGCCGCCGTCGAGGCTGCCTGCAGCACTCGCTGGGCCTGCCACAATTCGGTGTCGACTGTCTCGGCCAGCATGGCCCGCACCCGCTCGTGCGCCTCGTCACCGGTCAGCTGTTCGCGGCGGGGCGCCAGCACCGTCAACTGCGTCTCGGGCCTTTTGTGGAAGCGCTTGTGATAGACGAAACGGTAAGGGCCGGTGCTGATCTCGGCGGTGATCTCGGCGCCGACGTCGGCGTGGGTGGGCTTGACCTGCTTGACGTCTTTCTTCGTCGAGCGGTCCTTGGATTCCAGCAGCAGATCCAGCGCCTCGATCATCGACGACTTGCCGACCTCGTTGGCGCCGCACACCACGACCACGCCATGGTCCGGAAAGTCGACTTCGCGGTGGCCAATGCCGCGGTAATTGGTCAGGACCAGCCGATGCAACTTCATGCCGCACCTCGGTCCGCGAGCCGTAGCAGCAGCGCCAGCGCCGCCTGGGCATCCTCGGCGGCTTGGGCATCGCCCGCACGTGCCGTCGCGACCAATTCCTCGACGGCCGCCGCGGCAAATCCCCCGATCCCGAGGTCGTCGAACTCGCCGTCGCCCGGGATCACCGCCAAATCGGTGTGACGATCCCAGCAGCCCAGCCAGGCGAACAACCGCGAATATCGGTCCAGGCAGGCATCCAGGGCAGCGCGGTCGGTGACGGTCAACGAACCCTCCAGGGCCAGTCGGATCACCGTGCGGTCCTTGTCGCCGATCTGGTCGAGGTTGAGGTCCAGATCGACGATGTCGCGGTTGTTGTCGAGTTGGTGGCGCAGGGTGAGAAACCGCCACCGGCCGACCCGGCGGGCGTCGACGGTGACCGGACGCTGCGGGTCCGCTTCGTCGATGTCGACGACCAGTACGTGTCCCGGTCGCGGTTCGATGTCGTCGAAGTTGGTGACTTCCGGCGACCCGGAATACCAGACCCGACCGCTGCTGCCCACGTCGGTGACCGAATGCTTGTCACCCAATGCGACGTAGTGGATGGCGCCGCGGGCCAGCGCGTCGTCGACCCCGGCCAGCCGAATCAAGGATGGCTTTCCGGGATCCGGGTCGAGCACATCCAGGCCGCCGTGCGCAACGAGCACCCGGGTGACGCCGTCGGCCGGCAGCGGCTCGAGCACCTCGCCGGTCAGGTCGGTGGTGGGTGCTTTCGACCGCCACGGGGCGGCCACGATCTGCAGACCCGGGCG
Source organism: Mycobacterium sp. NGS48 (assembly GCF_059812585.1). Lineage (NCBI taxonomy): Bacteria > Bacillati > Actinomycetota > Actinomycetes > Mycobacteriales > Mycobacteriaceae > Mycobacterium > Mycobacterium sp. NGS48. The sequence goes on from NZ_JCALCY010000014.1 coordinate 15,891, forward strand.
CACGTCATGAATTCCGGCCCGGTCCAGGACGACCACGTTGTCTGGACATTCGGCGGTGAAAAGTGCGCTGGTGTAAACCGATGCCGCATCCAGTGGGTCATGGTTGCCCGGCAACAGGTAGACCGGAATACCGATGGCGCGCATGGCTTCCAGGGACTGGCTGACGACCTGCGGGGCGAGCTGGTTGTGTTCGAAGACGTCGCCGGCGACAACGACGAACTCGGCGTTGGCCTCGGCGGCCAGCGCGCCGAGGCCGACCACTACGTCGCGCCGCGCTGCCGAGTATCGGGGCTGGGCTTCCCCGGCAAGGAAGTGACGGGTCATGCCGAGCTGCCAGTCGGCAGTGTGTAAGAACCGCATGTCGACCCCGTCCCCTCTGCCCTTCGTGATCAGGCATCGCGAGTGTAGGACCGGGCCCCGACAAGTGTGGGGAGGCCGATCGGCAGGTCTGAGTTCAGTAGCGGCGCGGTGCCTTATCGTTGGTCGGGTGACTGGTCGACACCACATGCTGATGCTGCTGCGGCATGCGAAATCGGCGTACCCCAATGAGGTAGCCGACCACGACCGGCCGCTGGCGCCGCGCGGCGAAAGGGAGGCGGCGCTGGCCGGTGATTGGCTGCGAGCCCAGCTGCCCGCCGTCGACGCCGTGTTGTGCTCGACCGCCACCCGTGCCCGGCAAACGCTGGCGCGAACGGCCGTCGATGCGCCGGTGCAATTCGTCGAGCGGCTCTACGGCGCCAGCCCCGGGACGGTGATCGAGGAAATCAACGCGATCGACGACGAGATCGCCACGCTGCTCGTTGTCGGGCACGAGCCAACGATGTCTGCCGCGACGGTCATCCTGGCCGGCGCCGAGGGCACCAATGCGGCGGCTGTCGACGCGGTCACGACGAAGTTCCCGACGTCGGGCATCGCGGCGCTGCAGGTCGTCGGTTCGTGGAAGGATCTCGCGCCCGGCGGCGCCGCGCTGATCGACTTTCATGTGCCCCGCTGAGGCGAGTGGCACCCGCCGATGTTCGTCGATAAGGAGAACATTAACGAATACGCACGTCCCTCAGGTTTATCTCAGCTAGTCTCCGATAAGCCGAGCATCGCCCGAGAACGCGCCTCAACGCTGAGTAGCGACTGCCGTCAGAGGACATGGTCATGGAATCAGTCGTCCGCCCGTATGCGGTGGCGACCGTCCTGCTCATCGGTGCCGGCATCGTCATCGCCAACCCGGTGAGGCCGTCCTTACCCGAAGTGCAGACGCCCTCGACCGAACTCACCACCAATGAATCAGTGTTTTTCAATCCCAGCACTATCAGTGCCGACCACGAAGTTCTCGCTCCGGGAAGCGAGGCTCTGGGCGGATCGGAGACGGGCGGCGGCATCGGCCAGGTGCCGATCCTCGACGACTTCGACCCGCTCCCGATGCAGGTGGAGGTGTTCGGCAACTCGCCGGACTCGCCGCCGATAATCGGCGACGACGAGCCCGACGATCCCGGTGCCGGTCCAACCTCTGGTGACGAGTAGCTCCCGTCAGGAATTTGTCGACAGCGTCAGCTCCATGAGCTTGATCGCCTGCGCACACGCGTCGATACCGGGCGCCTGCGGGTTGACCCACCACCCCACGACGCCGGCAGCGTCGCTGGCCACACCGCATGAACCGTTCGGGTCGTTGGGCCGCATCACGATCGATGGCACACCGTTGATCGACCGGGTTTCGATCTGGTACTTCAACCCCTCGGCGACCTTGCGCTCGTTGTCGAGACTGCCCTGCTCGAACCAGAACCGGGTGATGTCGATCAGGCCGGCCGGGTTGGCCGCCTGCCAACGGCAGATCGCACCGACGAAAGTGCTCTGGATATCGAGCGGGTCGGCGCCGACGGTCTTGGCGAGGAGGTCGGTGGTCAGCACCTCACATTCCTTGAGCAGGTTCGGGTACTGCTGTTCGGAATTGTTGTTGCGCTGGACATCGCCCGAGCCCGCCTTGACCGCGGTGCCACCCACCGACCTGGTGCAACCGGTCAGTACAGCCAGCGCGGCGAGCACAACCGCCGCAGTGACAAGGAGATGGTGCCGCACCGACCGACTCATTTCGAGTTCGCAATCGATTGTCGCGTCAGCTCTTTGGCGACGTTGCACGGGTCGGGAAAAGGCTTCTGGTTGAAGCTGACCGACCATTCGATGAAGTCGTCCTGGAACTGGATTCCGATCTCGCACAAAGAGTCACCCAACGTCGGCTCGCTGCCGATAGCGATGAAACCGCCATGGCCATTGATGTTGATGTCCTCGACGCTCGACCGCGACAACTCCTCGGTTTTGCGTTCCCGCCCGATCGGGCTGCCGCGATACCAGGAGAAGGAGAAGTGTGGGCCGAGGATGCCGCCGCCCGCCAGCCACTGGCAGCCCACCGAGTTCTGGGCGGTATTGATCAGTCCGCTCATCTCGGTCAGCTGCCCAACCGTCTCGTCGCTGATACCACCACATTGCGGGAAGAACGGGCCGTGATGTCCCTGCGCGGAGGCCGGCCGCGAGGTATCGCTCGACTGCGGCTGGTCGGAGTTGGAATCGGAACATGCGGCCACCGTCGGGATCAAAGTCGCTACCGCCAGGGTCAGCGCTGCCACATTGCGTCGCACCACTACGCGCACCTTCTGCTGATCACACGATGCACTGTAGCGGCAGCGCCGGTGGTCAACCACCGACACGCGCGCTGACCTGGACTTTGTGATCCCATCACGGGTGCGAACCATGCACCGATCCAACCGGCGGTCGTCCCGAGTCGCGTTATCGGATGTGGGACAGTTACCACATGCTTCTGGCACTGCTGCGCCAGTACGTCCGGCCGTACCGATGGCTGGTCGCGGCGGTGATGACGTTGCAACTGATCAGCACGTTGGCGTCGCTGTATCTGCCGACGTTGAACGCATCGATCATCGACGACGGCGTCACCAAGGGCGACACCGGCGTCATCGTTCGGTTGGGCGCGGTGATGCTGGCAGTCACCGGACTGCAAGCGGTGTGCGCGATCGGTGCGGTCTACTTCGGCTCCCGTACCGGAATGGGGTTCGGGCGCGATCTGCGCTCGGCGATGTTCCATCACGTCACCACGTTCTCTGACCACGAGACGGCCCGGTTCGGTGCGCCGTCGCTGCTGACCCGGACCACCAACGACGTCCGCCAGATCCAGTTCCTGGTGCAGATGAGCTGCACGGTGCTGATCACCGCACCCATCATGTGCATCGGCGGAATCTTCATGGCCATTCATCAAGACGCCGGGCTGTCATGGTTGCTGCTGGTCAGCGTTCCAGTCTTAGCCGTGTCGAACTACTGGATCGTGTCGCACATGCTGCCGATCTTCCGCAGCATGCAAAAGCTGCTCGACAACATCAACCGGGTGATGCGCGAGCAGCTTTCCGGTGTGCGGGTGGTCCGGGCATTCGCGCGGGAGCCGTTCGAACGTCACCGATTCGACGGGGCCAACCTCGCCTTGTCGAACACAGCGCTGGCCGCCGGAAACTGGCAAGCGCTGATGATGCCGCTAACAACGCTGACCATCAACTGTTCCAGCGTCGCGCTGATCTGGTTCGGCGGCCTGCGTATCGACCAGGGCCAGATGCAGGTCGGCTCGCTGATCGCCTTTCTGGCGTATTTCACCCAGATCCTGATGTCGGTACTGATGGCGACGACGCTGGTGATGGCATTGCCGCGAGCCTCGGTGTGTGCGGAACGGATCACTGAGGTGTTGGGAACCCGTCCGGCAATCAGCAACCCGTCGAATCCCGCCCGACCACCGGCAGATCTGCGCGGCGTGGTGCAGCTCGACCGGGCAACGTTCTGCTATCCGGGTGCGGATCGTCCGGTGCTGCAGGATATCTCGTTGACCGCGACACCGGGCACCACGACCGCCATTGTCGGCAGCACCGGCTCCGGCAAGTCGACGCTGGTATCGCTGATCTGCCGCCTCTACGACGTCACCACCGGCTGCGTTCGGGTCGACGGTGTCGACGTGCGTGACCGCGACATCGAACAGCTGTGGGCAGGCATCGGCCTGGTGCCGCAGCGCGGCTATCTGTTCTCCGGCACCGTCGCCGACAATCTGCGGCTGGGCGCGACCCCAGGACAGGTCGTCACTGACGAACAGATGTGGGAAGCGCTGCGGGTAGCCGCCGCCGATGGATTCGTGCGGGCGCACGATGACGGCTTGGCGATGCGGGTTGCGCAGGGCGGCATCAACTTTTCCGGCGGGCAACGGCAGCGGCTGGCGATCGCTCGCGCGGTGATTCGCCGGCCGGCCATCTACCTGTTCGACGACGCGTTCTCGGCCCTCGACGTGCACACCGACGTACGGGTGCGCGCGTCGTTACGCGAGATTGCCGCGGACGCAACGGTGATCGTCGTCGCGCAACGTATCTCCACTGTCACCCAGGCCGATCAGGTAATCGTCGTCGACGACGGACGGGTAGTCGGCACCGGCACGCATGGATCGCTACTGGCCGACTGCGCGGCCTATGCGGACTTCGCGGAGTCGCAGTCGATGTCGGCCGGAGTGGGAGATACCCGATGACCGCCGCAATGAACCGGCCGATGCGCGGTGTGGTGCAGGCGCCGACGGAGCGGTCCCGCGACTTCTGGACTTCAGCCATCCGGCTGGTGAAACGCCTGGCGCCGCAACGCGGGTTGGCGTCGGCGGTCATCGCGCTGGGAGTCTGCGGCACCGCGATAGGAGTAGTGGTTCCGCGAATACTGGGTCACGCGACTGATCTGCTGTTCAACGGCGTGATCGGCCGACAGTTGCCGGCCGGTCTGAGCAAGGCAGAGGCCGTCGCGGCGGCCCGGGCGCGTGGCAACAATACCTTCGCCGATCTGCTGTCCGGGATGAATGTGGTGCCGGGTCAAGGGGTGAACTTCTCCGCTGTGGCCCGCACCCTGGCGCTGGCGCTGGCCTTGTACCTCGTTGCGGGCGTGATGATTTGGGCTCAAGCGCGACTGCTCAACGTCACGGTGCAGCGCACGCTGCGGGCGCTGCGCTCCGACGTCGAGGCGAAGGTCCACCGGTTGCCGCTGGCGTACTTCGACGGGCGGCAGCGCGGTGAGGTGCTCAGCCGGGTCACCAACGACATCGACAACGTGCAGACTTCGCTGTCGATGACGATCACCCAGTTGTTGAGCGCGGTGCTGACCATCACGACGGTGCTGGTGATGATGCTGACAATCTCGCCGCTGCTGACCGGGATCATCCTGCTGACCGTGCCGCTGTCACTGCTGGCCACCCGGGCGATCACCCGCCGCTCGCAGCGGCTGTTCGTCGCCCAGTGGGCCAACACCGGGCGGCTCAACGCTCACATCGAGGAGACCTACAGCGGCTTCACACTGGTCAAGACATTCGGCCACCGGGCCGAGGCCGAGGACCAGTTCTGCCGTCTCAACGACGACGTGTACCAGACCAGTTTCGGCGCCCAGTTCTTCTCTGGTCTGGTGTCACCGGCCACGATGCTCATCGGCAACCTGAGTTATGTCGCGGTGGCGGTGATCGGCGGGCTACAGGTGGCGACCGGCCAGATCACCGTGGGCAGCATCCAGGCGTTCATCCAATACGTGCGTCAATTCAACTGGCCGCTAACCCAGGTGGCCGCGATGTACAACACTCTGCAGTCCGGAGTGGCCAGTGCCGAGCGGGTATTCGACCTGCTCGACGAACCCGAAGAATCACCTGACCTTTCCGCCGAGCTGCCGTCACTTAATGGCCAAAGCCCCACCGGGCGAGTGAAATTCGAGCATGTGAGCTTCGCCTACCGCCCGGGAACACCAGTGATCGATGACCTGTCGCTCGTGGCGGAACCCGGCAGCACCGTGGCGATCGTCGGGGCGACCGGGGTAGGCAAGACCACGTTGGTGAATCTGTTGATGCGTTTCTACGACGTGGACTCGGGCCGGATCCTGATCGACGGTGTCGACATCGCCTCGGTGAGCCGGCATTCGCTGCGATCCCGTATCGGCATGGTGCTGCAGGACACCTGGCTGTTCGGCGGGACGATCGCCGAGAACATCGCCTATGGCCGGCCGGGCGCCACCGAGGACGAGGTGATCGAAGCCGCCAAAGCGGCCTATGTGGATCGGTTCGTGCACACGCTGCCGAACGGCTACCAGACCCGCGTCAGCGACGACGGCGGCAATATCAGCGCCGGCGAGAAACAGTTGATCACCATCGCGCGTGCTTTCCTGGCCCGTCCGCAACTGCTGATCCTCGACGAGGCGACCAGTTCGGTGGACACTCGCACCGAGCTGCTGGTCCAGCATGCCATGCGCGAGCTTCGCCGTGGCCGGACGAGTTTCCTTATTGCTCATCGGCTTTCGACGATCCGCGATGCCGACGTCATCCTGGTGATGGAGTCGGGCAAGATCATCGAGCGCGGCAGCCACGCCGAGCTGGTGGCGCGCCGGGGTGCCTACTACGAGATGACGCAGGCCTAGCGGCGATCGCAACGCTAGAGCTCGGGACCTTCTGCGCGGAGGTCGTCGACCGCCGACATAGCGTCACGCAGCTTGGCCAGCCAGTCCTCGGTGTGCTCACCGACCAGCTTGACCGCCCACGCCAGCGCATCCGATCGGGACCGGGCCACCCCGGCGTCGACCAGGGTGTCGAGCACCTGGCGCTCCGGTTGCTTGAGCCGGGTCATGACCGGAACCGCGACGTGGGTGAACAGGATCCGCTCGCCGGCAAGCTCCACGCCCCAGGAAACCTTGCGGCCGTAGCGATCCTGCGCCTCGTCGGCGATGTTCATGCGCTCCGCGCGGGTGTCTTCGCGGAACCGCGAGACGCGGCCGGAGGAACGCGCTTCGCTTTCTTGCGTATCGGACGCCGCGGGCAGTCTGCCAATGACCGTGATTTCTTCGCGGTCGACGATGACGGCGGGATCGCCGTCGAACCAGCCTTCGGGCAGCCGTCCGGCGAACCAGTCCGCGGCGTCGCCGGCGTCCGGTTGGTTGGCCTGCTGCCAGCCGCCGGGGCGGCCGTAGCGCCGCCCGTGTACATGATGATGTCGCATACTTACATGATTACACCGTTACAGAAATGGCGGAAGGGCGTTTCACTGCCGGCGAACGTCCGCGGTTGCGCACCTCAGGCGTCACCCGAAAGGCCCGCGTCAGAACCGGTCGGAAGGCCGATGCCGATGGGCAAAAACCGTTGATATGGCGCCTCGAGAGTTGTAGCTTTAAGGGCGAAGCAGGTCCGGAAGTGGCTAATCCGAAGTGCCGGCGTAAGGGGTGACAGAGCCGGCCGCGCGGCATAAGAGAGACGCAACCCCAGTGCCCTCCGGGCCTGCCTCATGTGGTCTGGTGACCGAGGCGCTACGCCCCGTCATCAACGCCGTCGCCGCGCCGGGCGCGATACAGCTTTACTTCGCCCTTGATGCCTTTGAGGTGGCGTGCCCCGGCGAATGACCAGCTGAAACCGTTGCCATCGCCGACCGCGGTCTGCACCGACTCGGCGACCAGGACGGCACCAGCGCGCGCCACCCCGGTCACTCGGCTCGCGGTATTCACCGGGCTCCCGAACCAGTCACCGGCCCGGCTCACCGCCTGCCCGCAGGCGACACCGGCACGCAGCCGGGGCAGGCCCTCGTCGGTGTCGGTGACCTCGACCAGCTTCAGCACCGCGTCCAGCAGCGGAACCGGATCCGGGCAGACGAGCATCACCGCGTCGCCGATGGTCTTGACGAACCGCACCGGCGGCACGGCCATGTCACGAGCGAGATCGGCCAGCCGGTTGGCGAGCTGCTCCAAATCCTCGGGTGGGACCGCCTCCCCCAGCCGGGTGAAGCCAACGAGATCGGCGAATGCGATCGTGACGTCTCGGGCGCCCGGCAACGCACGACCTGCTGCACGTTCACTGGAGTTGACGGCTTCGGTTTCCATCTGGTGGCGTAGATGCATGAACAGCATGTCCTCGATCCACGGACCCAGCAACGGGGCGATCTGGCTGACCAGCGCCTCAGATCCCTTGGCGATCTCCAGTTCGGTGGCGCCGGGTCGCAGGATGGCCGCAAGCGCGGTGTAGCGCATCACCTCGGCGGCATGCGAAAGCCCCTCGGCGAGCACCCGAACGACTTGTACCAGGTGGTCTGGATCCAGCCCGGTCTCGAGGAACCGTTGCACATGGGCGGCGGCCTCAGCGTCGGCCCGCATGTGCACAGCCGCGTCGGGATCCTCGACCCTGGCCAACCCGATGGCACGTTGCACGCGCTGTAACAGATCAAGGTCGATGCCGTAGCGTTCGCTGATTTCCCGCGTCGAGACGTAGACGCCGTCGTCGCCGACGACTCGGCGCGACGCCAGCAGCATGGGCGGATCGGCGGTCCTGATCTCGTCGACGGTGATCCCCTGGTCGAGCAGCCACTCGATCAGCTCCGCGCGCTCGCTGCGCGCGGTGCCGTCAAGGCCGTCGAGCAGCGGCTCGATGTTGGGATCGGACACAGTGGCCAAGGTATCTCGCCGGCAGGCCATCATGTGAGGTGATGGCCACCGCGCTGCTGACAGGGTTTCCGCCCGTCGTCGCCGACGGCGCCCGGCTGCTGATCCTGGGATCGTTCCCCAGTGTCCAATCCTTGAGTACGCGGCAGTACTACGCCAATCCGCGAAACGCGTTCTGGACGATCATGAGTGAACTCTTCGGCTTCGACGCGAGCGCTCCGTACCAAAACCGTGTGACCGCATTGCAATACCACCGGATAGCGCTGTGGGATGTGCTGCACCGGTGCCGCCGGGTCGGCAGCGCCGACGCCAAAATCGAGCCTAAGAGCGTGGTGCCTAACGACTTTGGCGCGTTCTTCGAAGCTCACCCCGGTATCACCAGGGTGTATTTCAACGGCCAGACAGCGGCCAACCTGTTCGGCAAGCTGACCGACATCGACGTGCCGCTCAGCTACCAGCTGCTGCCGTCCACCAGTCCGGCTCGCGCGATGCGGCACGGCGACAAACTCGCCGCCTGGCGAGTGGTTGCCGCGTCATGACACCGGTGGGCGGCGCTGCGTCCAGGGCCGCGCCGCTTCGATCTGGGCGCTGAGCGCCAGCAGCGTCGCCTCATCGTAGGGGCGGCCGATCAACTGGACCGACAACGGCAGGCCGGCGGCGTCGAGATCCCACGGCACTGCGGCGGCCGGCTGACCGGTCAGATTCCAGATTTCAAAGAACGGCACCCGGGCCGAAACCAGCAGCAACGACGAAATCGCCCCGCGGCGCTGATAGGCGCCGACACGCTGTGGCCCGGTGGCGTTGGAAGGAGTGACGAGCACGTCGACGTCGTCGAAAATCGACTGGATGCGCGCGGCCAGCGCCGCCTCGCCGGCACGCACCGTCGCCATTCGCCGGTCGGAGAACAAGCGCCCGATCCGCGCCATGTTGCGGGTGCGCGCCTCCAGCCGCTCGGGATGAGGCAATGACCGAAAGTCGTTGTAGACACCCCGGAAATAGCGCGGCAAATAGTTGCCATAGATCGCCGTCGGTGGATAGTCGGGGTCGCGGGCGATGACATGGTGACCCAAGTCGCGCAGCAACGCGCCCGCCTGCTCGACCGCCGCGCGCTGCTCCTTGCCGCATCGCACCATCAACGGTGGTGGAACCTTGGTGCTCAACGCGATTCGCAGCCGGCCGGGAGTTCGTGTCGCGGCCGCGACAAATTCGCCCTCGGGGCCCGGCAGCGTCGTCGTCGCATCCAGGAACAGTGCGGCGTCGGTCACCGACCGTGCAATCGGGCCGCTGACGCTCAGGCCGCACCAGGCGTCGTCGTGCGGCGCCAGCGAGACCCGGTCGCGCTGCGGTTTGAGACCGAACACACCGCACCAACTCGACGGGATGCGGATCGAGCCGCCACCGTCGGAACCCAATGCAAACGGGGCCAGCCCGGCGGCCACCGCCGCGCCGCTGCCGCCACTACTGCCGCCCGGTGTACGAGACACCTCCCAAGGGTTGCGGGTTGCACCGAACGTCACCGATTCGGTGTAAGGCATCATCATCAACTCCGGTACCGCGGTCTTGCCGAGGATCACCGCCCCGGCCGCGCGTAACGCACCGACCACCTCGGCGTCATGGGTTACCGGCGGGCCATGCGCGCTGGTGCCGTAAGTCGTTGTCTGCCCGGCGATGTCGACGTCGTCCTTGATCGCGACCGGCACCCCGAGCATCGGCAACCGTTCGCCGGCGTCGAGGCGGCCCTGCGCCGCCAGCGCCTCCTCACGGGCGGTGTCGGCCAGTACGGCGCGATACGACCGCAGCTGTGGGTCCAGCCGTGCGATGCGGTCCAGATAGACCTCGAGCAGCGCGGGAGCGGTGACCGTGCCCGCAGCCAACATGCGCGCCTGCTCGGCCGCCCCGGCGAAGGCGAGCTCGCGAGGGTCCATGTGCAGGCAGACTACTGGGATGCAGGACAAGATGTTCGATTTGTTGACCGAGGATCAGCTGCGCGGGCGCAACACCATCAAGTGGAACTTCTTCGAACCCGATGTGTTGGCGCTGTGGATCGCCGAGATGGACTTCCCCACCGCGCCGGCGGTGCGCGACGCGGTCCGCGCGTGCGTTGACAACGAGGAGTTCGGCTATCCGCCGTTCGGCGAGGACGAACTGCCGCGGGCGACCGCCGAGTGGTGCCGACAGCGCTACGGGTGGCAGGTGGCGCCCGAGTTTGTCCGCGTCGTTCCCGATGTGCTCAAAGGAATGGAAGTCGTCGTCAATTTCCTCACCCGGCCGGAGAGCCCGGTGGTGTTGCCCGTTCCGGCATACATGCCATTTTTCGACGTGCTGCGGGTCACCGGCCGGCAGCGAGTGGAAATCCCGATGAATCAAGGGCTTTCGGGTCGCTACGAGATGGATCTGGATGCGCTTGATGCGGCGTTCGCCAGTGGCGCCGGGTCGTTGATACTGTGCAATCCCAACAATCCGCTGGGCACCGCGTTCACCGCCGATGAGCTGCGCGCCATCGTCGACATCGCAGCCGCCCACAACGCGCGGGTCATCGCCGACGAGATCCATGCGCCACTGGTCTACGGGCGACCGCACGTGGCCGCCGCCTCGGTCTCCGAAACGGCCGCCGCCACCGTGGTCACGCTGTTGTCCGCATCCAAAGGGTGGAACCTGCCCGGCCTGATGTGCGCCCAGGTGGTGCTGTCCAATTCGCGTGACATCGACGAGTGGGACCGGATCAACATGCTGCACAAGATGGGCGCCTCCACCGTCGGTATCCGCGCCAACATCGCCGCCTACACCCACGGCGCGGCATGGTTGGACGAGGTGCTGGGCTATCTGCAGAACAATCGTGATCACCTGGCCCGGGCCCTGCCCGAGTTGGTTCCCGGAGTGCGGATCAACGCTCCGGAGGCGACCTACATGTCGTGGGTGGATTTTCGCGCGCTGAATCTGCCCACTGAGCCTGCGGACTACCTGTTGGCCAAGGCCAAGGTGGCGCTCAGTCCCGGCATTCCGTTCGGGCCCACGGTGAGCTCCGGATTCGCGCGGCTGAACTTCGCGACGCCGCGGGCAATCCTGGATCGCGCGCTCGCGGCGATGGCGGCCGCCTTGCCGGCGTGATCTGTCGCTACCGTGGCCTTATGTCCTGTGTGTTCTGCGCGATCGTCGCCGGAGAAGCCCCGGCCATCCGCATCTACGAAAACGACGGCTACCTGGCGATCCTCGACATCCGCCCATTCACGCGGGGCCACACGCTGGTGGTGCCCAAACGGCACACGGCCGATCTGACCGACACTGCGCCGCAGACACTGGCCGACATGGTGACAATCGGCCAGCGGATCGCCAAAGCGGCCCGCACAACCGAGTTGGCCGACGCCACCAACATCGCGATCAACGACGGGCGCGCCGCCTTCCAGACCGTTTCCCACATCCACTTGCATGTGCTGCCGCGCCGCAACGGCGACAAGCTGGCGGTGGCCAAGGGAATGCTGCTGCGCCGCGACTCCGACCGGGACGCCACCGGGCAGATGCTGCGTGACGCGCTGGCGCGAATCGACGCCCGGCAGTCAGACTGAAGGAATGAATATCTCCGGATGGGTCGAGCAACGCGTCGGACCGCTGCTGCTGCGGGCGCACGACGCGATCTACCAGGGCACCAGCGGCCGGATCGGACACCGGATCCCCGGAGTGCCACCGATGCTGCTGTTGCACACGGTCGGTGCCAAGACCGGAAAGCCGCGCACCACGTCGTTGAGCTATGCACGCGATGGTGACTCGTATCTGATCGTCGCATCGAAAGGCGGCGCTCCACGCTCCCCGGGCTGGTATCACAACCTCAAGGCGCATCCGAACGTCGAAATCAACGTTGGGCCAAGGCGATTCGGCGTCACCGCGCGGCCGGTGCTGCCCGATGACCCCGACTATGCCCGGCTCTGGCAGGTCGTCAACGAGAACAACTCCGATCGCTACGAGGCTTACCAACGCCAGACGTCGCGGCCAATTCCGGTGATCGTGCTGACGACTTAAAACAGCTCTTTGGCCAGCAGCTCCAGCGTGGTTTCCCGGCTGGGAGCGGTCGCCGGATCGGTGCCGCGGCGGGCCGCCGCCACCGGGTTGACCATCACTTCGTCGACGTCGAACCGCTCAGCCAGCGCACGCACTTGTTCGGCGGCCTCGGCCGGTGTGCCGACGACCGCGCGCCGCAGGCCGCTTTCGACGATGTGCTGCTGTTGCGGTGTCAGGGTCGTGTTGTCCGCATCCTCGACCAACTCCAGTGGTCCCAGCGGTTGGCCGGTGCGCAACCGCGCCATCATCTGCAGGTTCGGCAGCATCAATGCCGTTGCCTCGTCGCGGGTTTCGGCGACCACGGCGTTGACGGTCAGGAACGTGACCGGCTCGGCGGCCAGCTCGCTGGGCACGAATTGCGACCTGTACAGCGCCAGCGCCTCCTCGGTCCCCTTACCTGAGAAGTGGTGGGCGAACACGTAGGGCAGGCCCTTGGCCGCAGCCAGCCGCGCCGAATACATCGACGACCCCAGCAGCCACAACCGCGGCTCGGTGGCGGCGGCCGGAGTGGCTTTGAGCAGGTAGTCGCCGTCTCGCAGCTGCACCTGCACGCCGCGGCTGCTCATCATCGCCCGCACGTGGTCGAGATAGTCCGGGAACTGCTCGATATCGCGGTCGTCGCGGCCAGCGGCGCCGCGCAGCATGACCGATGTCACCGGGTCGGAGCCGGGTGCCCGCCCGATGCCGAGATCGATGCGGCCCGGCGCGGCCGCTTCCAGCAGCGCGAACTGTTCGGCCACGGCCAGCGGCGCGTGATTGGGCAACATGACACCGCCGGACCCGAGCCGCAGCCGGGTGGTCTGGGCGGCGAGGTAGGCGATCAGCACCGGCGGGCTGGTGGCGCCCACCGACGGCATGTTGTGATGCTCGGCGACCCAGTACCGGGTGTAACCCAGCCGGTCAGCGACCTGCGCCAGCCGTACCGTGGCCGCCAGCGCATCGGCGGTGGTCTGGTCGGTGCGCACCGGGACGAGATCGAGAACGGAAAGCCGCATGTTGCCCTCAACGCCGCCGGTCATCGGGATAGTCCGGCCAGCGCCGCGGCTCGGCTGAAAACGTCGTCGAGCATCGCGGTGGTCAGCTTGCCGGTGAAGGTGTTCTGCTGGCTGGGGTGGTAGCAGCCCACCAGCGCCACCTCGCCGTGGGCGGCCCGCACCGTCGCGGTGGCGCCGTGCCCGAACTTCGGTTGCGGCCGCGGAACCTGGCCGCCGCCGGAGCGGACCATGTCCAGCGCAGATCGCCAGCCGAAGCCGCCCAGTGCGACGATGACCCGCACGTCGTCGCCGGTCAGCCGCCACTCGGCGGTCAGCCACGGCGCGCAGGTCGCCCGCTCGGCCGGGGTGGGCGCGTTGGCCGGCGGTGCGCATCGCACCGCGGCCGCGATCCGCGTGCCATGCAGCGTCAACCCGTCGGCGGCGTCGACGCTGGTCGGCGAGCTCGCCAACCCGGCCCGATACAACGTCGCATACAGCACATCGCCGGAGCGGTCGCCGGTGAACATCCGACCGGTGCGATTGGCACCATTGGCGGCCGGAGCCAGCCCGACGATCATCACCCGCGGCCGCTCGACACCCCAACCCGGCACCGGCCTGCCCCAATACGGCTGATCGGCGAACGAGCGCCGTTTAGTCAGAGCCGCCTGTTCGCGCCACTCGACCAGTCGCGGGCAGGCCCGGCACACCGACACCTCCGCGTCGAGTTGGTCCGCCGTCTCGGCGGCCTCGGCCATCGCAGCAACCTGGGCCGCCGCGGAAGCCACCGCGGTGTGGGGGGTGGCGGGATCACCGGGCCAACCGGCCCCGGGCGGCACCGGCGAACCGAAGAGAGCGCCGGTCCGGGGATGGGCGAGTTGGGCAAGGCTCACGCGTCTACTGTGCACGCCGAACGAGAATCAACGGCCGACCGGGGTCGGCTTGTTTCCCCCACCACACGAACGGCTAGTCACCGGGGATGCCGCAGACGAGGATTGATCAATGAATGCACTTCGCTCACCCGAGCTGTCCGCCCGCGACGTCGGCCCGCTGCTCGAAACGTTGGCGCGGCACGTCGAAGCTGCCGATGACAGTCGGTACCGCCAGATCACCAATGCGATGACCGGCGAGCCGCTGGGCCGGGTGCCGCACTGCTCGGCAGCTGATGTAGCAGCCGCCGCATCGCGTGCCCGCGCCGTCCGACCGGACTGGGCGGCGCGCCCGATCGGCGAGCGGGCAGCGGTGCTGCTGCGTTTCCACGACCTGGTGTTGGCACGGCAGAACGGGGTGCTCGACCTGCTCCAGTTGGAGAACGGCAAGGCGCGCCGGCACGCCTTCGAGGAGGTCATCGACGTCTGCCTCACCGCCCGCTATTACGCGCACACCGCCGAGGAGTACCTGAAGCCCAAGCGGCGCCAGGGTGTGCAATTGGTGCTCACCGAAGTCTGGGAACACCACCACCCCAAGGGGCTGGTCGGCATCATCTCGCCGTGGAACTATCCGCTGACCCTCGGCATCAGCGACGCAATTCCGGCGATCGTCGCCGGCAACGCCGTGTTGGCCAAACCCGATGACAGGACGCCGTTTTCGGCGCTGTGGGCGGTGAGCCTGCTCGAGGAGGCCGGGATGCCGAAGGGTTTGGTCCAGCTGGTGACCGGACCTGGATCGGAGTTGGGCACCCCGATCATCGAGCACGCGGATTTCTTGATGTTCACCGGTTCCACCAGTACCGGACGCCACGTTGCCAAGCAGGCCGCTGAGCGACTCATCGACTGCTCGATGGAACTGGGCGGCAAGAACGCGCTCCTGGTCCTCGACGACGCCGACGTCTCGCGGGCGGCGGCCGGGGCGGTGCGGGCCGCGTTCTCCAACGCCGGCCAACTGTGCATCTCCATCGAGCGCATCTATGTGGCCAAGTCGCTGTGGGAGGACTTCGTCGGCGCGTTCGTCACGGCAACCAAGGCCATGACGTTGTCGAGCGCACTGGACTACTCAGCGGACATGGGATCGCTGATCAGCGAAACGCAACTGCGGACCGTCACCGATCACGTCGACGACGCGGTGGACAAGGGCGCCACCGTGCTGGCGGGCGGACGCCCCCGAGCCGACATCGGCCCCTACTTCTACGAGCCCACCATCCTGAGCGATGTGCGCGAGGGCATGGACGCCTTCGCCGACGAAACCTTCGGGCCCGTGGTCTCGCTCTATCCCGTCGAGTCGGAGCGCGAGGCCATCGAAAAGGCCAACGACAGCGATTACGGATTGAACTTCGCGGTGTGGACCAGCGATGCGGCCCGGGGCCGGCGGGTGGCCGCGCAACTGCAGGCTGGCACGGTGAACGTCAACGGGGCGTACGCCGCGGCCTGGGCGTCCGTCGACGCCCCGATGGGCGGCATGAAGGACTCCGGCGTCGGACGGCGCCACGGCGAACACGGGATCCTCAAGTACACCGAGTCCCAGACCATCGCGACCGAACGGTTGCTGCCGGTGGGCGCCCCGACCTGGGCACCGGCCGACCGGTATGCGCGGGTGATGACCACCGGTCTGCGGTTGCTGCGCCGGTTGCCCGGGGTGAAATAGGCCGCGGTCCGTAGGATCGCCTGCGTGAGTGCGGATGTGCTGGCGGGCCTGATCGCCGAATTGCCGGACGGGATGGTGGTCACCGATCCGGCCGTTACCGAGGGCTATCGGCAAGACCGCGCGTTCGACCCGTCGGCGGGTAAACCGCTGGCGGTGGTGCGGCCGCGTCGCACCGAAGAGGTGCAGATCGTCATGCGCTGGGCCAGCGAGCACCGGGTTGCGGTAGTGACCCGCGGCGCCGGCACCGGCTTGTCGGGCGGGGCCACCGCCGTCGACGACGGAATCGTGTTGTCGACGGAGAAGATGCGCGACATCGTCGTCGACCCGGTCACCCGGACCGCGGTGTGCCAGCCCGGTTTGCTCAACGCCGAGGTGAAGAAGACCGTCGCCGAGTACGGACTGTGGTATCCGCCCGACCCGTCGTCCTACGAAATCTGCAGCATCGGCGGCAATATCGCGACCAACGCCGGCGGGCTGTGCTGCGTGAAATACGGGGTCACCACCGACTATGTACTCGGCGTGCAGGTGGTACTGGCCGACGGCACCGCGGTGCGGCTGGGCGGTCCGCGGCTCAAGGACGTCGCCGGGCTTTCGCTGACCAAATTGTTCGTCGGCAGCGAGGGCACCCTGGGAGTGATCACCGAAGTGACGTTGCGGCTGGTTCCGCCGCAGCAGCCGTCGTGTGTGGTGGTGGCCAATTTCGCGTCGGTGGAGGCCGCCGCCGCTGCAGTGCTGGCGGTGAGTGGGCGAATCCGCCCCGCGATGCTGGAATTCATGGATTCCGTCGCGATCAACGCGGTGGAGGACAAGCTGCGGATGGGGCTCGACCGCGGTGCGGCCGCGATGCTGCTGGCCGGCTCCGATGAAAGGGGGCACGCGGGCGCTCAGGACGCCGAGTTCATGGCCGGCGTGTTCACCGAACACGGTGCCTCCGAAGTGTTTTCCACTGACGACCCGGAGGAGGGCGAGGCGTTCATCGCTGCGCGCCGGTTTGCGATTCCGGCGGTGGAGGCCAAAGGCCCGCTGCTGCTCGAAGACGTCGGTGTCCCGCTTCCCGCGCTGGCCGACCTGGTCGGCGGGATAGCCCGGATCGCCGCCGAGCGCGAGCTGATGATCTCGGTGATCGCGCACGCCGGCGACGGCAATACCCATCCGCTGATCGTCTACGACCCCGCCGACCCGGCGATGACCGATCGGGCGCAATTGGCCTACGGGGAGATCATGGACCTGGCCACCCGGCTGGGCGGCACGATCACCGGTGAACACGGTGTCGGCCGGTTGAAGCGGCCCTGGCTGGCCGACTATCTCGGCCCGGACGCGATGGCGCTGAACCGTCGCATCAAAGATGCGCTGGACCCGCAAGGAATCTTGAACCCCGGCGCCGGGGTATGACGGCGCCGGCGCGGTCCTGGTGGGGCTGGGGCGCCGCCGCAGACGAGTTGTCGCAGACCGAGTCCGCCGACCTGGTTGCCCGGACCGCGGCCATGTTGCCCGGCCATGACTTCACCGACCATCCCCCGCCCTACCCGGCGATGCTCGGTGTCGCCGCGGCCCGGGTCCGCCCCCCGGGTGCATTGGCGCAGCTCTGCAGCGACGACCCCGTCGACCGGCTGTCTCATGCCCGCGGCAAGGCGTTTCGAGACGTCGTGCGCAACCTGCTCGGGCAGCTCGATCATGTACCAGACCTCGTCGCCCGGCCCCGCACCGAGCACGACGTGATCGACCTGCTGGACTGGTGCTCGGCCACCGCCACACCCGTGATCCCTTATGGCGGCGGCAGTTCGGTGGTCGGCGGCGTCGAACCGCGGTTCGACGGACCGGCAGTCTCACTCGATCTCGGCCGCCTCGATGGCGTCTTGGACCTCGACCGGGTCAGTCGCACCGCGCGGATCCAAGCCGGCAGCTACGGACCCGCCCTGGAGAACGCGCTTCGCCCGCACGCGCTGACGTTGCGGCACTACCCGCAGTCGTTCGCCTACTCCACCCTGGGCGGCTGGTTGGCCACCCGCGCAGGCGGACACTTCGCCACGCTCTACACCCACATCGACGACCTCACCGAGTCGATGCGGATCATCACCCCGTCCGGCGTCGTCGAATCACGGCGACTGCCCGGCTCGGGCGCCGGCCCCTCGCCGGACCGGATGTTCCTCGGCTCCGAAGGGATCCTCGGCGTCATCACCGAAGCCTCGATGCGCCTCCAGCACCGGCCCCGCTGGCAAGTCACCGCGTCGATCACGTTCGAGCAGTACGAGCACGCGGTCGCAGCCACCCGGTCGATCGCCCAAGCCGGGCTCTACCCGTCGAACTGCCGGTTGCTCGACCCCGCCGAGGCCTTCATCAATGCCGGCGTCACCGTCGGCGGGGGTGTGTTACTGGTCGCGTTCGAATCCGCGGATCATCCGGTGGACGTCTGGCTGGACCGCGCGGTGCAGCTCGCCGCCGACCACGGCGGCACCGTCACCACCCGGCGAAGCAAAGACGCCGACCGCGATCCCGACGACTCGGCGTCGACGTGGCGCTCAGCCTTCCTGCGGATGCCCTACCAGCGCGACGCGCTGGCCCGCCGCTCGATGATCGTGGAAACATTCGAGACCGCATGCACCTGGGACCGTTTCGAGTCGTTGCACCAGGCCGTCACCGCGGCCGCGCATGCCGCCATCGCCGATGTCGCCGGCGCCGGGCTGGTGACCTGCCGGTTCACCCACGTCTACCCCGACGGGCCCGCGCCCTATTACGGCATTTATGCCGCCGGCCGCTGGGGCAGCACCGTCACACAGTGGGACGACATCAAGGCCGCCGTCTCGCAGGCCCTCCTCGACAACGGCGGCACCATCACTCACCACCACGCCGTCGGCCGCGATCACCGGCCCTGGTATGACCGCCAGCGCCCCGATCCGTTCGCGGCCGCACTCGCCGCCGCCAAAGCCGCGCTGGACCCAGCCGGAATCCTGAATCCCGGCGTGCTGATCCCCGCCCAGGGTTGACACATACTGTCCATTGTCGTACCAATGAGACATGACAGCTATAGTGTCTCATCAGCCGCGGTTCGAACTGGCCACCGCCGCGACCTGGCCGGACCCCTGGCCGATGTACCAAGCCCTGCGCGATCACGATCCGGTGCACCACGTCGTTCCGGACACCAGACCCGACGACGACTACTACGTACTGTCCCGGCACGCCGATATCTGGGCGGCCGCGCGCGACCACGAGACGTTCTCATCGGCCCAGGGCCTCACCGTCAACTACGGCGAACTGGAACTCATTGGGCTGCAGGACAACCCACCGATGGTGATGCAGGATCCCCCGGTGCACACCGAGTTTCGCAAGCTGGTGTCGCGCGGCTTCACTCCGCGCCAGGTCGAAGCGGTGGAGCCCAAGGTGCGCGAATTCGTCGTGCAGCGCATCGAGCGGTTGCGCGCCAACAGCGGTGGCGACATCGTCGCCGAGTTGTTCAAACCGTTGCCGTCGATGGTGGTCGCCCATTACCTGGGCGTTCCCGAAGAGGACCGGACCCAGTTCGACGGTTGGAGTCAGGCCATCGTCGCGGCCACCACCTCCGACGGTGGGGTGGTCAGCGCCGGTGACGCGGTGGGGTCGATGATGGCCTACTTCTCCGGGCTGATCGAACGACGCCGGACCGAACCCGAGGATGACACGGTTTCGCATCTGGTGGCCGCCGGCGTCGGGGCCGACGGCGACATCGCCGGGACGCTGTCGGTGCTGGCGTTCACCTTCACGATGGTCACCGGCGGTAACGACACCACCACCGGAATGCTCGGCGGATCAACTCAATTGCTGCATCAGCGCCCCGACCAGCGTCGGCTGCTCGTCGACAATCCCGAGCTGATTCCGGATGCGGTGGACGAACTGCTGCGGCTGACCTCGCCGGTGCAAGGCTTGGCCCGCACGACGACCCGCGACGTGACGATCGGCGACACCACGGTGCCGGCCGGCCGTAGGGTCCTGTTGCTCTACGGATCGGGCAACCGCGACGAGCGCCAGTACGGGCCGGACGCCGGTGAGCTCGATGTGCGCCGGTGTCCACGCAACATCTTGACGTTCAGTCACGGCGCCCACCACTGCCTGGGCGCCGCGGCGGCCCGCATGCAGTCGAGGGTGGCATTGACCGAATTGCTGGCCCGCTGCCCGGATTTCGACGTCGACGAGTCCGGCATCGTGTGGTCCGGAGGGAGTTATGTGCGGCGCCCGCTGTCGGTGCCGTTCCGGGTCAGGTCGTGATGGCGGGCAACGACTGGCTGGCGGCGCGTCGCAGCGAAGTGGCTGCCGACAAGATCCTCGACGCCGCCGAGGAACTTTTCACCCGCCAAGATCCCGCGTCGGTCGGCATGAACGAAATCGCCAAGGCCGCAGGGTGTTCCCGAGCGACCCTATACCGCTACTTCGAGAACCGCGAGGTGCTGCGGTCGGCCTACGTACACCGTGAGACCTATCGGCTCCACCACGCGATCAAATCGCACATCGGCGGCGTCGACGACCCACGCGAACGACTGGTCGCCAGCATCACCACCACATTGCGCCTGGTTCGCGAGAGTCCTGCGCTCGCCGCCTGGTTCGCGGCTACCCAGCCGCCACTCGGTGGCGAGATGGCCGAGCGGTCCGACGTGATCACCGGCCTGGCTGCTGCGTTCGTCACCTCGTTGGGCGCCGACGCTTCAGCGGCAACCGAACGCCGTGCGCGCTGGCTGGTTCGGGTGATCACGTCGCTGCTGATCTTTCCGGGCCGCGACGACGTTGACGAGCAGGCGATGATCGAGGAGTTCGTGGTCCCGATCGTGACGCCGGCGGCTCATTCCATTGAGCGTCCGACCATCCAATAAGCCCGCGACGCAATCGATTTGCGCGGGATACCGAAGTCCTCGCGGAGCACCTTGGCGACCGACCGGGTGGTGCGAGAGTCGCAGGCGACCCAACCGAAGTGCTCGCTGGCGTCGAAGGCCGCCGACCGCACCGTTTGCACCAACGCCTCGCCCGCATTCTTGCGGTCCACCCAGTTGACGTCGGCACCACGTGCCACCGGTAGGTCCTTGTCCTCGTCGTATCCCGCCTCGAGGAACACCTGCGCCGGGGCGTCCCCGA
The DNA here is from genome assembly GCF_059812585.1 of Mycobacterium sp. NGS48. Classification (NCBI taxonomy): domain Bacteria; kingdom Bacillati; phylum Actinomycetota; class Actinomycetes; order Mycobacteriales; family Mycobacteriaceae; genus Mycobacterium; species Mycobacterium sp. NGS48. Next base: position 37,052 of record NZ_JCALCY010000014.1, read on the forward strand.
TCGCCCCGAGCAGTGAGTTGATCGCCGGCAATGAAGCGGCGTCTCCGACGATGACGTACCCGGCCGGCGGCGGCTCTGGAATGGCGAACTTACTGCCCATCACGGTCGCCTCGATGGTGTCACCGGGCTCAGCATTCCGCGCCCACTGCGACGCTATCCCGCTGTGCAGCGCGAACTCGATATCGACCGTATCGGCGGCCGGGTCGGGGTCGACCAGCGTATAACCGCGCTGGTGGGCTTTGCCGCGGTCGGCGAACCACATCCGGATCCACATCGTCGGATGCACGGAGTGGTCGGCGAGCATGCCGCCGGCGTCGAAGCTCAGACGCAGGTAATACGGGCTGATCTCGCGCTTACCGGTCACGGTCAGCCGATAGTCACCAGCGCCCATCAACTTCAGCACCGCGCCCGCGAAACCACGGGACCCCTTCTGATCGGCCATTCGCCTCAACGTCCCTTCCGTGTGACTTAGGCGAGCCTATCCTATTATGGAGTGGTCAGCGCCGCACCCGGGTAAGCCGATGCAACAGCCACGCCAGCGGAATGGTGATCACCAGCGTCGCCACGAACAGGTTCACCGCCGACCCGGTGTAGATCCGATAGCGCACGATTTCAACCATCGCGATCTCCATCGTCACCAGATGGATCAAAAAAATCTCGTAGGAGATCTCGCCCAGCCACACCATCGGACGGCTCGCCAACAACGAGCTGTACCAACCGCGGTCACCCAGCGCCAGCGGCGCGACCGCCACGGTGGCGATGGCCGCATAAAACCCCGACTTGACCAGCGCCTCGGCCAACCCCTGCGGTGACGTGGTCGGTGCGCCGGCAATCGGCGTGGAGACGATGAAGTAGCTGATCACCGCCAGCGGTATCGCGACGACGGCGTAGCAGCGCGCGCCCATCGCCTGCAGCACCGCCAGCATCATGCCGCCGATGAACCAGGCCAGGTAGCCGGGCAGCCACACTCGGGCCCCGTTGGGCACCGAGGTGGCGACATGCACGAAGGCCAACCACGCCGGGGTGATCAACGCCAGTACCGCGAGCGCGACCAGCAATCGCACCGGCTGCCATTGGCGTTTGCACAGCACCACCAACAGCAGGTAGGCCAGCAGCGGGAGGACGGCGTAGAAGGCGACTTCCACTGCCAGGCTCCACATTTGGGTGAGCCCTTGATGCAGATACGACGTCAGGTAGTTGCCGGTGTAGATCTGCGTCAGGGTGAGGTTGCGAAACAGCCCCAACCAGGTGTGCCCGGGGTTCGGACCGGCGGTGCGGAACTGATAGACCAGGTAGGCGGCCAGCACCGCGACGATGTAGGCAGGCATGATGCGCCGAACCCGATGCCACGCATAACGACTGACCGACGGTGCGGGCGCGCCTGTGGCGACCGACTGCACCCATGGACGAAACAGCAGAAAGCCGGACAGCACAAAGAAGATCGGCACACCGATCTCCATCCGCGCACCGACCAAACCGAAATAGCCCTGGACGTACTTTCCGGTGGTGTAGGCGGCGTGGGTGCCGAGCACCAGCAGCGCGGCGACCGCGCGGATGCCGGTGAGGGACGCGACCCGGTCCGGCCCGGAAGTCTGTTCCAGCCCACCCTGGGCGGTGGTGGATTCTGAGACGGTCATCCGGTCTTTTTCCGGCGTGTTTTGCCGGCACTGGGTCCACTATGGCGGTGATCGGGTCGCAGATTGATGAGCACTCCCGAAATACGGGTGCGTTCAAGGGCTTTGAGCGCTGCACGGGGTAACTTCGCGGGAAGCTCTACCAGCGAGAAGTCCGGCCCGATGGTGATGTGGCCGAAATCGCTGCGGTGCAGTCCGCCTTCGTTGGCGATGGCGCCCACGATGGCGCCGGGACCGACCTTGTGCCGCTTGCCCACTGCGATGCGGTAGGTGGCGAATCCCTCCTTCGGCCCCTGGCCCCGTTTGGATTTGGCCGGCCGGTCCCGATGTTCTTTAGCGCGCCGCTCGGCCGGTGGTTCGGGAGCCATCAGGAACGCGTCGCCGTCGCGTGACTGCAGCGCCAGCGCCGCTGCGATGTCTGCCATCGGGACGTCGTGTTCGCGTTCGTAATCCTCGACCAGACTGCGGAACAACTCGATTCCCGGCGAGCCAAGCGTGTCGGTGATGGAATCACCGAACTTCGCCACCCGCTGCGCGTTGACGTCCTCGACGGTGGGTAGTTCGGCTTCGGCGAGCTTTTGCCTGGTCGCCTTCTCGATCGCCTTGAGCAGGTGGCGCTCTCGCGGGGAGACGAACAGCAACGCCGCGCCCGACCTCCCGGCCCTGCCGGTACGGCCGATCCGGTGCACGTACGACTCGGTGTCATGCGGGATGTCGTAGTTGAGCACATGCGAGATGCGCTCCACGTCCAGTCCACGGGCGGCCACATCGGTGGCGACCAGAATGTCCAGGCTGCCGTCCCGCAGCGCGGTGATGGTCCGCTCGCGCTGGGCCTGCGGAATGTCGCCGTTGATGGCTGCGGCGGAAAATCCTCGGGCACGGAGCTTTTCGGCGACTTCCTCGGTGGCCTGCTTGGTGCGGACGAAGACGATCATCGCCTCGAACGACTCCACCTCGAGGACCCGGGTCAGCGCGTTCATCTTACGAGGGCCGGCGACCTGGATGTAACGCTGCGAAATATTCTCTGCCGTCGCGGTTTTCGTTTCGACGGTAACCTCGAGCGGCTCATGCAGGTACTTGGCCGTCAGTTTGCGGATCGCTGGCGGCATCGTCGCCGAAAACAGGGCGACCTGCTTGTATTCCGGGGTATCCGACAAGATGCGCTCGACGTCTTCGGCAAATCCCATGGTGAGCATCTCGTCGGCCTCGTCGAGCACCAGGTAGTCGACCCGGGACAGATCCAGCGTTCCCCGTTCGAGGTGGTCGATGACTCGGCCCGGAGTGCCGACCACGACCTGTGCGCCGCGTTTGAGCCCGGCCAACTGCACGGCATAGGACGACCCGCCGTAAATCGGCAACACATTGATCCTCGGCAGATGCGCGGCGTAGCGGCTGAAGGCCTCGGCCACTTGCAGCGCGAGTTCGCGGGTCGGCGCCAGCACCAGCGCCTGCGTCGCTTTGCTGCTGGTGTCGATCTTGGACAGAATCGGGATCGCGAAGGCGGCCGTTTTGCCGGTACCGGTCTGCGCCAGGCCCACCACGTCGGACCCCGCCAGTAGCGCCGGGATCGTCGCTGCCTGGATCGCCGACGGCGACTCGTAGCCGACGTCGACGACGGCCTGCAGCACCGAAGGGTGAATCTGCAGGTCGGCAAACGTCGTCGTCGCGGTGTCTGGGGAGGTCATCGGACCTGCAGTCTAGTGGTCGCGACGCGACGGGACCGCTCTCAGCCGCGCCTGCAACGCCCGCATGTCTCGTGGCGGTACGGTGCAGCGTTGTGTACAGGCATGCCGGAGGCGTAGCGGTTGTGCTGTTCGCAGCGGTGCTGGCCGGCTGCAGTCCGGGCGACTCGACGGTGTCCAAGACGCCGCAGGCGTCCACGCCGCCTGCTACTGCGCCCGCCGGCAAGCCCGGCGCCCCGGCCCGGACCGTCCCGACCAGCACCTCCGCCGGGCCGGCCGACCCGTGCGCGATCGATCTCGCCGATCCCGCGATCGCCCGGGCGGTCTCTGAGTTGCCCCGCGACCCGCGCAGCCAGCAGCCCTGGAACCCCGAGCCGCTGGCAGGCAACTACAACGCGTGCGCCCAGCTGTCCGCAGTGATTGTCAAGGCCAATACGAACGCCACCAATCCCAATACCAGAGCGGTGATGTTTCATCTCGGCAAATACATCCCGCAGGGGGTGCCCGACACGTTCGGTTTCAACGGCTTGGACACGGCGCAAAGCACCGGCGACACAGTGGCGCTGACATACTCCAGCGGCATCACCGGCTTGGCCAGCGTGGTGAAGTTCCGCTGGAACGGCAATGGGGTGGAGTTGATCGGCAACACCCCCGGCTGACCTCTGCCTCCGCGCGGGGGTCCCCCCGCTTGCGGGGGATGTGCGTGTCCCAGTGGCATGCGGAAATTTCCCGGGTTTGCGCACCCTCGGGGCGAGTTGACGGCCCGATTCTGTCGGTGGCCTCACCTACAGTTGCTGCTGTGTTCGTTACCGGCGGGGATGTCATCTACAGCGCGTCGGACCTTGCTGCGGCCTCACAATGCGAATACGCGCTGCTGCGCAACTTCGACGCAAAGCTCGGCCGCGGTCCCAAACTGGCCGTCGAGGACGAAATGCTGGCACGCACCGCCCGCCTCGGCGACGCGCACGAACGACGCCGACTCGAGCGGTTTCGTAGCCAATTCGGCGCCGGGGTCGCCGTCATCGGCCGTCCGGCATACACCGCCGCCGGGCTGACCGCCGCGGCCGAGGCCACCAAACGTGCCATCGTCGACGGCGCACCGGTGGTGTATCAGGCGGCGATGTTCGACGGGCGTTTCGTCGGGTTCGCCGACTTCCTGGTGCGTGACGGCGAACGGTACCGGGTCGCCGACACCAAGCTGGCCCGCTCGGCCAAAGTCACCGCGCTGCTGCAACTGGCCGCCTATGCCGACACGCTGGCCCGCTCGGGTGTTCCGGTGGCGCCGGAAGCCGAATTGATCCTCGGCGATGACACTGTGCTGCGCTACCGCGTCGACGAACTGATCCCCGTCTACCACGCTCAGCGTGTGTCGGTGCAGCGGTTGCTCGACGAGCACTACGCCGCCGACGGGCCGGTGCGCTGGGACGACGACCGGGTACGGGCATGTTTCCGCTGCCCGGAGTGCACCGAGCAAGTCCGCGCCGCCGATGATTTGCTGTTGGTCGCCGGGCTGCGCGTCAGCCAGCGGGCCAAGCTGCTCGACGCCGGCATCGACACACTGGCCGACCTCGCCGACCACACCGGACCGGTGCCGGACTTGGCGACGCGGACGCTCGACAACCTGACCGCGCAAGCTAAACTCCAAGTGCGGCAACGCGATACCGGTATCCCGCAGTACGAAGTCGTCGATGCTAAGCCGTTGGCGCTGCTGCCCGAACCGGACACTGGCGACCTGTTCTTCGACTTCGAGGGCGATCCGCTCTGGACGGCAGACGGGACCGAATGGGGACTGGAGTATCTGTTCGGTGTCCTGGAAGCCAACGGCGCATTCTGCCCACTGTGGGCGCACGACCGGGTCGATGAGCGGAAGGCGCTGGCGGATTTCCTCGCAATGGTGACCGACCGCCGCAAGCGTCACCCCAACATGCATATCTACCATTACGCGTCGTACGAGAAGACCGCGCTGCTGCGCCTGGCCGGACGGTACGGCGTCGGCGAGGACGACGCCGACGACCTGCTGCGCAGCGGAACCCTCGTCGACTTGTATCCCCTTGTGCGCAAGAGTATCCGGGTAGGCGCCGAGTCTTTCAGCCTCAAGGCGCTGGAGCCGCTGTTCATGGGACGCGAGCTGCGCTCCGGCGATGTCACCACGGCCACCGATTCGATCACCCAGTACGCCCGATTCTGCGACCTGCGGGCGCAGGGCCGCGCCGACGAAGCGGCAACCGTGCTGAAGGAGATCGAGGACTACAACCACTACGACTGCCGTTCAACTCGTGCGCTACGCGACTGGCTGTTGAGGCGGGCATCCGAATCCGGTATCACACCGGTTGGCGCCCAACCGGTGTCGGACGGCGAAGACATAGCACCACACGATCCGCTGACGACGGCCCTGGCGGAGTTCACCGGCGATGCCGCCGCCGCCGACCGCAGTCCGGAGCAGACCGCGGTTGCCCTGATGGCCGCAGCCCGCGGTTACCACCGTCGCGAGGACAAACCCTTCTGGTGGGCACACTTCGACCGCTTGAACTACCCGGTCGACGAATGGGCGGACGATTCCGACGTTTTCATCGTCGACGGCGGTTCGGTGGCGGTCGACTGGCATACGCCGCCACGCGCGCACAAGCCGCAGCGGCGAGTGCGGCTGACCGGCGCACTGGCGCGCGGCGAACTCAAAACGTCGGTGTTCGCACTCTACGAGGCGCCGGCGCCGGCCGGCATGGCCGAAGATCCGGATCGCCGCGCCGCCGGCAAGGCGGCGGTCATCGAGACCGACGACCCCACAGTCCCCACCGAAGTGACGATTTTCGAGCGAACGCCTAAGAACGGCGATACGTTTCACCAGCTTCCGTTCGCACTTACCCCGAGCCAGCCCATTCCGACGAAGAATCTGCGGGAATCGATCGAATCCGCGGCCGCCGGCCTTGGCGCCGCATTACCCGGACTTCCCCGCACCGCCGTCTTCGACATCCTGTTGCGTAGCGCGCCGCGAACCCGCAGTGGCGCCGCGCTGCCGCGCAGCACTGACGCGGCGGCAGATATCGCAACAGCGGTGCTGGACCTGGACGCGTCATACATCGCAGTGCATGGGCCACCCGGTACCGGCAAGACCTATACCGCCGCCCGGGTCATTACCGGCCTCGTCGCCGAACACGGTTGGCGCATCGGGGTTGTCGCACAATCACACGCCGTGGTGGAAAACCTGCTGGACTGCGCGGTCTCCGCGGGAATCGACCCACAGCGGGTCGCCAAGAAACGACACGGCCATAACGAGCCGGAATGGCAGCACATCGACGAGAGCCAATATCCCGGATTCATCGACAACATCGCCGGCTGCCTGATCGGTGGCACGGCATGGGACTTCGCCAACCGCAATCGTGTCCCGCCGGCGAGCCTGGACCTGCTGGTGATCGACGAGGCCGGCCAATTCTGTTTGGCGAACACCATCGCGGTGGCGCAAGCAGCCAAAAACTTGCTGCTGCTTGGTGATCCACAGCAGCTGCCTCAGGTCAGCCAAGGCACTCATCCCGAACCGGTCGATGCCTCTGCGTTGGGCTGGCTGGTCGACGGGCAGCGCACGCTGTCGGCCGAACGCGGATACTTCCTCGATCGCTCATACCGAATGCATCCCGCGGTCTGCGGGCCGGTCTCGAGGCTGTCGTACGAAGGCCGACTGGAGTCGTATGCCGAGCGCACCGCCGCACGCCACCTCGACGGGTATGCGCCCGGAATTCATGTCGTGGCGGTCCGCCATGAGAACAATTCGATCGAGAGCCCACAGGAAGCCGAAGCTATCGTCGCCGAGATCGCGCGACTGCTCGGCTCGTCGTGGACCGATGAGGACGGCACGCGTCGGCTGCAAGCCACGGATGTGCTGGTGCTGGCGCCCTACAACGCTCAAGTGGTGCTGCTGCGACGGCACTTGGGCGCCGCGCGTCTCGGCGACGTCAAGGTCGGAACCGTCGACAAGTTTCAGGGCGCGGAGGCGCCGGTGGTTTTCATCTCGATGACGGCGTCGTCGATCGAGGATATTCCGCGCGGAGTTCCATTCCTGCTCAACCGGAACCGGTTGAACGTAGCAGTCAGCCGTGCGCAATACGCGGCGGTGATCGTGCGGTCTGAAACGCTCACCGACTACCTGCCGACTACTCCGGGCGGCCTGGTGGATCTGGGTGCGTTCCTGGCGCTGACATCTACCGGCGCGCCGACGAGCTAATCGTCGCGGAACGAATGCCTTCCAAATCCCGGCGGCCTTTCGGGATCGGCACGGTCGGGATCGGCCCGGTAATGCTTGTTCCGCGGGGGTTCATCGTCGACGAATCGGTGGCGGGCGACGTCGCGGCGGTGATTCGGCGGCGATGAGAGCTGCGCGATCGACCGCAGGCGCCGCTCGTCGTCGACGTGGAAGCCGTTGTGGGCGAATCCAATAGGACCGGCGGTGTCGGCGAGTGAATATCGGCGATCTCCGGTGGCGGCTCTGAGCGGCGCCGTGTCGCTCTCGTCAGCATCCGGCTGTCGGGCCGGTCGCCGCGGCGCACTGGGAGCACGCGGCACCAAGTACTCCACGTAATCGTCGAAATCGTCTGAGATGTTCGGCATCGCGCGTAGCCGGCCGGCTCGAGCAGCGAAACGATCGCCGGAAACGTCGTCGGCGGCATCGCTTTGCCGAGAATCACGTCGGCTGCCAAGGGCCGAAGCGCCGAAGCCGAGCATGAACATGGCAGCGGCCACCCCGAACAGCGCGATGAAGGCGGGTAACAACATCGACTGGGACATCGCGGCCGCGAATGGACCGCGCAAAAACTCGGGCAACTGCAGGGCCCCGTCGTCCGCCGCTTCTGGGTGCAGACCGCCCGGCATCGGCGGCAACTCGGCGGTGATCCGTGAGGTCATGAACGCGGCAATGCTGGCGCTACCGAGCACCGCACCGACCTGACGGGTTGCGTTGTAGACACCAGACCCCGCGCCGGCCAGGCTGGGCGGCAGGTTTCGTGTCGCGGTGGCGCCCAGCGGTTGCCACACGAACGCCATCCCAAACCCCATCGCGATGAACACCAGTACCAGTTGCCAAATCGGGGCGGCCGGCGTCATCTCGATCGAGAGCAAGGTCAGCGCGATCGCCAACACCGAGAAGCCGAAGCCGACAACCGACCGCGGATGGGCCCGGTCGACGATCCTGCCGACGATCGGAGCGAGTAGGCCACTGGTGATCGCCATCGGCGCGGTCAGCAGAGCCGAGCGGGTCGGAGACAATCCACAAACCGCTTGCGCATAGAACATCAACGGCAACACCATCGCCGTCGAGGCGAACCCGATGACCGCTACGCCGAGATTGGACAGGCTGAAGTCACGATCGCGGAAGATGTCCAGCGGGATCAGCGGTTCGCGGGTGTTCACCGACTGCCAATACACGAACGCCACCATGAACCCGATACCTGCCACGATCACCGCCCAAATCCAGGGCGCCCAACCCGCGGACTGCCCCTCCTGCAGGGCGAAGACGATGAGGAACATGCCCACCGCGGACAGCGCGACACCGGCCAGATCGAATCGGTGAGTGTGAATGGGCAGCTGCGGAATCAGCCAAACTCCGAGTCCCAGCCCGATGATGCCCACCGGGACATTGACGAAGAAGATCCACTCCCAGCCCAGCGCATCGACCAGCAGGCCGCCGGCCAGCGGACCGACCAGGGTGGCGACGCCGGCGGTGGCGCCCCACACGCTCATGGCCATCCCGCGACGCTCGGGCGGGAAGATTCGGGTGATCGTCGACATCGTCTGCGGGGTCAGCACGGCGGCACCGATTCCCTGAACCACCCGGGCGCCGATCAGCATGCCGATGCTTCCCGACAGGCCACACAACATCGACGCAGTGGTGAACAAGGCCAGACCGGCCAAGTAGAGGTTCTTCGGGCCGAACCGGTCACCGAGTCGGCCTGCCACCAGCAGCGGCACCGCGTAGGCCAGCAGGTAGGCGCTGGTCACCCAGATCACCGTGTCGTATCCGGTTTCCAGCTTTGTCATGATGCTGGGATTGGCCACCGCGACGATCGTCGAGTCCAGCAGGATCATGAAGAAGCCCACCATCATCGCCCAGAGCGCGTTCCAGGGGTTCGGTGTGTTCGCGCGCGGCGCCGTCGCAGCGCCGCGGTACGGGCCGCCCGCGGATCGCGCCCGGACCCTCGCCCCGCTCGGCGCCGTCATATTCCCACCTCGTCTCGGATTTCCATGCTCGTTTCAGCTCGGACCGACTGCAACCACGGCAGCCGACCGGAACGCAGCGACTCGGCAAGCCCTCGTAGCCAAGCGACCTCGGCTTCCACTGTCGCCAGCAGGTAGTCGAACGCCAGTTGGTAGGCGCTGGCCGGTGCGACGCCGCCGTCACGGAGCGCCATGATTTCGGCGGCCCGGGCCTCCATCGCCCCGACGCGGTCGTCGACGGCGTTCGCCGCGGCTTCCAGATCGAGCGTATCGATCTCGGCAAGCGCGGCGACGAACTGTGGAAACTCCTCAACCGGAGTGGCCACCATGTTGCGCACCCGCTCGCCGAGCATCTCCACGCCGGCGTCGGTGATCTCATAGATGGCGCGCTCGGGCCGGTTGCCCTCGCGCCCGGCGGTGGCGCAGCGAGTCAATTTCTCCTCAGTCAACCGGTCGACAACGTGATACAGCGATCCCGGCCGGAGTTTCACGATGCGGTCCGCCTGCCGTTGGACCAAGGTCTGAAACATCTCGTAGCCGTGCATCGGGCGCTCTTGAAGCAGCGCCAACACCGCGACGCCCAACGAGGTCGGTTGGTAGGCCATTGCGTGCGTCCTGTTCGCCCGAAGTAGTCGGCCCGGATTATTCCGGGTGGAGTAATCGACCTTGATGCCTCCCCCGGCTTTGGCCGGAGCGGCGCTAACCTGAGGTGACGCCATCTCGTCCGGCAGCGATGCGGACCGCACATTGGTCCGAGGGAAGGCCGGCACTGGATTCGGAGGCACTATGAGCGCCCGACGGACCGGGTCAGCGGGGATTCCCCAGACCGCTGGCAACAACAAGCCAAAAGCATCGGTGCGCGCTTTGGCGCACGTCATCGAACGCACCGCGCGGGCACAGGAGCCGGCGGCCAGGGCGTACGTGGAACGGCTGCGCCGCACAAACCCCGGGGCCAACCCGGCCGCCATCGCCTCGAAGCTGGAGAAGCGTTACCTGGCTGCAGTCACGGCCAGCGGTGCGGCGGTCGGGTCGGCAGCGGCCTTGCCGGGCATCGGCACCCTGGCGGCGCTGTCGGCCGCCGCCGGAGAAACCGCGGTTTTCCTCGAGGCCACCGCATTCTTCGCGCTGGCGACGGCCGCGGTACACGGCATCCCCACCGAAAACCGGGAACGGCGCCGCGCCCTGGTGCTCGCTGTGCTGGTCGGCGACGACAGCAAGCACGCCATCGCTGAGCTGATCGGCCCGGGCCGCACCAGCGGAGCCTGGCTGTCCGACGGCGTCGCGTCGCTGCCGATGCCGGCGGTGTCGCAGCTGAACTCGCGACTGCTCAAGTACGCCGTCAAGCGCTACACACTCCGGCGCGGCGCTCTGCTGTTCGGCAAACTGCTGCCGGCCGGTATCGGTGCTCTCATCGGCGCGATCGGCAATCGGATGGTCGGCAAGAAGATCGTCCGCAATACCCGCAAGGCGTTCGGCGGACCTCCCGCCCGGTGGCCGGTGACGCTGCATCTGCTGCCGACCGTTCGCGACGCAGCCGGCTAGCCGGCGATGCACGATTGCCGGCTGTCCTCGGCGCGCCTGGCAGATCGTCGGCAAAGAGTTAGCCTTTATGGGGCGGAAGCGGTCGGTCCGCCGCGGGTGGCAGATGCGCCGGTACACCCGGCGCAATGAGTGGCCAGCGTCGCTTGGCGCGCGTGCCGGACAGAGGAATCGAGGCGAGCAGCTGCCGTGAGCAGTACAAGTTCACCATTCGGGCAGAACGAATGGCTGGTCGAGGAGATGTACCGCAAGTTCCGGGACGACCCCTCCTCGGTCGATCCGAGCTGGCATGAGTTTTTGGTCGACTACAACCCCGAGCCGACGATTGACACCCCGACCACGAGTGACGGTCAACCGGCCCCTTCAGCTCCAGCCGCTCCCGAGCCTGCACCCGCATTGAGCCCCAAACCGTCCGCACCACCCACCACCACCACCGCAGCGCCGGGCAACGGCGCCGCCAGCGCACCGGTCGCCCCGGCCAAGCCGGCCGGCCCGACACCGGGCGAGGGTGATGAAGTCCAAGTGCTGCGTGGCGCCGCCGCCGCAGTCGTCAAGAACATGTCCATGTCGCTGGATGTGCCGACGGCGACCAGCGTGCGCGCAATCCCGGCCAAGCTGCTGATCGACAACCGAACCGTCATCAACAACCAACTCAAACGCAATCGCGGCGGCAAGATCTCGTTCACCCACCTGCTCGGGTATGCGGTGGTGCAGGCGATCAAAGAGTTCCCCAACCTCAATCGACACTTCGCCGAGGTCGACGGCAAACCCAGTGCGGTGACACCGGCGCACACCAATCTCGGGCTGGCGATCGATTTGCAGGGCAAGGACGGTAAGCGTTCGTTGGTGGTGGCCGGCATCAAGCGCTGCGAGAGTATGCGATTTGCGCAGTTCGTCACCGCGTACGAAGACATCGTGCGTCGCGCGCGCGACGGCAAGTTGACCGCGGAAGATTTTGCCGGCGTGACGATTTCGTTGACCAATCCCGGCACCATCGGCACCGTGCACTCGGTGCCGCGACTGATGGCCGGGCAGGGTGCGATCATCGGTGTCGGCGCAATGGAATACCCGGCCGAGTTTCAGGGCGCCAGCGCCGAACGCATCGCCGAACTCGGGATCGGGAAGCTGATCACGCTGACCTCGACCTACGACCACCGCATCATCCAGGGCGCGGAATCCGGCGACTTCCTGCGCACCATCCACGAAATGCTGCTCTCGGACGGCTTCTGGGACGAGATCTTCCGTGAACTGTCCATCCCGTATGAGCCCGTGCGCTGGCGCCCGGACAATCCGGATTCGATCGTCGACAAGACCGCGCGGGTCATCGAATTGATCGCCGCCTACCGCAACCGCGGACACCTGATGGCCGACACCGATCCGCTGCGCCTGGACAACACCCGGTTCCGCAGTCACCCCGACCTGGACGTGCTGACGCACGGGCTGACACTGTGGGATCTCGACCGGGTGTTCAAGGTCAACGGGTTTTCCGGCGCGGAGTACAAGAAGCTGCGCGACGTGCTGTCGGTGCTGCGCGACGCCTACTGTCGTCACGTCGGTGTGGAGTACACCCATATCCTCGAACCCGAACAACAGCAGTGGCTGCAGGAACGGGTCGAGGTCAAGCACGACAAGCCGACGGTGGCCCAACAGAAATACATCCTGTCCAAACTCAACGCCGCCGAGGCGTTCGAGACCTTCCTGCAGACGAAATACGTTGGGCAGAAGCGGTTCTCATTGGAGGGTGCCGAGACCGTCATCCCGATGATGGATACTGTGATCGACCAGTGCGCCGAGCACGGCCTCGACGAGGTCGTCATCGGCATGCCGCACCGCGGACGACTCAACGTGCTCGCCAACATCGTCGGCAAGCCGTACTCGCAGATCTTCACCGAGTTCGAAGGCAACCTGAACCCGTCGCAGGCGCACGGTTCCGGCGACGTCAAGTACCACCTCGGCGCGACCGGCGTCTACATCCAGATGTTCGGCGACAACGACATTCAGGTGTCGCTGACCGCCAACCCGTCGCACCTCGAAGCCGTCGACCCGGTGCTGGAGGGGCTGGTGCGCGCCAAGCAGGACCTGCTCGACAAGGGCACCAGCGAAAGCGGGTTCTCGGTGGTGCCGATGATGCTGCACGGTGACGCAGCCTTCGCCGGGCAAGGCGTGGTGGCCGAGACGTTGAACCTGGCGCTGCTGCCCGGTTACCGGGTCGGGGGCACCATCCACATCATCGTCAACAACCAGATCGGCTTCACCACCTCGCCAGAGCACTCCAAGTCCAGCGAGTACTGCACCGACGTCGCGAAAATGATTGGGGCACCGATCTTCCACGTCAACGGCGACGACCCCGAAGCCTGCGAGTGGGTGGCACGGCTGGCGGTCGACTTCCGGCAGAAGTTCCACAAGGACGTCGTCATCGACATGCTGTGCTACCGCCGCCGTGGTCATAACGAGGGTGACGACCCGTCGATGACCAACCCGTCGATGTACGACGTGATCGACGCCAAACGCGGATCTCGCAAGAGCTACACCGAGGCGCTGATCGGCCGCGGCGACATCTCGATGAAGGAAGCCGAGGACGCCCTGCGCGACTACCAGGGCCAGTTGGAGCGGGTGTTCAACGAGGTTCGCGAGCTGGAAAAGCACGGCGCACTACCTAGCGAATCGGTGGAATCTCACCAGATGATTCCGGCGGGATTGTCCACCGCGGTGGACAAGTCGCTGCTGGCCCGCATCGGCGATGCGCATCTGGATGTTCCCGAGGGGTTCACCGTGCACCCGCGCGTCAAGCCGGTGCTGGAGAGGCGCCGGGAGATGGCCTACGAAGGCAAGGTCGACTGGGCGTTCGGCGAGCTGCTGGCGCTGGGATCGCTGGTGGCCGACGGTAAGCTGGTGCGATTGTCGGGCCAGGACACCCGCCGCGGCACGTTCTCCCAACGGCATTCGGTGATCATCGACCGGATGACCGGCGCGGAGTTCACGCCGCTGCAGCTGCTGGCCACTAATCTCGACGGCAGCCCGACCGGGGGCAGGTTTCTGGTCTACGACTCGCCGCTGTCCGAATTCGCCGCAGTCGGTTTCGAATACGGCTACACGGTGGGTAACCCGGACGCAGTCGTGATGTGGGAGGCGCAGTTCGGCGACTTCCTCAACGGCGCCCAGTCGATCATCGACGAGTTCATCAGCTCCGGTGAAGCCAAGTGGGGGCAGTTGTCCAACGTGGTGCTGTTGCTGCCGCACGGCCATGAGGGCCAGGGCCCCGACCACACGTCCGGCCGCATCGAACGCTTCCTGCAACTGTGGGCGGAGGGGTCGATGACCATCGCAATGCCGTCGACCCCGGCGAACTACTTCCATCTATTGCGCCGGCACGCGCTGGACGGAATTCAGCGGCCGCTGATCGTTTTCACCCCGAAATCGATGTTGCGCAACAAGGCTGCGGTCAGCGACATCAAGGACTTCACCGAGATCAAGTTCCGTTCGGTGCTCGAGGAGCCGACGTACGAGGACGGCGACGGTGATCGGAGCAAGGTCAGGCGCATCCTGCTGACCAGCGGGAAGATCTACTACGAATTGGTAGCCCGCAAGGCCAAGGACGAGCGCGACGACGTCGCGATTGTACGGATCGAACAGCTGGCGCCGCTGCCTAAACGACGGCTCAACGAAACCCTGGACCGCTATTCCGACGTCAAGGAATTCTTCTGGGTGCAAGAGGAGCCGGCCAACCAAGGTGCCTGGCCGCGGTTCGGTTTGGAGTTACCCGAGTTGCTGCCGGACAAGTTGACCGGGATCAAACGGATTTCGCGCCGGGCGATGTCGGCGCCGTCGTCGGGCTCGTCGAAGGTGCACGCCGTCGAGCAGCAGGAAATAATCGACCTGGCCTTCAGCTGACGCCGAGCGTGCGTGTCCCCGCACGACACGCCGAGCCAATCGCGTATTTTGCGCACGTTCGCGGCGTTGCTCACAGGTCGAGGACGAGGTCGTCACGCGGCGCAGCGCAGCAGATGAGCACCGTCCCGTGCGGCGGCTCTTCCAGCGGCGGTTGCAGATAGGTCGGCGTACCCGCGACGATCCCGGTGACGCAGGTGTGGCAGACGCCGCTTCGACAGGCGAATCGTGTTGGCACGTCGCAGGTTTCAGCGAGATCCAGAATGCTGCCGTAGTTCGCTGACCAGTTCACGGTGAGTCCGCTGCGCGCGAAGGTGATGGCCGGGCCCGTCCCCGGGGCGCCCGGCGGCGGATGCGGACGTGTGTTCTGCGGCGCGGCGACGACGCCGGGGTTGATGGCAGCCAATGCGCCGAACAGTTCCGTGTGGATCTGCCCGGAAGTGAATCCGCAGGCAGTCAGCCCGTCGCGCATGGCATCCATGAATGTCTCTGGGCCACAGAGGTACACAGCCGCGTCGGTAGGTAGCTTCAATGCGGCAATCGATTGCCGGTCCAGATGACCGAGGGTGACACCGTCGTCGGCCTGCATGGCGGCTGTGTAGAAAACGAATTGCCGCGCATCGGGTAACGAGGTGATCAGACCAGTGACTTCTGCTGCGAAAACGTGACTCTCGGCGTTGCGGGTCGTGTGCAGCCACCTGATGCAGCGGTTGCTGTTGGCCGCGGCCAGAGCGTGCAGCATGGCCAGCACCGGAGTGGCGCCGATGCCGGCTGAGATCAAGACGACGGGAGTGCTGGCGTCGGTGAGGCAGAAGTCGCCGCGAGGGGCGGCCGCTTCGACAATCGAACCGACTTTGACATGGGCATGCAGCCAACGACTTACCAGGCCGTGGTCTTCGCGTTTGACACTGATGCGGTAGTCGCCTGCTGCAGGGTCGCCAGATAGTGAGTAACTGCGCATCGGCGGTGGATCACCCGCGTCGGGGATCCGCACCGTGAGGTACTGCCCGGGAAGTGGCCTCGGCAGCCCTGCCTCGTCGTCGGATTCAAAACGAATCGACAACACCGAGGCGGTCTCGTGGTCGATTGCGCTGACGCGCAACGGCCGGAAACCCGTCCATCCAGGTTCGACGCCGATCGACGACATTGCCGGCACACCCGAACTCTGCGTGAGCATGTCATGGAACGACTGTTGCCAGCCCGGGCTGAGTGCCGCCACGTCGACGGCTTTGCGGAGTTGGGCCATGTCGCGGTCGGGCAGATACAACAGCGCGTCGACGTCGGCGATGCTGAGTTCGTGCGGGCCGCGCCGGGTCAACACAATCGCGTCGCCGGCCTGCACCTGCCCTTCGGTGATCACCCGGAAGTAGAAGCCGGGGCGGTGATGTGCCACCAGCAGATTGGGCATGTCAGGTTCGCCGAGGCGCATGCCGACCCGGAAGCAGGTAACGCGTGGCTGGGTGACCTCAAACTCAGCCTCGCCAATGCGGTATCGGTCGCCGATGCAGACGTCCCGGTCACTGAGCCCACTGATAGTGAAGTTTTCGCCGAAGTGGGCCGGCCGAAGGTCGTCGCGGCGCAGGTGGGCCTTCCAATAGTCGTACGACTCAAGTTGATAGACCAGCACCGCCCGTTGTTCGCCACCATGTCCGGCAAGATCGCCCTGACCGTCGCCGTCGATGTTGAGCCGGCGCACCATGACTGGGCCGTCCACGGGTGCCTTCCAGATTCCGGTGTGCACCGTCTTGCCCCGCCATTGCACGTCTTTGGGCATGCCGACATTGACCGACACAAGCCGCGCCACCGCTGGCCCCGCGGGATTCAGGGCACGCGCAAGCGCATCGTCGACCTTGAGCGCCGCCATCGGACCGCCTCCGAGCCTCGGGACAAAATTGGGATGGCTCGCCCAGAATATGCGGGATCTGGCGAATGCGTCAACAGTTACTGGCGCGGCTATTGCGAAACGCCGAGGATGGTGCATACTGGGATGCGCAACCCAGAACAATAGCTTCGCCACATCGACTCAGGAGGATCGCTCATGCCGAGCGTTCATCATCGCTACGCCGCCATCGGCGATCACCGGTTGTTCTACCGCGAGGCCGGCGACGCCGACGCCCCGGCGCTGGTCCTCTTGCACGGATTTCCTACCAGCTCCTACATGTTCCGTCACCTGATACCGACACTGGCCGACCGCTATCACGTGATCGCGCCCGATCATCTGGGCTTCGGGCTCTCCGACGCGCCGGGCGTCGCGGACTTCGACTACACCTTCGATGCGCTGACCGAGTTGACCGCCGGCTTGCTGCGCACGCGAGGCATCGATCAGTATGCGATGTACGTGCAGGACTATGGCGCTCCGATCGGGTGGCGACTGGCCCTTGATAACCCGACGGCGATCACAGCGATCATCAGTCAAAACGGCAACGGATACGACGCCGGCTTCGTGGAGAGCTTCTGGAAAACCGTGTGGGACTACCACAGTGCGCAGACTCCCGAAACCGAAGCGGCGGTGCGACAGTTTCTCACCCTCGACGCCACCCGGTGGCAATACGTCACCGGCGTTCCCGACGAGACACTGGTCGACCCGGAATCCTGGTATCACGACTATGCATTGATCTCCCGGCCGGGCAACGCCGAGGTGCAACTCAAACTGTTCCTCGACTACGCGACCAATTCCCCGCTGTATCCGCGGCTGCATGAATACTTCCGCTCCAGCAGGGTGCCACTGCTGGCGGTGTGGGGTCGCGGCGACGAGATATTCGGTCCAGCGGGCGCTGAAGCCTTCGCCGACGACCTACCCGACGCCGAGATCCACCTTCTCGACGGCGGCCATTTCCTGCTGGAGTCCGCGCGGGAACAGGTCACCGAATTGATCCGAAGGTTTCTCGCCAAACACCTACCCGCAGCCTGACGCCGGCCGGTGACGACAAGTGGGTTGGATATCCCATAGTCCCGCGTCGGAGCGGCTAGCCTGAGCACATGGTTAGCGCCGAGATGCCCGGCGGAGAACGGTTGACCGCAAAAGGCCGCGCCACCCGCGACCGGATCGTGAACGCGGCGGCCGAACTGATCATCAGCGCGGGGTTCTCGACGCTCACTATGGACAACGTACGCAAGGCTGCGTCGGTCAGCGGCTCCCAGCTGGCCCATTATTTTGCCGACAAGCAGGCGTTGGTGCGCGCAGTCATCGCCCGCCAGATCAACGTGGTGCTCGACTTCCACCGCCAACCGCGGCTGCACGGGCTGACATCGTTGCACGACTTCGAGCGCTGGATTGACCTGAATATGCGCCACTTACGGCGCATCGGCTACGCCGGGACACCGACTTACCATGCGCTTGCAGGCCAGCTCGCGAAGTCCGACGACGCGATACGCGACGAGCTGGCGGCAGGCTACCGGCAGTGGGTCACGTTGCTCGAGCACGCGATCGAACAGCTGAAGAATCAGGGCGTTCTGGTCGCCGAAGCCGACGCGCGCCAACTTGCGCTGGTGATCGTCAGCGCCCACCAGGGTGGCGCTACCTTGACCTTCACTTACCGCGAGGATTGGCCGCACGCCCACGCAGTGCGATTCGCGGTGAACTATCTGCGGATGTTCGCGACCGATCCGACGGAACGGGCGGCCCGGCCACCGCGCCGGTCCCGCGCGCGACGCGAAAGGCACTGAGCCGCCATGCCGTCGCGCGTCGCAGCCCGACGTCCGGCTGACGGGCGGTACAGTCGAGAACTCGGCGACCAGTGACAACTCCCGATTGACGCGTGCCAAAGGCGTGCCCATGGTGTCCGACGACTCGCGATTGACCCGCAAGGGACAGGCAACTCGAGCCCGCATTGTCGACGCCGCCGCCAAGCTCATGTTCGAAGGCGGTATCGCGGGCACCAGTATCGATCAGGTCCGCAGCGCCGCCGACGTGAGCGGCTCCCAGGTCGCGCATTACTTCAGGAACAAGCGTGATCTGACCCGCCAGGTCGTTGCGGCCCGCCGCAATGATGTCGTGGCGTTTCATACCGCTCCCCTCCTGGCTCCGCTGGACAGCCTTGCAGCGCTGCAGGCCTGGGCTGACACCTGCGTGGCCGACGCCGACACCGTGTACCGGCGGGGCGGATGTGTTTATGGTTCGCTGGCCGGTGAGCTGATCGAAGCCGACGAGGATGTCCACCACGACATCGCCACCGGCTACGAGCAATGGATCGCGCTGTTTTGCGCTGGGCTCACGGCGATGCGCCGCCGGGGCGACCTGCGCCCCGACGCCGACCCCCGACATCTCGCCGTCGCACTGGTGGCCGCGCACCAGGGTGGGGCGATGCTGACCTACACCACCGGCAGTGCAGAGCCGCTGCGCGCCGCAGTCAATGCCGCCGTCGACTACGTGCGCTCTTTCGCGCCGGGCCGATTGGCGGCGGCAGCGCCGCGAGCATCCGAACCCTGACTTTCGCGCCCTCGTCGCGCGTCGCTCAGACGGGATCATTCTGCTGCTGGACAACCGTCGTGCAGATAACCCATAATACTGGGTTAAGTATCCCATTCCGGGGAGGCGCACATGTCGGCCTGCGATCCGTCGCTTCCAACAGCTCGACCCGGTAATCTCCGACGCCGCATCGTTGGCGCGTTGGACACCGTTCCGCGGCAATAGCTGTCCGTGCACGAAAGGAAATGCGATGGGTTTGGCATGGCAACAGGGGCCGTTGAACACCGGTTCGTTAGGACACTTCCTCACACCGCAGCCGCTGCCGGACCGACTGCTCTATGCCGAGCCGTTGCGCCGCCGGATGCGTGTGCGGTTCGCCGACGAATGGATCGCCGACAGCGAGGATGTGGTGTTGCTGCACGAGCCGGGCCGCTATCCGGTGGCCTACTTCCCCCACCGCGACATCCGCCCCGACACGCTGGTCGATGAAGACCGGACCACTCAGCACCGCGAGTTCGGCGAGGTGCACTGGTTCTCCGTTCACGCAACGGAGCACGTGGCCAATCACGCCGCCTGGCACTACCCGGCGTTACCGGACTACGCCGATATTCTCGGCGGGCGGGTAGCGTTCGCCTGGCGGGCGATGGATGCCTTCTACGAAGAAGACGACCGCATCGTCGGGCATGCCTCGGACTTCTACCACCGCATCGACGTCCGCAACACCTCACGTCATCTGGTGGTGCGCGACGGTGATCGGGTCATCGCCGATAGCCGGGCACCGTTCGCCTTGTACGAGTCCGGTTTTGCGCCTCGCTGGTACGTGCCCCGTGCTGACATTGATGAAGCCGCGCTGAATCCCGTTGACGGGCAGACCTTCTGCCCTTACAAAGGCCTGGCCAACTACTACAACATCGGGGACCGCAAACGCGCCGCATGGTCTTATGTCAACGCCTGGCCGGAGGTAGCCGCAGTGCGCAACCTGGTGTCCTTTGAACCCGACAAGATCGACGTCTACCTCGACGGCACACAGCTGCACCTCGAGCCCGGTCAGACCGTGGTCTCCCACGGCATCGACCGCGGGCTGGACCCCGACGAAATCCTGCAGAAAAGCGCGGTCTGAGGGTCCGGCGATGAAGGCACAACTGGAAGTCGTGATTCTGCCGGTCTCGGATCCCGATCGGTCGCTACGGTTCTACCGCGACCAGGTGGGCTTCAGCCTCGACGTCGATTACGCCCCGTCAGCTGAATTCCGGGTCGTTCAATTGACACCAGCGGGTTCAGGAACGTCGATCCAATTCGGCGTCGGACTGAGCGACGCACCAGCGGGCTCGGTTCGCGGCCTTTACCTCGTGGTCGCCGATATCGAGGCGTCTCGACAGGAATTAGAGGACCGCGGAGTCACCGTCAGCGAGATCCGGCATAAGGACACCAACGGCGGCTGGCGCGGCGGCTTCCACCCCGGCATCGACCCAGGCCGCGCTGACTATGCGAGTTTTGCGGACTTCCAGGACCCTGACGGCAATGCCTGGGCCCTGCAAGAACGCGGTCACGTCCCGGCGTGACCACGTCGTCGATGCCGAGCTTGCAGGCAGTGCTGGTATTTAATGTCAACGAGACGTTGCTCGACTTCGATGCCTTGACACCGCTTTTCGCGCGGTTTTTCGGTGAGGTGCGAGTGCTGCACGACCGGATGAGTCAGCTGTTCATGTACTCGTTGACGCTGCCGGCCTACCCGGATGTGGCAGATGGCCTTGCCATGCTTCACGGCGTCGTGTCTGGCATCGGCGAGCGAGCCCAGCGTCTGGCCATCGCACCAGGATGAAGCCGGAGACTGCGATGACTGAGCGAAGAATCAGCCCAGACCGGCTCAGGCTGTTCTCCGATGCCGTGTTCGCGG
The DNA here is from genome assembly GCF_059812585.1 of Mycobacterium sp. NGS48. NCBI lineage: Bacteria > Bacillati > Actinomycetota > Actinomycetes > Mycobacteriales > Mycobacteriaceae > Mycobacterium > Mycobacterium sp. NGS48. The sequence goes on from NZ_JCALCY010000014.1 coordinate 58,301, forward strand.
TCCTCATCACGATCCTGGTTCTAAAGCTCAGGCCGCCGGACAGCGCCACCTTCGGTGCCCTATTACCGCTATGGCCAAGAGGTTTGAGCTACGTGGTCAGTTACCTTTTCATCGCGATCGTCTGGGTCAACCACCATCACCTGCTCAGCTACGCGGAAGTGGCGACGCCCCGGTTGGTGTGGTCGAACTTCGCCCATCTTTTCTCCGTCTCGCTGATTCCCTTCACCACCGAATGGATCGCGGACAGCAGGCTGGCCGCGGCCCCAATGGTCCTCTACGCGGCTGTGTTCGTGTTCGTCGATGTCACCTACCTGGCACTCTGCTGGGAAGCCATCGATCGACCCGCTCGTGACGATGTGCTGGCGCGTATGCGCCGGTTACTGCGCATGCGATCGTTTATCACCATCGGCGTTTTCGCCGCCGCGGCAGTGGTCGCGGTCAGATGGCCAGTGGTAGCGATGGGAATGGTTTGCCTGTGTCTGGCCGGATACTTGCGACCGGATTTTCCAGTACCGAAAGCCACCCCGACGAGAGGAAAACCAATGGAGATTGCCGGCAACCACGGGTCGCCGACGCCGGACCAACTGCCAACGGCCTCGGGCCAACTGCCGACGGCGCCGGCGGTGGTGCGCGAGCGATCGGGCGGTGCCACCATGCGGGCGATCATCCTGGCGAAGTTCGGCGGAGTCGACAGTTTGGTCTACGCCGATATCCCCAAACCATTGCCGAAGGACGGCGAAGTCGTCATCCACGTCAAGGGATTCGGTATCAACCACGCCGAGATGCACATGCGTCGTGGGGAATGGGCCGAGGCCGCAGAAGTCAGCGGCATCGAGTGTGTCGGCGTCGTCGAGTCGTGCCCCGGCGGGGAGTTTCCGGTCGGAGCCAAAGTCGCTGCACTCATGGGTGGCTTAGGGCGAACCATCAATGGCAGTTATGCCGAATACACCCGCGTGCGTGCCGGAAACGTCGCGCTCATCGAGTCTGACCTGCCGTGGTCCCAGCTGGCCGCGCTGCCCGAAACCTACGCGACCGCGTGGACATGCCTGTTTCGCAACCTCAATCTCGCCGCCGGGCAAACCCTGATGATCCGGGGTGCGACTTCATCTTTTGGTCAGGCCGCACTCAAAATGGCTGTCGCCGCCGGTGCGCGGGTCATCGCCACCACCCGCAGCCGCGAGCGTTTTGGCCTGCTCATGGGACTCGGCGCTGAACGCGTGGAATTGGAACGGCGCGACCTGGCTCAGCACATCGCCGAAGCCAAACAACTCGACGCGGTCCTTGATCTGGTCGGTAACAGCACAATTCTTGACTCGCTCGATATGTTGCGCCGCGGTGGCACCGCCTGTCTGGCGGGATGGTTGGGTGGCCTGGCTCCCATCGCAGACTTCAATCCGCTCCTGCAGATGGCCAGCGGCGTGTACCTGTCGTTCTTCGGTAGTTTCGTCTTCGGCACGCCCGGCTTTCCGCTGTCCGACGTGCCGTTGGCCGACATCGCACAGCAAGTCGTCGACGGCCGTCTCGAGGCGACGCCGGCGCGGGTGTTCTCGTTCCACGAGATCCACGAAGCGCACCGGGTCATGGAGGCCGGCGGAGCCATCGGAAAGATGGTGGTCGTCGTCGAATGAGTGGCGCCTGGCCCGATCAGCCTGTGAAGTTCAGCACCCAGGCCCGCACAGGCCGTACCGGGGGTACCGACTAGCCTCGACGGCAATCAACGAACAAGGAGTATCCATGGAGGGTTTTGCCGGCAAGGTCGCCGCGGTCACGGGCGCCGGATCGGGCATCGGCCAGGCGCTGGCCATCGAGCTGGGCCGTTCGGGCGCCAAGCTGGCGATCAGCGACATCGACACCGAAGGCCTGGCGCAGACCGAGGAGCGGCTGAAGGCTATCGGCGCACCCGTCAAAGCGGACCGCCTCAATGTCGCGGAACGCGAGTCCTTCCTGACCTACGCCGACGCCGTCAACGAGCATTTCGGCACGGTGAACCAGATCTACAACAACGCCGGCATCGCATTCACCGGGGATATCGAGGTCAGCCAGTTCAAGGACATCGAACGGGTGATGGACGTCGACTTCTGGGGAGTCGTCAATGGCACCAAAGCGTTTCTGCCGCATCTGATCGCCTCCGGCGACGGGCACGTCGTCAATATCTCCAGCATCTTCGGGCTGTTTTCGGTTCCCGGCCAAGCTGCCTACAACTCCGCCAAGTTCGCTGTCCGCGGCTTCACCGAGGCCTTGCGCCAGGAGATGGCACTCGCCAAGCATCCGGTGAAGGTGACCACCGTGCACCCCGGCGGCATCAAGACCGCAATCGCGCGCAACGCCACGGCGGCCGAGGGGGTGGACGCCAACGAGCTGGCCCACTTTTTCGACACCCGACTTGTCTTCACCAGCCCGCAGCGAGCGGCGCGGATCATCCTGGCCGCGGTTCGCAAGAACAAGCCACGGGTGCTGGTCGGCCCGGACGCCAAGGCGCTGGACCTGATCGTGCGTGCGACCGGCTCGGGATACCAGGGGCTGTTCTCCGCGGTAGTGAGCCGGATGATGCCGTCGACACGTTAGCCGCCCGTCGTCCTAGCCGCCGCGAGCGTGCGCAAAACACGTGATTTCCGCGGCGTGTCGGCCGGGGACACGCACGCTCGCGGCAAACCGAAGGTTAGCGGCCGAGGGGGTGTTCGCCCAGCCACGTGTCGGCCACTTGTTGCGGGTCGGCGCCGTGGGCGGTTTGGCGGCGCATGTCGACCAGCGCGGCGGTGTCCAACACGCCGGCCACCTCGTTGATCGCCAGCAGCTGCCGGTCGGTCAGCACGTTGCGCCGGTAGAGCGGCACCACGTTTTCCGCCTGCACCAACGCCGGCTTGCCGTCGGCCAGCACCACCACGTCGGCGGGCACGTCGGGTGCGGCGGTGGTGGTCCACGCCACGGTGATTCGCCCGTCCCGCAGTGCGGCGAACAACGATGCGGAGTCAGGGAATTCGCGCGCTGCGGGCAATTGGCACCGGCTCACCTTCGCCGGCGTGTGGATGCCGCGGATCGCCCCGATGACGAGACCAGCACAGTGCCGCGGCAGTGCGCTGAGCTCGGTGCCGCCCCACGCCTTGGCGGTTGCCGGCGTCACCGCCAGCGCGGGTTTGTCCTCGGCTGCCGTGGCGTAGTCGCCGGCGGCGATCCCCTCCGGCAGCACGCCGATCATCGCCCGGTAGACCTGCTCGTCTGATCGCACCTTCGCGCCCGGCTGAAAGACCTGTAACACCTGCCCGGTGAAGTCCGGGACGACGGTGAACGCTCCGGAATCCAATCCGGTCAGCGGATCGGAAGCCAGCTCGTTGCGCGCCGGGAAACCATACGAACGCAGCGCCCCGACATAGATGTCGGCGAGCAGCACCGAGTCGGGGTGCGAGCCGACCACCAGCTCGCGCGGGTGATGTTGGGCGTCGCCGCATCCGGCCAGCGCCAATGCCGCGACGAGCATCAGTGCGCAACACGCAGCGGCTCGCCGCCGGAAAACAAGCCGGGCGCTCACTCCGCGGTGTCTGCGGCGGCCGCCACCGCGGCGGCAACCGTCGCGCCGACCTTTGGCTCCAGCGGGCTCGGGACGATCCGGTCGGGTGCCAGATCGTCGGCGACGACGGAGACGATCGCCTCGGCCGCGGCCACCTTCATCTTCTCGGTGATCTTGCGGGCGCCGGCATCCAGTGCGCCGAGGAACACCCCGGGGAAAGCCAGCACATTGTTGATCTGGTTGGGGAAATCACTTCGGCCGGTGGCGACGATGGCGGCGTGCCGGGCGGCCACATCGGGATGGACTTCGGGGTCGGGGTTCGACAGCGCAAACACGATGCCCTCCGGTGCCATCGACGCGATCAACTCCTCGGGCACCACACCGGCGGACACCCCCAGGAACACGTCGGCGCCCTTCAGCGCCTCCACCATGCCACCGGTCAGACCCTCGGGATTGGTGCGCCGCGCCAAGTCGGCTTTGACGGTGGTCAGGTCATCGCGCCCGGGATGCAGGATACCGCGCGAGTCCAGCACGGTGATGTGCGAAATGCCCGCGGCCATCAGGATTTTCGCGCAAGCTACCCCGGCCGCGCCGACACCGGAGATCACCACACGCAATGAGGACATGTCCCGGCCGAGCACCTTGGTTGCGCCGATCAGCGCCGCCAGCACCACGATCGCGGTGCCGTGCTGGTCGTCGTGCATCACCGGGCAGTCCAGCGCGTCGATGAGGCGCCGTTCGATCTCGAAGCAACGCGGCGCGGAGATGTCCTCGAGGTTGACCGCGCCAAAGGTGGGCCGCAGCCGCACCAGCGTCTCGACGATTTCGTCGGGATCCTTGGTGTCCAGCACGATCGGGATCGAGTCCAGACCGGCAAATGCTTTGAACAGCGCGCTTTTACCCTCCATCACCGGCAGCGCTGCCGCCGGCCCGATATCGCCGAGGCCCAGTACCGCGCTGCCGTCGCTGACCACGGCCACCAGCCGGTTCGCCCAGGTGTAGCGGGCGGCCAGAGTGTGATCGGCGGCGATCGCGCGACTGACCTGTGCCACCCCGGGGGTGTAGGCGATCGACAGTGCGCGCTGGGTGTCGAGCGGAGCCCGCAGCTGCACGGCGAGTTTCCCGGCTACATGGGCCTCGAAGATCTCCTCGTCTTCCAAGACGATGTGCGGGCTGTTCGCAGGGTTGCTTTGGGACACTGCCTCAGGGTACTGCCAGCTCAGATCAGCCCCAGATCGGTGACCGCCTTGCGCTCGTCGGCAAGCTCAGCGGTCGACTTGTCGATCCGGCCGCGGGAGAACTCGTCGACGTCCAGGCCACTCACGATGCTCCAGTTGCCGTCTTTGGTCGTCACCGGGAACGACGAAATCAAGCCTTCCGGCACGCCGTAGGAGCCGTCGGAGAGGACCGCCATCGACACCCAGTCACCAGCTGGGCTGCCCAGCAGCCAGTCGCGGGCGGCGTCCACGGTTGCCGAGGCTGCCGAAGCCGCCGAGGATGCTCCGCGCGCGTCGATGATGGCCGCGCCGCGCTTGGCGACGGTCGGGATGAAGTCGTTCTCAATCCAGCTCTGGTCGTTGACCACCTCGGCGGCGTTCTTACCGTTGATTTCGGCGTGGAAGATGTCGGGGTACTGGGTGGCCGAGTGGTTGCCCCAGATTGTCATCTTCTTGATGTCGGTGACCGCCGCACCCGTCTTCTGGGCCAGCTGCGAGATCGCTCGGTTGTGGTCGAGGCGGGTCAGCGCCGAGAACCGCTCCCGCGGAATGTCGGGGGCGTTGCTCATCGCGATCAGCGCGTTGGTGTTGGCCGGGTTACCGGTGACACCGATGCGAATGTCGTCGGCGGCGACTTCGTTGAGGGCTTTGCCTTGGGCGGTGAAGATCGCACCGTTGGCCTCCAGCAGGTCGCCGCGCTCCATGCCCTTGCTGCGCGGACGGGCCCCCACCAGCAGCGCGAGGTTCACGCCGTTGAAGATCTTGTTCGGGTCCGCGCCGATCTTGACGCCGGCCAGCAGCGGGAAAGCGCAGTCGTCGAGTTCCATCACGACGCCCTCGAGCGCCTTGAGGGCAGGCTCGATCTCGAGCAGGTGTAGCTCGATCGGGCGGTCAGGTCCCAGCAGCGAGCCGCTCGCGAGGCGGAACAACAGGCTGTAACCGATCTGACCGGCGGCACCGGTGACGGCGACCTTGAGGGGAGTTGTGCTCACGTCGTTGGCTCCTTGTGCAGGGTTGCGTCGGGTCGAAACTAGCGCACCGAAGCCGGCCGGCAATCCCCCGGTCCCCCGAGCGACTCACAGGCAGTGCCACGCTGCGGCGCGTAGCATTGCCGACGCTTGGTCAGCTGCGGCGGGAGGTGACCCGATGCCATCGTTTCGTGGGTTGTCACCATCACTGCGGCCCGTCGCGCGGCCTAAAGTCACCGATTCCGGCACGCCGCCGGTTACCCAGGTGATGGTCGACTGCGGTGTCTATGTCGACGGGGTGCGACTGGCCGGCACCTACACCCACGCCGAGGCGCTGGCCAAGGTGCACGAGGTCGAGCAGGCTGGCCAGAACGCATTCGCCTGGATCGGACTGCACGAGCCCGATGAACGCCAGATGCAAGATGTGGCCGATGTTTTCGGGATCCACCCACTGGCCGCCGAGGACGCGGTCCACGCCCATCAGCGACCCAAACTGGAGCGCTACGACGAGACCCTTTTCCTGGTTCTCAAGACGGTCAACTACGTTCCGCACGACTCGGTGGTGCTGGCGCGCGAGATCGTCGAGACCGGCGAGATCATGATCTTCGTCGGCAAGAATTTCGTGGTCACAGTCCGACACGGCGAACACGGCGGGCTTTCCGAGGTGCGCAAGCGAATGGATGCCGAGCCCGACCACATGCGGCTGGGGCCCTACGCGGTGCTGCACGCGATCGCCGACCGGGTGGTGGACCACTACCTAGCGGTCACCAACCTGATGGAGGCCGACATCGACACGATCGAGGAGGTGGCGTTTGCGCCGGGCCAGCAGACCGACGTCGAACCGATCTACCACATCAAACGCGAGGTCGTCGAGTTGCGCCGATGCGTCAACCCGCTCTCGATTCCGTTCCAGCGGATGCAGACCGAACACAAGGACTTGATCTCGAAAGAAGTACGGCGCTATCTGCGGGACGTCGCCGACCACCAGACCCACGCCGCTGACCAGATCGCCGGCTACGACGAGATGCTCAGCTCGCTGGTGCAGGCCGCACTGGCCCGGGTGGGGATGCAACAGAACACCGATATGCGCAAGATGTCGGCCTGGGCCGGCATCATCGCAGTGCCCACCATGATCGCCGGGATCTACGGCATGAATTTCGACTGGATGCCCATCCTGCACCGACCCTGGGGCTATCCGGTGGTGCTTGCGGTGATGGCCACGTTTTGCGTTGTCTTGTACCGCACCTTCCGCCGCAACCGCTGGCTGTAACGGCGAGTGTGCGCTGCGGGCTTCGAGTGTGCGGATCGATACGCACTCCGCGGCGTGTCGCGTACGAAACCGCACAGCCAGCAGGTGTTTTCGACGGTGCCTGAACTCAGCTGGGCTGGGCGGCGCGACGGTTGGGGTCCAGAATGTCGACGCCGTCGGTCTGCCAGGCCTCCCGCATGGCGTCGGCGCCCTTCAGCCGCACCCAGGCGGCCTCGGTCGCGGTGATCGGCGTCGCGGTGACGAAGCTCACCGGGTCGCGGGGCGGATCCAGCGGTAACTCGGCAATATCGCTGCGACCCAACAACATCGCGGTGAACGGTGCCCGCCCGGAGGACCGGGTCCACAGCGGCGAGCCGAGGTCGATGAGGGCGTCTGGCACCAAAACCACACCCTCGACCGCTGGAGTGGCCGCTACCACCGCCAGGCTGCGGGCCAGCCCGGTGGCCGGCCCGGGATCCCGAAGCTGCAGAACGACTTCGGCGCGCGGACCACGCAGCGGATCGGTCACCAGCGCCGTCGGATCGACCATCGGATGCCGCGAGCAGCCCAGCGACACATAGTGCACCACACCGTCTGCGGCGGCACGGAAGCGCAGCACCTCGATGGGCTGAGCACCCAAAAACGTCACACTGGCGACGTCGGGTTCCACGTCGTTACCTGCTGCGGCAAAGTGGGCGCGCACATGCGCACGCACTGTGGCCAGCTCCGGTGTCACTCGACTTCGGGTGGTGGCGGAACGGTGAGGTTGACGCCCGAATCGGCATCGAAGATCGCCAATTTCGAGGTGTCGAACGCCAATTCGATGGGCTGCCCTTTAGCCGCCTTGGACTCCGACGGGACCCGCGCCACGAATTCGTGTTGGTCGCTGCTGGATTCGGCGTCGTCGTCGGCCAGCTGGTCTGAGTGCACTGCGGCGTCCTCGGTGGTGAAGTACACGTATTTGTCCGCTCCGAGCGACTCGACCAAGTCGACCTTGGCATCGAAGACCAGCGCCCTGATGCGCTGATAGCCGTCGATCAGGGCGGCATCGGCCAGATGCTCCGGACGGATACCCACGATCACATTGTCCGGCGCAGGGTGCTGCGCAAGCACATCGTGTACCGGTTGGGTCAGCGTCACCTCACCGAACGGCAGGTTCAGTCCGGTGGGCGTCAGTGTGGCCGGGAAGAAGTTCATCGCCGGGGAGCCGATGAAGCTGGCGACGAACAAGTTGGCCGGTCGCTCGTAGAGCTCGTCGGGGGTGCCGATCTGCTGTGCGAGCCCGCCGCGCATCACCACCACCCGGTCGCCAAGTGTCATCGCTTCGGTCTGGTCGTGGGTGACATATACGGTGGTGGTGCCCAGTCGCCGCTGCAATCTGGCGATCTCCCCGCGCATCTGTACACGGAGTTTGGCGTCCAGGTTCGACAGCGGCTCGTCCATCAGAAATGCCTTGGGATGACGCACGATGGCCCGGCCCATCGCGACCCGCTGCCGCTGACCGCCCGACAATTGGGACGGCTTGCGATCCAAAAAGTCAGTCAGGTCAAGGATTTTCGCGGTCTCCTCGACCTTCTGGGCGATCTCCGCCTTCTTCATCTTGGCCAACGTGAGCGGGAAGGCGATGTTCTGCCGCACCGTCATATGCGGGTAGAGCGCGTAGGACTGGAACACCATCGCGATATCGCGGTCCTTGGGAGCCTTCTCGTTGACTCGCTCGCCGCCGATTCGCAACTCGCCGGATGAAATATCTTCCAGTCCGGCAATCATATTCAGCGTCGTGCTCTTACCGCAGCCGGACGGCCCGACCAGAATGACGAACTCGCCATCGGCGATGTCAAGACTCAGTCCCTTCACGGCCGTCGCGCCGTCGGGGTAACTCTTGGTCACCCTGTCCAACACAATTTCGGCCATCGAATTACCCCTTCACCGCGCCGGAGGTCAAGCCAGCAACTATTCGTCGTTGGAAGATTAGAACAAAGACGATGATCGGGACGGTGATCACGATCGCCCCGGCCGCGATCGAACCGGTCGGTTCTTCGAATTGCGAACTTCCGGTGAAGTTGGCGATCGCCACCGGCGCGGTGATCGCGGCCTTGGTCGCCGTCAACGACAACGCGAGTAGCAGGTCATTCCAGGCGAAGATGAACACCAGGATCGCGGCGGTGACGATCCCCGGTGCCGCGAGCGGGGCGATCACCTTGCGGAAGGCCTGACTCGGTGTGGCGCCGTCCATCTTGGCGGCCTTCTCCAGATCCCAAGGTATTTCCCGGAAAAAAGCCGATAGTGTGTAGATGGCCAACGGCAACGCGAACGTGATGTAAGGAATGATCAGCCCCGGCCACGTATCGAACAGGCCGAGGCTACGTTCGATGTTGAAAATGGGTGTGACGAGCGAGATCTGCGGGAACATCGCGATCAGCAGGGCGGCACCGATCAGCAGATTCTTGCCCGGGAACGCCAGCCTCGCCACCGCGTAGGCCGCCATCGCGCCGATCACCACCGCAATCGCCGTCGTGATCACCCCGATTCCAATGGAATTGACCAGCGCCGAGCTGAAGAAGTTCCCGTGGAAGATCCCTCGATAGTTGTCAAAGGTCACCGATTCCGGAAACAGCTTGCCGTCCTTCACCGTTGCCGTCGGCTTGAGCGACAGCGACAAGATCCACAGCACCGGAAACAGCGCGTAGAGCACCACCAAGGTGTCGATCACCACCCAGCTGGCGGCCCGCCGGGCACCGATCTGCTCAGCCATTGCCGTCACCGCCGGGGGCCGAGGCGCCGAACACCTTGACAAACAGCAACGCGATGATGGCCACGCACAGGAAGATCAACACCGAAATCGCTGACCCCAGGCCGACATTGAAGCCTTTGAACAAGTTGTCGTAGCCCAGGATCGACACCGAACCGGTGTCGTTGGAGCCACTGGTGAGCACATAGATGTTGTCGAAGATCCGAAACGCGTCCAGGGTGCGGAACAGCAACGCGACCAGGATCGCCGGTTTGATCAACGGCAGGATGATCTTGACCAGCCGTCGCCACGCGCCGGCACCGTCGACTTGGGCGGCCTTCAACAGGTCATCGGGCACCAACGCCAGCCCGGCCAGCAGCAACAGCGCCATGAACGGCGTCGTCTTCCAGACCTCGGCGAGGATCACGATGCCCAGCGACGGGATCTGTTGAGTCAGTGGGGCGCTGCCCTGCGGCAGCAGGTTGGCCAGGTAACCGGTGCCCGGCGTCCAGGCGTAGTACCAGCTGTAGGAGGCAGCCACCGTGACAATGCCGTAGGGAATCAGCACTGCGGTGCGCACCAGACCTTTACCGACCAGACTTCGGTGCATCACCAGCGCCAGCGACAAGCCCAACACGAACTCGACCGCCACCGAGATCACTGTGATCGCCGACGTCACGGCCAACGCCGTCCACCACAGCCGGTCGGAAAGGATGGTCTGGTAATTCGCCAGCCCGACGAATGCGGTCTGGCTGGGTGTCGTGAAGTTATAGCGCTGCAGGCTCAGCCACACCGCGTAGCCGATCGGGTACGCCGTCACCGCCAGCATCAGGATCACCGCGGGGGCGACGAGGAAGAACGCCAACCGCCGCTCCGCCGTGCGGTTCTCGGTGGGAGCGGCAGCGGTCGCGGTCACGGGATCAGCCCCTTGCCGTCGACGGCTTTTTGCACCTGCGTGGTGAGCTGGTCGGCGGTGTGCTCGGGGTCGATCCTGGTGATCGGAGCCAGCGTCGCCGAGATCCGGGTGGACACCGCCTGATAGACCGGCGTCACCGGCCGGACCGCGGCGTTGGTGAGCTGCCGGCGAATGACGTCATACATCGGAAACTTTGCCTGAAACTGCGGATCGGAGTACAGCGACGTGCGCACCGCCGGCAACCCGCCTTCGATCGAGACGTACTTCTGGTTGGGCAGGCTGCGCAAGCAGCGCACCGCCTCGAAAGCTTCCGCCCGGTGCCGTGTCGTCTTGGCCACTGCCAGGTTCAGCCCGCCGATCGTCACCTTGGCCGGCCGGCCGGGCTGCACATCCGGATAGGGAGCGAACCCGAACACCGACTTGGCGGCTTGGTAAGCGGCGCGGAACTGCTGATCGGTCGGCGCGAAGCCGCCCAGCCTGTCGATGCTCCCCCTCAACTCCGGTCGCTGGTTCAGCGGTAAAAACCGCACGCCGCCTTTGACCGCGTTCTCCAGCAAGGACGGCAGCACGAACGGCCAGTTGACCTCCAACGCGGCCTTGCCTTCTTCGAACGCCAACCGTGCGGTGCCCTCGTCGGTCTGGGTGATCGACGGGTCGGTGCCCGGCGCGGTGGCCACCGACTTCAGAATCTGCAACGCCTTGACGGTCGCCGCCCGGTGGGCGGGCGTGTCGGTCAACGTGACGGTCTTGCCGTCATCGGACAGCACCTGTCCCCCGGCGCTGACCAGCAGCGTGTTGAACCATGCCACCAGGCCCTCATACTGCTTGGCCTGAACAGCAATCCAACTGGGTTCATCGGCGGCGTGCAACCGGGTCGCCTCAGCCACCATGGCGTCCCAAGTGGTCGGCGGCTTGTCCATCAAATCCGCCCGATACCAGAGCAATTGGGTATTCGTCGTCATCGGTGCGGCGTACAGGGTGTGCTGGCGGCGGGCCGTGGCCAGCGGACCCGGCAGCGTGTCGGACGTGGCGTCGGTCTCCGCCCGTCCGGCCGGATCGTCGGACAACGGCAGGGCCCATCCCGCGTCGGCGAACTCCGCGGTCCACACCACGTCAAGGGCCATCACGTCCAACGTGCGGTCGTTACCGGTGAGCCGACGAGCCAGTTGCAATCGCTGGTCGTCGGCTGAGCGGGGCAGGCTGAACTGCCGAATGGCGAATCGCCCGCCAAATTGGCCGGTGCAGCGCTGAGCGATCTCGGTGAACGTCGCGCCTTCGTTGGCCGGGGTGTAGAGGCTGATCACCACACCGCTGTCAGCCGATCCGCACGACGACAACACCGACGCGGTGGTCAACGCCGTCAGCGCAGCCGCAGCCAGCCTGCGTGGGCGCCAGCGACGCTTCGCCACCACACCTGCCTCTCGTCCTACCCCTAGCGATCGCCAGCCCGGCTGCGCCGGGCGCAGCGGGTCGCCACCGATGTCCCGCGCCAGAACGGTAGAGCGAGGTGCGCGTGAGATGCAACACGTCGGCGGACGCATCGCGCTCGTCGGCGCTGCTATTCAGATCGCCAGGTGTGCGAGCAGATCGCGGGCCTTCTCGGCATTCTGCGGATCGCACAGCACGTCGTAGCGACCGGCGACCAATTGCATCGTCGAGCTGAAATCCCGGGTGCCGCGCGCCATCGCATAAGGGACCGCGGAAGTGATCAAGCCGAAGAACACCCCGGCAACAAGAGCGGTGCCCAGCGCGGCCCAGGGATTACCGAAGAAGCCGAGTATCAAACCGATGAACAGGCCCAGCCAGGCGCCCGTCAACACGCCACCGCCGATGACCTTGGGCCACGTCAGCCGGCCGGTGACCCGCTCGACCTGCATGAGGTCGACGCCGACGATCGTCACTTGCTGCACCGGGAAATCTCGCTCGGACAGGTAGTCCACCGCTCGCTGCGCCTCGGCGTAGGTGGGATAGGAACCGACCGGCCAGCCTTTCGGCGGGGTCGGCAATCCGGGCGCGCCGCGGCGGCCCGCGGCCGGGCCGGCGGGTGTGGCACCGGGCACCTGTCCCGGCTGGTACGGGCTGGTCATGCTGCCATTCTCCTCTGCCGACGCGTTGACGGGCGGTGCGGCCGCCAACCGCCCGCATCGTTTAGGTTCAACAGCATGACAGTTCCCGGCGGCGACTCCGGCGAGAAGCCGCAAGGCGGACCAGACCAACCTTCACAGCCTGGACAAACGCCGCCCGGCCCGCCGCCGTCTGGCTACCCGCCGCCCTATCCGCCGACGCCGCCGCAGTGCGGCGCGACACCACCGCCCGATCACGCGGGCGGTTACGGCCAGCGGCCCGGGACCAACACCCTCGCGATCAGCTCATTGGTGGCGTCCTGCCTGGGGTTGTTCTGTTTCATCGGCGGCATCATCGGCATCGTGTTGGGATCCATGGCACTCAGCCAGATCAAGCAGCGGCGCGAGGGAGGTTATGGCCTGGCAGTCTCCGGCATCGTCATCGGGGCCGCTGTCGTGGTGATCTACCTCGTCGTGGTCGCCGTTCGGCTTTACTAGCGACCATGTCTGGCCCCGATCAGCCGTTCCGCGACCCAGGCGGAGAGCAGCCTCCCCAGTGGGCGAACCCGTCGTCGCCGGACGGACCGCAGGCCCCGTTCAACTACCCCGGATACCCGCAGGGCTATCCCCCGGCGCCGGATGGCTACCCGCCGCCGGGTGGCCCGGGCGGCTACGCCGGACCTCCGCCGCCTTGGTATCCCGGCCCGTACGATCCCTACCGCGCAGTCGCGCCGACGGGTACCAACCCGTTGGCGATCGCATCGCTGGTTGCCTCGATTGTGGGATTTCCGCTGCTGCTCGTCTGCTACATCGGGATCGGGAGCTGGATCGCCGGGATCGTGCTGGGCATCGTCGCGCTCGGTCAGATCAAGCAGACCCAGCAACCCGGATACGGCCTGGCCGTGGCGGGCATCGCTGTCGGAGCTGTCGCGCTGCTGCTGTCGGTGATCGGCCTGATCGTGTTCTTCGGCCTGGTCGCCGCATCGGCCTGAGCCGGACGGGCTTCAGCCGCCTGGCGGCACGAAAGACTCCGATTGACGCCGCATGCCGGCTGCGCGTCCCTTGGCCGCGATCACCAGCGCCATCTTTCGGCTGGCTTCGTCGATCATCTCCTCGCCGAGCATGACCGCGCCGCGGGCACCGCCCGCGCTGGAGGTGTGCCATTCGTAGGCTTCCAGGATCAGCTCGGCGTGGTCGAACTCGTCTTGGCGGGGGCAGAAGATCTCGTTGCCGGCGGCGATCTGGTCGGGATGCAGTACCCATTTGCCGTCGTAGCCCAGGGCCGCCGAGCGGCCCGCCACCCGCCGGAACGCCTCGATATCGCGGACCTTGAGGTAAGGCCCGTCGACGGCGGCGATGCCGTGTGCGCGCGCTGCCACCAAGATCGTCATCAACGCATGGTGGTAGGCGTCGCCGACGTCGTAGCCCTCCGGCTGTTCGCCGACGACCAGCGTGCGCATGTTGAGGCTGGCCATCAGATCAGCGGGACCGAGCACCAGCGCCTGCACCCGCGGCACGGCCGCGATCGCGCCGACGTTGCACAGACCCCGGGCGTCTTCGATCTGCGCGTCGATACCGATGCCGCCGACCGGAAGGTCATGAAGCGTCTCCAACTGGGTCAACAACAGGTCGAGCGCCTGGACATGCGAAGCATCGGAGACCTTGGGCAGCACAACGACATCGAGTTTCGCATCGGATGCAGCACCGACGGCCGACACCACTTCGATGATGTCGGCATGGGTCCACGGCGTGGTCCAGCCGTTGACCCGGACGCCGCGTAGTTGTCCGGCCCAGCCCGGCTCGACGAGCGCGGCGGCTACCCGGGAACGGGCCGGCGCCTTCGCTTCCGGCGCAACAGCGTCCTCCAAATCGAGAAACACCTCGTCGGCCGGCAGTCCTTTGGCCTTATCGATCATCTTCTGGCTGCTGCCCGGAACCGACAGGCAGGTCCGGCGGGGCCGATAGGCGTTATTCACCGTTCCACTCCTACAGTTTGAACCATGACGTCGATCAACCGGGTGTACGCGGCGCGGCTGGCGCGAATGCTGGTACTCGGCCCGATGGGCGAGTCGCTCGGCCGCGTGCGCGACGTCGTGGTCAGCATCAGCATCGTGCGCCAGCAGCCACGTGTGCTTGGCCTTGTCGTCGATTTGCCTTCCCGCCGAAGGATTTTCGTGCCGATCGGTCGAGTGTCGGCGATTGAGCCCAATGCGGTGACGCTCAATACCACCAGCCTGTCGTTGCACCGGTTCGAGCAGCGTCCCGGCGAGGTGCTGGCACTGGGTCAGATTCTCGACACCAAAGTGCGGGTCAACGACCCGGAGTTGCCGCAGCTGGCCGACACCGAGGTGGTGATCACCGACCTCGGCATCGAGCAAACCCGAACCCGCGACTGGATGGTGACCCGGCTCGCCGTCCGCAATCAGCGCCGGCTGGGCCGCCGGGCGAACGTCTACGTCGTCGACTGGCACAACGTGGTGGGCCTGACGCCGTCAGCGCTGGCGATGCCCGGCCAAGGTGTGGCGCAGTTGCTGCACCAGTTCGAGGAATGGCGGCCGATCGAAGTGGCCGACGCTCTGCGTGAACTGCCGCCGAAGCGGCGCTACGAGGTGGTCACGGCGCTCGACGACGGCCGGCTCGCCGACATCCTGCAGGAGCTGCCCGAAGACGATCAGGCCGATGTGCTCAGGCACCTGGGCACCGAGCGCGCCGCCAGCGTGCTCGAGGAGATGGATCCCGACGATGCCGCCGACCTGCTCGGCGCGATGAATCCGACCGATGCCGAGCTGTTGCTGGGCCGGATGGACCCCGGGGAGTCCGATCCGGTGCGACGGCTGCTGAAGCATTCACCCAACACCGCCGGGGGCTTGATGACGTCGAATCCGGTGGTGCTGGGACCCGACACGTCGGTCGCTGAGGCGCTGGCCCGGGTCCGCGATCCCGACGTCACGCCGGCGTTGTCGTCGCTGGTGTTCGTAGTGCGCCCGCCCACTGCCACGCCGACCGGCCAGTATCTGGGTTGTGTGCCGCTGCAGCGGCTGCTGCGTGAGCCGCCGGCCGCGTTGACCGGCGGGATCATCGACACCGACCTGCCGTGGTTGGCGCCGGAAACCTCGCTGGCCGCGCTGACCCGCTACTTCGCCGCCTACAACCTGGTCTGCGGGCCGGTCGTCGATGAACAGAACCACCTGCTGGGTGCGGTGACGGTCGATGACGTGCTTGACCACTTGCTGCCGCACGACTGGCGCGAAAGTACCGAGGAACCCGCGCTGAATGCGGCCGGAGGACCGCCGTGAGCAAATCATCGGCACGGCAACGGCTGTACACGCCGCGGACCTCACGGATATTCGCGCCACGGGTGGACCCCGAAACCGTCGGGCAGGTCACCGAATCGGTCGCGCGCTTCTTCGGCACCGGCCGCTACCTCCTCATCCAGACCCTCGTGGTGGTCGCCTGGATCATGCTCAATGTGTTTGCGGTCCGGCTGCGCTGGGACCCGTACCCGTTCATCCTGCTGAACTTGGCTTTCTCCACCCAGGCCGCCTACGCGGCGCCGCTGATTCTGCTGGCCCAGAACCGCCAGGAGAACCGGGATCGGGTGACCTTCGAAGAGGATCGCCGACGCGCCGAGCAGACCAAGGCGGATACCGAGTATCTGGCCCGCGAGCTGGCCGCACTGCGGCTGTCCATCGGCGAAGTGGCGAAAACGCGCGATTACCTGCGTCACGAGCTGGAAAGTCTGCGGGCCCTGTTGGAGGAGCGGCAACCGGAAAGCCCGGGCACCGCCGCGGTGCGCGCCGGCGACGGCAGCGACGGTCACGCCACGAAATCGAGCTAGCCCGAATACGGGATCACATACTCCGCCAATGTTGCCACTGGCGTCACAACTGTTATGTATGGTGACTTAGTTCACGGGGCCGACATGGCGTCGGGAGCACCCGGAAACGACTCGAATACTCAAGGACGGTCGAGTGCGCATAGGGGGACGCTGGGATGCACGCCCGGCCATAGCCCGGCGTGCCGCCCACCTGCGTGAGGCGGTGCAGCGGTCCGCTACCCGTGTAGCCGGCACTCCGGCCTTCGGCCTTGCGGTGATCATCCCGCTGGTGCTCGCCGGGGCGGTTGGTGGTGCGCCGCCGTTCCCCGCAGCCACACACACAGTTCGCGACGCCGGCATCACCCCGGTCGCGGCCGTGGCACCCGCGCCGCGTGACCTTTCCGGCCCATCGGTCATCGCTGTCGCCCGTCCGCCGGACGCCTTCCACATCGCGGCGGCCACCGTGACGGCTCCACCGCCAACCGTGGTCGTGAATGCGCCGGGCGCGCTGCGCATCCCGACAATGGCGCTATCGGCATACCGCAATGCCGAGCAGATGATGGCGAGCTCCTACCCAGCGTGCGGCATCAGCTGGAATCTGCTGGCCGGGATCGGGCGCATCGAGTCGATGCACGCCAACGGCGGCGCCACCGACGCCCGCGGCACCGCGGTACGGCCGATCTACGGACCCACGCTGGATGGCACCCTTCCCGGTAACGAGGTCATCGTGCAGGGCAACGCCGGCGGTCGGGTCACCTACGCCCGCGCCATGGGGCCGATGCAGTTCCTGCCCGGCACGTGGGCGCGGTATGCCTCGGACGGCGACCGCGACGGCGTGGCGGATCCACAAAACCTGTACGACTCGACGCTGGCAGCCGCCCGCTACCTGTGCAGCGGCGGACTGAACTTGCGGGATTCGGCGCAGGTGATGTCGGCGATCCTGCGGTACAACAACTCGATGCCGTATGCCCGCAACGTGCTGGGCTGGGCCGCGGCGTACGCCACCGGCGTCGTGCCGGTCGACCTGCCGCCGCTGACCGGGCCGGCGCCGCCGATCGCCGACCCGCGTCTCGAGCATCTCGAGCATCCGGAAGGCCTTGGCCCCGGCTTGCCGCTCAACATGCACGGCCTGCCCTCCACCGACCCGCTGTCACGGACGCCGCTGATCGATCTCAGTCAGTCCGCCGCGCCGAACCAACAACCGATGTGGCCGTGGCAATCGCCCGCACCTCGCCCCTCTACGTGCACAGTGATCTGCATCGGGTCACAAGAGGCGGCGCCGGCACAACAGCCGTCGATGCCGCCGGGGCTTGCGCCGCCGCCAGCTGAGCCGCCGGCCCCCGCTGCCGTACCTCCGGCGCCCGCTGCCCCGCCGGGGCCGCCGGCCGCGCCCGCACCCGCAGCGCCTGCTGCGGCCGGCGCACCAGCCGTGCCACCACCGGCCGCCGCACCGGCAAACCCGCCGTCCGGACCGGGGCCACTGCCTGGGCCAACCGGCTGACCACGGGGCGGAGTGACCCCCGTCTCACACCGTCTCGATCCGCGTCGTCGCGGCACTACACTCGGCCGTAATGTCCGGAACCCATGATGACGCCGAGCTGATCGCGGCTATCCGCGCCGCGTTAGGCAAGGTGATCGACCCTGAACTGCGACGGCCCATCACCGAACTCGGGATGGTCAAAGGTGTCGAGATCACCCCGGATGGCGGGGTACACGTCGAGATCTACCTGACCACGGCTGCCTGCCCGAAGAAGACCCAGATCACCGAGGAAGTCAGCAAAGCCGTCTCCGATGTCCCGGGAACCGGCGCGGTGAAGGTCAGCTTGGACGTGATGAGCGACGAGCAGCGCACCGAACTGCGCAAGCAACTGCGCGGCGACACCCGCGAGCCGGTCATCCCGTTCGCCCAGCCGGGGTCGCTGACTCGGGTCTACGCCGTCGCCTCCGGCAAAGGCGGCGTCGGCAAGTCGACCGTGACAGTCAACCTGGCCGCCGCGATGGCGGCGCGCGGGCTGTCGGTGGGGCTGCTCGACGCCGACATCCACGGCCATTCCATCCCGCGGATGATGGGCACCACCGACCGGCCCACTCAGGTCGAGTCGATGATCCTGCCGCCTATCGCCCATGAGGTGAAGGTCATCTCGATCGCCCAATTTACGCAGGGCAACACCCCGGTCGTGTGGCGCGGACCCATGCTGCACCGCGCGTTGCAGCAGTTCTTGGCTGACGTGTACTGGGGCGACCTCGACGTGCTGTTGCTTGATCTGCCGCCGGGAACCGGTGACATCGCCATCTCGGTGGCCCAGCTGATTCCGAGCGCGGAGATCCTGGTGGTGACCACGCCCCAGCACGCCGCCGCCGAAGTGGCCGAGCGCGCGGGCAGCATCGCGCTGCAGACCCGTCAGCGGATCGTCGGCGTGGTGGAGAACATGTCGTGGCTGATGCTTCCCGATGGTTCGCAGCTGCAGGTGTTCGGCGAGGGCGGTGGCCAGCAAGTGGCTGAGCGACTCTCGCGTGCCGTCGGCGCCGATGTGCCGCTGCTGGGGCAAATCCCGCTGGATCCCTCGCTAGTCGCCGCCGGCGACTCGGGCGTGCCGATCGTCCTCAGCGCACCCGACTCGGCCGGTGGCAAGGAACTGCGCAGCGTCGCCGACGCCTTATCGTCGCGGCGCCGCGGACTGGCCGGAATGTCGCTGGGCTTAGACTCCACGCGGCGGTAAGTCCGCGAGATTGCACGTAGGGCTGTAATTTCTCGAAAACCACGACCCTGGAAGCATTCTCACGTCGCGTCGGCATCGAACGGAGCGGGCCCGTCGGCGGGCGGCTGCGGCTCGGGAGCCGGCGGGTGGGCGGCCGGCTCGGGCACACCTTCCTCCACCCGGTCGAATTTTCCGGTGAACAGCGAATCGTCGCCGTCGAGTAGGTGCTTGGTCAGCGCCGCCCGCGGCGTCATCCCGCGCAGCTTCTGCAGTTCGCGCAGCGGCTCCCGCAGATCTTCGAACTCGGGGCCGATGTCCTCGCGCAGCTGTGTCGTCATTCCGCTGAGGTAGTCGCGGGCCTGGCGCAACGCGTTGGCGCTCCACCTGATGGCACCCGGAAGCCGCTCGGGGCCGAGCACCACCAGCCCGACCACGACGAGGACGAGCATTTCCCCCCAGCCGACATTGGCGAACACTTAGCCGTTGTCCGGACCGGGTTTCACCGTCAGCGTGACATGCCGCCCGTCGCGCACCACCTCGATCGGCGCATCCTGCCCAATCGTCAACTGCCGCACGGCGACCACCATCTCGTCGGCGTCGGCGACGGAACGGTTGCCGACCTTGACGACGACGTCGTTCTCCAGGATGCCGCCCTGCTGCGCGGGGCTGCCCGCCTTCACGTTGGCGACCTGCGCGCCGGAGGCGATCGCGTTGCTCACCGACCGGGTGCTCAACCCCAGCGTCGGGTGCACGATCTTGCCGTCCTTGATCAGCGTCTCGGCTACCTGTTTCGCCTCGTTGACAGGGATCGCGAAGCCCAGCCCGCTGGCGCTGTCCGACAACGACTTCCCCGCGGTGTTGATGCCGATGACCTGCGAATCCATCCCGATCAGCGGGCCACCGGAGTTGCCGTGGTTGATCGACGCGTCGGTCTGCACCGCATCGATCACGGTGTCGGTGTCCGAACCGTCACCCGACAACGGGATCGGGCGGTGCAGGGCGCTGATGATGCCGTGAGTCACGGTGCTCCGCAGTCCCAGCGGCGCGCCGGCCGCCAGCACCTCGTCGCCGACACGCACCTTGTCCGAGTCGCCGAGCCGGGCCACGGTCAAGTTGTCGACGTTGTCCACCTTCAGGACAGCCAGATCGGTTTTGGGATCGCGGCCGACCAGGTTGGCGGGCACTTCCTTGCCGTCGTTGAAGACAACGCTGGTCTTGAATTGGCTGGGGTTGTTGGCCGCCTCGGAGATCACGTGGTTGTTGGTGACGATGTAACCGCGACCGTCGATCACCACCCCGGAGCCCTGCATGCCCTCCTGGTCGCTGACCGACTCGACAGTCACCACGGAGTCCGCCACCGCAGCGGCGACCTTGGCGAACCGGCCGGCCGGCGCTTCGCCGTTGTCGCCGGTGGACAGCGTGACCTTCGACGTGGTGAACGCCTCGGCAACCTCGGCGGTCTTGTTGCCCACCCAACCGCCGAGGACTCCGATCGCCAGCGCGATGGCGGCGAGCAGCGCCAATGCGCGGTAGGAGACTTTGCCGCCGAACAGCACGTCGCGGGCGCCGAGCTTGCCCTGAAACCGGCCGCCGCCGCGCGGGGCGGACGGCGCCAGCGCTGGGCCGCCGAGCGCGGCGGCCGCTCCCGGGTCGCGCCAGGGGTCGTCGCCGTCCTCGGACTGGTCTTTGTCCTTTTCGCCGTCCAGCGCGCCGGCGTCGGTGGGATGACGCTGCAGCGAGTCGGCGCCCGGGAACGGGCGGCCGAAGGCTTCGGCCATCACCGGGTCGGCCGGCTCGTCGTGCGGCATGAAATCGCGCTGGTCGCGGTACTTCTGCGGACGGACCAGCTGGGAGATGAACGATCCCCGCACGCCCTCGGGACGGCCGAAGGTCTGCTGCGAAGCGGGATCGACCGACGGCCGCGAAACGGGCCGCGGCGCCAGGCGGTGGCCGCCGTACTTGTCCTGGTCGGAGGTCACGTCATCCTCTTCCGAGCAGTTGGGAAATACGCGCTATGACAACGAGCGCGGCGTCAGACACCGGCTTAACCAGCCTAGTATCCACCAGGCTACCGGCGCTTACGCCGGTCAGGCATGGTGTCGTCGGCCAATTGGTCCGAGAAGGCCGCGGCGTCGTCGGGCGGCGAGTGCGGAATCTGCGACAGCATCCCGAGCAGGGTGCTGGGGATGCTGATCGGGCTGGAGTCGCGCAGCGCGGCACGTGCTCGGCCCTGATCCTCGACTTCGGTGGCGCACTGCGGGCACAGCGAAATGTGATGGGCGGCGCGCAGGTGGGCGTTCATTCGCAGCTCACCGTCGACGAATGCAGCGATGGCCTCGGTGGACAGGTGCTCGGTAGAGCCGAACTGGCGCGGCGCGCCAACCGGCGCGTCGCTCTGCGAGGCGAACTGGGAGGGGAGCCAGGAGAACGCACGGCGGAACACATGTCCCCGGTCGGGCATCACCAGCTCCTCTCGACACTGCGTTGTGTATGCATGGCGGCACTATCTTGAATGTAGCGCGCTGGCCGCGACGCGACAGCACTGAACAGCCGAGAAGCCCGAGTGTCGCCAGTTAGGCGCTCGCGCCGTCGGATCGCTCGGTGTGCTCAGGATGCGCCGCCAGGTAGTCGCGCAGCGCCTGCCGTCCGCGGTGAATCCGGCTGCGCACGGTGCCGAGCTTGACGCCCAGCGTCGCGCCGATCTCCTCATAGGACAGACCCTCGATGTCGCACAACACCACCGCGGCCCGGAATTCCGGCGGCAACGAATCCAGCGCCGCCTGCAGGTCAGCCCCCAGCCGTGCATCGTGGTAGATCTGCTCGGGGTTGGGCTCGTCGGCGGGCACCCGGTCGTAATCCTCGGGCAATGCCTCCATCCGAACGCGGCTGCGCCGGCGCACCATGTCCAGAAACAAGTTGGTGGTGATGCGGTGCAGCCAGCCCTCAAAGGTCCCCGGCTGATAGTTCTGCACCGATCGGAACACCCGGATGAAGGTCTCCTGAGTCAGGTCCTCGGCGTCGTGCTGGTTGCCCGAGAGGCGGTAGGCCAGCCGGTACACCCGATCCGCGTGCTGACGCACCAGCTCGTCCCAGGACGGCATCGCCGCCTTGTCTCCGGTTGCGTCGAAGACCGCAGTTCCGTACGGCTCGTCAGCCGGCTCGACCCAATCGGCGTCGCGGTACCGCTCGGGGTGCGACATGCTCGCCGGGCTCGTCAATGTGGTGATGTTCAGATCCTCCGGATTGATCTTGCCGTCAAAGGTGGGCAGTGCGTCACCGCGGGCAACACGCAGACACCCGGCTGTATTCCCGGCCCAGCGCTCTCCGCGTTCCATATAGCTACCGTCGCTTATCGGCGTGTGGCCGATATGTGACGGCACTGTGCATTCACTGAGAAACCGGGCAGGCAACCGTTTGCGCTGCGGGTTTAGCGCGCGATGTGACATTGTGCGGCTTGGACTTCCGGGCGTGTCGCGGCTCACCGAGCGAGACCGTCGTTCGGGCGCGCCTGCCCGCGTGGAGCATAGGTTGGACTTACGCTGCGGGCATGGCCAGCACCGACGACGCAACCGGCCGGACGGCCCAAACCAGTCGGGCCGCAGCGATCTCCGCGCACGCCGAGGGGTCGATCTCCGAGGATGCGGTTTTGGCGGCAGCGCGAGACCGCGCCGTCGAGATCGGCGCCGGCGCCGTCACGCCTGCCGTCGGCGCGCTGCTGAGCTTGCTGGCCAGGCTGAGTGGCGGCAAAGCCGTCGTCGAGGTCGGCACCGGCGCCGGGGTCAGCGGACTGTGGCTGCTCTCGGGTATGAGCGACGACGGTGTGTTGACCACGATCGACATCGAGCCCGAGCATCAGCAGACCGCCAAGCAGGCGTTCAGCGACGCCGGGATCGGTCCGTCGCGCACGCGGCTGATCAGCGGTCGTGCCCAAGAGGTGCTGACCCGGCTCGCCGACGAGTCCTACGACCTGGTGTTCATCGACGCCGACCCGATCGACCAGCCGGACTACGTGGTCGAAGGTGTACGGCTGCTGCGCTCGGGCGGCGTGATCATCGTGCACCGCGCGGCGCTTGGTGGTCGGGCCAATGATCCGGCGGCCCACGATGCCGAAGTCACCGCAGTCCGCGAAGCCGCGCGGCTGATCGCCGAAGACGAACGCCTCAACCCCGCGTTGGTGCCGCTCGGCGACGGCTTGCTTGCCGCTGTCCGCGACTGACATCTTCCAGCACTGTTGGTGCGACGAGTCACGCTTGACAGCTGGCTGAACGCGCGTTTAGTGTACTGAACATGCGTTCAGCCGACTTGACCGCAGCCGCGCGAATCCGTGATGCGGCCATCGAGCAGTTTGGTGAGCACGGTTTCGGGGTCGGACTGCGCGCGATCGCCGACGCCGCCGGCGTGAGCGCGGCCTTGGTCATTCATCACTTCGGATCCAAAGACGGCCTGCGCAACGCGTGCGACGACTACGTCGCCGAAGAGATCCGCAGCGGCAAATCGGAGGCGATGCGGTCGACCGACCCGGGCACCTGGTTTGCCGCGATGGCCGAAATTGAGTCGTACGCGTCGATGATGGCCTACCTCGTTCGCTCCATGCAAATGGGCGGCGGTCTCGCAAACACATTGTGGCGCAAGATGATCGACGATGCCGAGGAATACCTCGACGAAGGTGTGCGGGCGGGCATCCTCAAGCCCAGCCGAGACCCCAAGGCACGGGCAAAATATCTGGCGATCACCGGCGGGGGCGGCTTCCTGCTGTATCTCCAGATGCACGACTCCCCGACGGATTTGCGCGCAGTACTGCGCGACTACGCCCGCGACATGGTTCTACCCGCTCTGGAGATCTACACCGACGGCCTGCTGACAGACGACACCAGGTACAACGCATTCCTCGCCGAAGCAGAACAGGGAGAATCCAATGCCAGTTGACAACGGCCAGGCGGCAATCGAAATCAGCCACCTGACGAAATCCTTCGGCGCGGTGCGGGCGCTGGACGGCCTCGATCTGACGGTGCGCCAGGGTGAAGTGCACGGCTTTCTCGGACCCAACGGCGCGGGGAAATCGACGACGATCCGCATCCTGCTCGGTGTGGTGAAGGCCGACTCCGGTACGGCACGACTGCTCGGCGGTGACCCGTGGGCCGACGCTGTGGACCTGCACCGCCAGATCGCCTACGTGCCTGGGGATGTGACGCTGTGGCCCAACCTCACCGGCGGGGAGACCATCGACCTGCTCGCCCGCATGCGCGGTGGTATCGACGAGAAGCGCCGAGCCGAACTCGTCGAGCGCTTCGAGCTGGACCCGCGCAAGAAGGCGCGCACCTACTCGAAAGGCAACCGGCAAAAGGTCTCCCTGATTTCGGCCTTCTCGTCGCGGGCCCGGCTACTGCTGCTCGACGAGCCCAGCAGCGGCCTGGATCCGCTGATGGAAAACGTGTTTCAGCAGTGCGTTGCCGAGGCCCGCGATCGCGGCGCCACGGTCCTGCTGTCGAGCCACATCCTGGCCGAAACGGAGGCACTCTGCGAACGGGTGACGATCATCCGGGCCGGCCAGACCGTGGAGAGCGGGTCGCTGGATTCGATGCGCCACCTCAGCCGCACCTCGATCAAGGCTGAAATGATCGGCGATCCCGGCGATCTCACCCGGATCAAGGGTGTGGAGGACCTCAGCGTCGAGGGAACCACGCTGCGCGCCCAAGTCGACGGCGAGAGCCTCGGCGAACTCATCCGGGTGCTCGGCGACGCCGGAGTGCGCAGTCTGATCAGCCAGCCCCCCACACTGGAAGAACTTTTTCTGCGCCATTACGGCACCGATGGCCAGGATGTGCACAGCGGAGAACAGGTGCCCGCATGAGCACCGCCACGCTGGGCCAGCCGGCTCATCAAGCGCCGCAGCGTAGTTCAAGCTTCTCAGGCACTGTAGGGATGCTGCGGCTCTATCTGCGCCGCGACCGGGTCGTGTTACCGCTGTGGGTGCTGTTGCTTTCGGTGCCGCTTGCCACCGTTTACATCGGCAGCATGGCGAAGGTGGCGCCCACCCAGGCAGAGCGCGCGACGTTCGCGTCGTCGATCATGGCGAGCCCGGCTCAGCGCGCGCTCTACGGCCCGGTCTACAACGACAGCCTTGGCGCGGTGGGCATTTGGAAGGCCGGCATGTTCCATCTACTCATCGCGGTGGCGGTCATCCTCACCGTGATGCGCCACACCCGTGCCGACGAGGAGACGGGACGCGCCGAATTGATCGACTCGACGGCGGTGGGCCGCTACGCGAGTTTGACGGCCGCACTACTCCTGTCGTTCGGCGCGTCGATCAGCACCGGCGCGATCGGCGCGGCCGGACTGCTCACGACCGACGTCGCACCCGGCGGATCGCTGGCATTCGGGGCGGCGCTGGCCGCCTCCGGGTTGGTGTTCACGGCGGTGGCCGCGGTTGCGGCGCAACTGTCGCCGAGCGCCCGATTCGGCCGGAGCGCGGCATTCACTGTGCTGGCCGCCGCGTTCACCTTGCGCGCCGTCGGTGACGCCGGCTCGGGCACCTTGTCCTGGCTCTCACCCCTGGGCTGGTCGCTACAGGTCCGGCCGTATGCCGGGGACCACTGGTGGGTCCTGGCACTGCATCTGGTGACGGCCGTGCTGCTCACCGCGCTGGCCTACCGACTGCTCGCCGGCCGCGACGTCGGCGCGGGGCTGATCGCCGAACGCCCGGGTCCGGCGCGAGCGGCAGCGATGTTGAGCAGCGTGTCGGGGCTGGCGTGGCGCCTGGACCGCGGTGCGCTGCTGCTGTGGACGGTCGGACTGTGCCTGTATGGCTTGCTGGTCGGCAGCGTCGTGCACGGGATCGGCGATCAACTTGGCGATAGCACCGCCGCGCGTGACATCGTGACCCGGATGGGCGGCACCAGCGCCTTGGAGCAGGCGTTCATCGCGATCGCGTTCGCGATGCTGAGCATGGCGGCCGCCGCGTTCGCCATCTCGCTGTCGTTGCGTTTGCACCAGGAGGAGACCGGCCAGCGGGCTGAAACGCTGCTAAGCGGTGCCGTGAGCCGAAGTCGTTGGTTGGCAAGCCATCTGACGACTGCGCTGGTGGGGTCTGGCGCCGCGATGCTGGTTTCCGGACTGGTCGCCGGGCTCACCTACGGCGTCGCCGCCGGCGATATCAGCGGCAAACTTCCCGCAGTTGTCGGCACCGCGGCCGCGCAACTGCCCGCGGTGTGGCTGCTTGCCGCCGTGACGGTGGCGTTGTTCGGGCTGGCGCCACGGTTGACCCCGGCGGCTTGGGGCGTGTTGGTTGGATTCATCGCGTTGTACCTTGTCGGTTCCTTGTCGGCTTTGCCGCAGTGGCTGTGCGACCTCGAGCCGTTCGCACACATTCCCCGAATCGGCGATGGTACCTTCACGGCGGTTCCGCTGCTGTTGCTGCTGGTGATCGATGCGTCACTGATAGCACTCGGCGTGGCGGCCTTCCGGCGCCGCGATCTTAGAAGCTGAGGAGGCTGCTATGAAAACTGTTGTCAAAGCAGCACTTTCGAGTGTGTGGGGACTTGTGGTGTTTGGGTTGGTGGTGTTTCTGCCGGCCGGCACCTTCCATTACTGGCAGGCGTGGGTTTTCCTCGGCGTATTCGTCGTGTCCACCTGGGTTCCCGGCATCTACCTACTGCGAACGAACCAGGACGCCCTTGATCGGCGGATGCGCGCGGGACCGTTGGCCGAGGACAGAACGCTGGAGAAGGTCATCATCTCCGTCGCACTGTTTTCGCTGGCGGCCATGTGCGTGGTCAGCGCCCTGGACCACCGGTTCGGGTGGTCATCGGTTCCGAACGCGGTGTGTTTGGTAGGCGACGTTTTGGTCGCGATCGGCCTTGGCCTCTCGATGCTGGTGGTCATCCAGAACGCTTATGCGGCCGCCAATGTCACGATCGAGGAGGGGCAGCGGGTCGTCTCCACCGGCTTATATGGGATGGTGCGACACCCGATGTACACCGGAAACCTGATCATGATGCTGGGCATCCCGCTCGCGCTCGGCTCGTACTGGGGGCTGGTTTTCGTCATCCCGGGCCTGATCGTGTTGGCTGTCCGCATTCGCGACGAAGAACAGCTCCTGCAAGAGGATTTGAGCGGCTACCGCCAGTACACCGAGCAGGTGCACTACCGGCTGCTGCCTTACGTGTGGTGACCGAGCGCCGCACTCCCGCCGCGACCGTGCGCAAACCCGGGAAATAGGTCGGCATGTCGACCGGGGACACGCACGCTCGCGAAGAAAGGGCGCGGGTTAGATCCAGATGCCTTTGCCCACCGCAACCACCCCGCCGGCGCTGATCGCGAAGCGTTCGCGGTCCTTCTCCAAGTCCACCCCGACCATCTCGCCCGGTCCGACGACCACATTTTTGTCCAGGATCGCGTGACGCACCACCGCACCGCGACCGACCCGGGTGCCCGGCATGATCACGCTGCCCTCCACGATCGCGCCGTCGTCGACGACGACGTTCGACGACAGCACCGAGTTACGCACCGACGCCGCCGAGATGATGCTGCCCGCGCCTACCACCGACTCCTGCGCGGAGCCGCCGTTGACGAATTTCGCCGGCGCCAGGTTCTCCGTTGCACCGTGGATCGGCCAGCGCCGGTTGTACAGGTTGAACACCGGATGCACCGATACCAAGTCCATGTGGGCGTCGTAGAAAGCGTCCAGCGTTCCCACGTCGCGCCAGTAGCCCCGATCGCGGTCGGTGGCACCGGGCACCTCGTTGTCGGAGAAGTCGTAGACGGCGGCCATCCCGTCGGACACCAGCCGCGGAATGATGTCACCGCCCATGTCGTGGTCGGAGTGGTCATCTTCGGCGTCGGCGCGGATGGCGTCGATGAGCACCTTGGTGGTGAAAATGTAGTTGCCCATCGAGACGAATGTGGCCTCGGGATCGTCGGGGGTACCCGGTGGCTCGGTCGGTTTCTCGACGAAACTGCGGATGCGGCCGGACTCGTCGGCGTCCAGACACCCGAACGCGGTGGCCTCCGCCCGCGGCACCCGGATCCCGGCCACCGTCGCGCCCGCCCCGCTGCGAATGTGGAATCGCAGCATCTGTTCGGGGTCCATCCGGTAGACGTGGTCAGCGCCGAAAACCACGATGTATTCCGGGTCTTCGTCGAAGATCAAGTTCATCGACTGATAGATCGCGTCGGCGGAACCGGTGTACCAACGCGGGCCGAGCCGCTGCTGCGCCGGAACCGGGGTGATGTACTCGCCGGCCAGGCCGCTCAGTCGCCAATTCTGTGAGATGTGCCGGTCCAGCGAATGCGACTTGTATTGAGTGAGAACGCAAACCCGCAGGTAGCGGGCGTTGACAAGGTTGGACAGCACGAAGTCGATCAGTCGGTAGGCGCCGCCGAAGGGAACCGCGGGTTTGGCCCGGTCTGCGGTCAGCGGATACAACCGCTTGCCCTCCCCGCCGGCCAGGACGATGCCCAGCACGTGTGGCGCTTCCCTCATGGTTTCAAACCTATCGGCCGCTGAAGACCGTCGCCACGTCAATCGGCTGATTACCCTGCGTGGACGGGCTGTCCGTCAAGGTATTTGGTTCGGCGCGACGCGCCCCAACCGTTACCGTGCGGTGTATGCGGGTGGCGATGATGACTCGGGAGTATCCCCCTGAGGTGTACGGCGGCGCCGGGGTGCATGTCACCGAACTGGTCGCGCAACTGCGCAACCTGTGCCGCGTCGACGTGCACTGCATGGGCGCCCCCCGGCCGGGGGCGTTCGTTTACCAGCCCGATTCGCGGCTAGAGGGCGCAAATCCGGCGCTGGCGACGCTGTCGTCCGATCTGGTGATGGCCGGCGCCGCCCTGAACGCCGACGTGGTGCACAGCCACACCTGGTACACCGGCCTGGCCGGGCACCTGGCCGGCTTGCTCTACGACATTCCGCATGTGCTGACCGCGCATTCGCTGGAACCGTTGCGGCCGTGGAAGGCCGAACAGCTCGGCGGTGGCTACCGGCTGTCGTCCTGGGTGGAACGCACTGCCGTCAGCGCAGCCGATGCGGTGATCGCCGTCAGCTCTGGGATGCGCAACGACGTGTTGTCCACCTATCCGGCTTTGGATCCGTCCCGGGTACATGTGGTGCACAACGGCATCGACACCGACGTGTGGTATCCCGTCGAGCCGAAACCGGGCGAGTCGCTGCTGGCCGAATTGGGGGTCGACCCGCGCCGGCCCACCGTGGCCTTCGTCGGGCGGATTACCCGCCAGAAGGGCGTCGGTCATCTCTTAGCCGCCGCCCACCGGTTCAGCCCCGAGGTGCAGTTGGTGTTGTGCGCTGGGGCTCCCGACACCCCTGAGATCGCCGCCGAAGTGTCGGCGGCCGTGGCCGAATTGGGTCAGCGGCGCCACGGCGTGTTCTGGGTCCGGGAAATGCTCCCCATCCGGAGACTTCGTGAAGTTTTCTCGGCGGCAACGGTTTTCGTGTGCCCATCGGTATACGAGCCGTTGGGGATCGTCAACCTCGAGGCAATGGCTTGCGCGACGGCCGTGGTGGCCTCCGACGTCGGCGGGATACCCGAGGTGGTGGCCGACGGCGTCACCGGCTCGCTGGTGCACTACGACGCCGACGATTCAGCCGGTTACCAGAGCCGTCTGGCCGAGGCGGTCAACGCTTTGGTCGCCGACCCCGAGCGGGCAAAGCGCTACGGTCAGGCCGGACGTCAGCGGGCTATCGCGGAGTTCTCCTGGGCGAACATCGCCGAGCAGACGTTGGAGATCTATCAAAAGGTGGGTAGCTAGCGGCGGGCGCTCAGCTGGTGACGCCCTTGAGTTCGTCGCCGAGTGCGGCGGCTTCGTCGGGCGTCAGCTCGACGACGAGTCGGCCACCGCCCTCCAGCGGTACCCGCATCACGATGCCGCGCCCCTCTTTGGTCGCTTCCAGCGGACCATCACCGGTCCGGGGCTTCATCGCCGCCATCGAGTGCTCCCTCCAGGTTCGAGCTGGCCCGCCGTCAACTGCCAATTCACTCCCCCATTGTTCCCTATCGACACCGGAGGGGTGTACAAGACCCGGGTGCGGGCCTACGCGGGCGTGTCTGACCGGGTAGCCGACGGCACCCAGCAGGTGCGCAGGTGGTCGTCGACCATCCCGGTCGCCTGCATCAAGGCATAGGCGGTGGTAGGTCCCACGAACCGGAATCCGCGCCGCTTCAATTCCCGGGCCATCGCGGTGGATTCCGCGGTCGCCGACGGCACTTCGGCGGAGTCGGCGGGCCGTCGCGACAGGGGTCGCGGCGGCGGCGCGAACGACCACAACAGCTCGGAGATATCAACCCCGACGGCGGCTCGCGCGTTGGCGATCGTCGCCTCGATCTTGGCGCGGTTGCGCACGATGGACTCGTCAGCCATCAGGCGGGCCACGTCGGCATCGGTGTAGCGGGCGACCGACTCGATGTCGAAACCGGCGAAGGCCCGCCGGAAGTTGTCCCGCTTCTTGAGGATGGTCAGCCAGGACAGCCCGCTTTGAAACGCTTCCAGGCTCAGCCGCTCGAACAGCGGCACCCGGCCATACAGCGGCCGGCCCCATTCGTTGTCGTGGTAGTCGCGGTAAAGGTCACTGGTCGCCCAACCGCAGCGGCTGCGCCCGTCGTCGGTCATTCGGGGTCCTCGTCGGCCTCAGGTTTCCCGGTCTGCACCGACGCGAGTTGGCCGCGCAACTGGTCGAGCTCCCGGCCGAGCCGATCCAGTACCCAGTCGACCTCGCTGGTCTTGTAGCCGCGCAGCACCTGGCTGAACTTCACTGCGTCGACATCGGCCCCGGTGACACCGGAGGCCGGCAGCACCGTCGCGGTCGTCGCGCGGGGTAGCGGCGGCAGCTGCTCGCCGCGGCCGTACAGCATGCTGGCCACGCCGAACAGCACGATCGCCACCAGGATCAGCACCACCAGATACAGCAACACCAACGCCACGTCACCGATCCTGCCTTATCCCGCCCCCGATCAACGCGGCCGCAGCGTACTCATCGGTGGGCGGTCGGACAGCGACACCGGCGACGTGCGCGGCGTGAACCCGTCACCGTCGACGAGGAACTGCGTCAGGCCCACCCCGGAGTCGGGGATGCCGCAGCGGGACAGCAGCGTGGCCACCACCTGCCGGCTCATCGGGCCCAGTTCGGCAAGCGGCCGGTTGCGGTGCGCCCGTACGCCGAGGTTGACCTGAGCGATCGCTTCGAAACCCAGCCTGTCGTAGGTGTCGACCAGCAGGCCGATCTCCACCCCGTAGCCCGGCGCGAAGGGCAGCGACATCAGCAGTTCGCGAGTGGCCGCGTATTCGCCGCCCAGCGGTTGCAACACCCGGCCCAGCTCGGGCCGCAGTGCCGCGAGCAGCGGCCGCGCCACCAGTTCGGTGACGCGGCCCCCGCCGGTGCCGTCCGTGTTGAATGGCCGCCGGTAGAAGCTTTTGACCAGGTGGGTGCCGTCGCCGGCGAGCAGCGGACCGACCAGCCACGGCACGAACATCGGGTGCGGGTCGATCAGGTCGGAGTCGACGAACACGATGATGTCGCCGCTGGTGGCCGCCAGCGAGCGCCACAACACCTCACCCTTGCCGGGACGCGGGGCGACGTCGGGCAGCGCTTGTTCGCGGGTGACGACGCGTGCGCCGGCGGCGATGGCGCGGATCTCGGTGTCGTCGGTCGAGCCGGAGTCCAGCACGATCAACTCGTCGACCAACCCGCCGAGCACCGGCGAGATGCTGTCGATGACCGATTCGATCGTGCTTTCCTCGTTGAGGGCGGGCAGCACCACCGAAATGGTGCGGCCTGCCTTTGCTGACACCAGTTCGTCGACCGTTTTCGGGTGACTCCAGCTGCGGTCAGGCAGCCAGGTGTCGCCGGGCAGCGCGGCCAGGATTCCGTCGCCGACGAGATCGACCAGCTCTGATGCTGTCATGCCAGCCCTCTCACCGTGCGCGTCGGCGGTCGTCGCCCTTGAATCGACGCCACCATCTCCAGCACCCGTCGGGTGGGACCGACCTCGTGCACCCGGAACATCCGGACACCGGCCGCGGCGGCCAGCGCGGTGGCGGCCAAGGTTCCCTCCAGCCGTTGCGTCAGATCCACACCCAGAGTCTCCCCGACGAAATCTTTGTTGCTCAACGCCATCAAGACCGGCCAACCGGTGTCAACAAGATCTTCCACATGACGCAACAACGCCAACCCGTGGAAGGTGTTCTTACCGAAGTCGTGGGTCGGGTCGATCAGTATCCGATCGCGGTCCACCCCGGCGGCAACAGCTCGTTCGGCGGCCGCGGTGACTTCACCGATCACGTCGTCGACCACGCCCCGGGTGCTCAGGCCGTAGCTGACCCGAAAGGGCCGGGTGCGCGGGGACATGCCGCCGGTGTGTGAACAGACCAGGCCCGCGCCGAATTCGGCGGCCACTCCGGGCATCTCGGCGTCGACGCCGCCCCAGCTGTCGTTGATCAGGTCGGCGCCCGCCCGGCAGGCCCGCCTGGCCACCGTGGAACGCCAGGTGTCGACGCTGATCAGTTGGTCGGGGTAGGCCTCGCGCAGCCACTCGATGAACGGCACCACCCGGGCGGTCTCGGTTTCGGTGTCGATGCTCTCCCCCGGGCCGGCCTTGACGCCGCCGACGTCGACGACGTCGGCCCCGTCGGCGATGACCCGGTGCGCGGCGGCCTTGGCCGCCTCGTCGCTGAAAGTGGCGCCGCGGTCGTAGAACGAATCCGGGGTGCGGTTGACGATCGCCATGATCAGCGGACGATCGGCCGCGACCGGGCGGCCGCACAGGGTGGACTGCACCCGTCTATGGTGCCCGCCCTGCTCATCGAGACTGCGCTCAGGGCGACCAGATCCCCGGCAGGCTCAAGTGATCGCTGTGCGCAGGATCGATGCTGTCAGCGCAGTCTCGACTGGAACACTCAGCCTTGCGGTCGCTTACCGGCCGCGACCTCGTCGGGGTAGTCACCGTAGAACGGGACGTAGCCGTCGTCGCGGCCGGCCAGCACGTACAGCGGGTCGTCGATGCCGGGACCGTAGGCCTGCTCACGCAAATCCACCTTGCGGCTCTTGAAGGTCGTGGTGTGCTCCATGGACTCCACCACCCGCACGAACAGCGGCAGCGCATACACCGGCAAATGCTCGTAGAGCGTGCCGGCCAGCGCCTGCCCGTCGAACTCGGTGCCGTCGCGCAGCTTGACCGCGGCCATCCCGGCGCGGCCACCGGTGCGCGGGATTTCCACGCCGAAGACTGCGGATTCCTCGACAGACGAGTCGAGTCCCAGCGCCGCTTCCACCTGGGTGGTGGCGACGTTCTCACCCTTCCACCGGAACGTGTCGCCGAGCCGGTCGACGAACGCGGCATGTCCCATGCCCTGCGGACTCATCACGTCACCGGTGTTGAACCAGCAGTCGCCCTCGCGAAAAGCGTTGCGCACCAACTTCTTCTCGCTGGCAGCGGGGTCGGTGTAGCCGTCGAACGGCTGCAGTTTGTTGACCGGGCTGATCAGCAGACCGGGCTCGCCGGGAGGAACCCGGCGCACCCGGCCGTTGTCGTCGCGCAGCGGGGCACCGGTGTCGGGGTCGTACTCGACGTAGGCCAACGGCAGCGGCGAGATCCCGGTCGTCTTGGGCACGTTGAAGATGTTGATGAACGCGGTGTTGCCCTCGCTGGCGGCGTAGAACTCACAGACCCGCTCGATGCCGAACCGGGTGGTGAACTCCTCCCAGATCTCTGGGCGCAGGCCGTTGCCGGCGATCAGCCGAACCTTGTGCGAGCGGTCGGTTGGCTTAGGTGGCTGGTTGAGGAGATAGCGGCAGACTTCGCCGATGTAGATGAACGCCGTTGCGTCGTAGGCAATCACCTCGTCCCAGAACTGCGACGCTGAAAACTTCTTACCCAGCGCCAGTGTCGCCCCGGAGTTGATCACCGACGACACCGCGACGGTCAGCGCGTTGTTGTGGTAGAGCGGCAGGCAGCTGTACAGGGTGTCGCTGCTGTGCAGCCGCAGGCCCAGCCCGCCGAAAGCGGCCAGCGCGGCCAGCCACCGCCGATGGGTCATCACACTGGCCTTGGGGTGCCCGGTGGTGCCGGAGGTGAAGATGTAGAAGGCGGTGTCCTTGGCCAACACCGCCGAGGCCGACGGCGGATTGGTCGTGGGTGCGGTGGCGGCCAGTCGCTCCAGTTCCTCGATGGTCAGCGGCTCAGCGCCGGGAGCGCCGCATTCCCTGATGACGTCGACCAGGTCGGATTCGGCGACCAGCACCTTGGCGTCCAGCAGACTCAGGCTGTGGGCCAGCACTTCGCCGCGCTGGTGGTAGTTGATCATGCCGGCGACGGCGCCGCATTTGACCACGGCCAGCATCATCAGCACCGCGTTGGGCGAGTTGCGCAACACGATCCCGACGACGTCGCCGTGGCCGACACCGCGGGCGGCCAGCACCGCGGCGTAGCGATTGGCCGTCGCGTTGGCCTCGGCGTAAGTCAGTTGCTGCTCACCGAACCGGAGGAACACCCGGTCGCCGTAGCGGGCAGCCCGGTCCTGAAACACCTTGCCGATCGACGCCTTGGAGGTGGGCCGGGCCAGCAGCCCGGTCAGCGCTCCGCGCACCATCACCGGCACGTCGGCTATGAGACCGGGCACCCGGCTTGCGATATCGACCAGCCCGACTTCGGACACTTGGCA
Source organism: Mycobacterium sp. NGS48 (assembly GCF_059812585.1). Classification (NCBI taxonomy): domain Bacteria; kingdom Bacillati; phylum Actinomycetota; class Actinomycetes; order Mycobacteriales; family Mycobacteriaceae; genus Mycobacterium; species Mycobacterium sp. NGS48. Next base: position 93,141 of record NZ_JCALCY010000014.1, read on the forward strand.
CCTCTCTAAGGTCCGCCATTCCCACTGAACTTGGCGGCCAGCCTAACGCCCAGCGTGAACCTGAGTTCACACTCGTCGACGAACGTGAACCTGGCTTCACGCTCGCAAGGTGGTCCGGCCGCGCTCAGCCGGGTGCGCAGGCGTCCAGCGCCGTGCTCACCTCGTCGGCCACGATCAGTCGGTCCAGCGCGGCCTGAGCGACGTAGCCGGGATCGATCAGTCCGTAAAGCCAGGCCCGCAGCCCGTCGAAGTGCCCGCTCGGGTCGAGCATCACCACGGGTTTGTCGTGCATACCGAGGTATCCGCCGGTCCAGGCCTCGAACAGTTCCTCGAGTGTGCCGATACCGCCCGGCAGGGCCAGGAACGCGTCGGCGCGGTCTTCCATCACCTGTTTGCGCTCCCGCATGGTGTCGGTGACGATCAGCTCGTCGGCGTCGGTATCGGCCAGTTCACGGTGGACCAACGCTTTGGGGATCACGCCGACGGTCCAACCGCCGCGGGCTCGGGCCGCGGTGGCCAGCGCGCCCATCGCCGAGACGTTTCCGCCGCCCCACACCAGCGTCCAGCCCCGCTCCGCGATCGCCTCGCCTACCTCGGCGGCCAGGGCCAGCAATTCGGGGTGCGTCGGTCCGGAAGCGCAATACACGCACACCGCCCACGCTCCGGACCGCCCCATGCCGGAAAGGCTATCCGGCGGTGGCCGGGCACCGTAAAATCCGGCGGTGCCGATTCGGTGGAACGTCCCCCAACACGCGGCCGCATTGGAGCAGTTGGAGACGGCACTGGCCCGCGACGTTCCCGGTGCTCAGTCCGGAGCGGTCGTGCTGGGGCTCGACGGTATCGGCAAATCCACCCTGGCCCGGTTGGCGGCCGAGCATGTCGTCCAACAGCACCCGGCCACACTGACGCAGTGGGTCACCGGCACGCCGACCGAGCGCGTCGTGCCGTTCGGAGCATTCAGTCATCTGGTCGAGATCGCCGACATCGGCAAGCCGGCCGCGCTGTTGCGCGCGGCCCGGCAATCGTTGACCCGCGGCGCGCAGGAAAGCGATCTTTTGCTCGTTGTCGACGACGCGCACCACCTGGACGTCCTCTCGGCCACGTTGGTCTACCAGCTGGCCCTGGCCGGTATGGCCCGGATGGTGGTCACGGCCCGTGCCGATGCCGCGCCGGCGGCGATCGCCGCGCTATGGACCGACAACCTGCTCGGTCGCATCGACATCGAGGCACCCGCCGGTGCCACGTCTTCCGCGGAGGTCGACGCATACCTCCATGAACTGCCCGCCGGCTCCCGCTCGGTGCTCGACTATCTCGCGGTACAAGAGCCGCTGGCGCTCACCGACCTCACCGCCCTGACCGGCGACGACGCTGTCGAGCAGGCCATCGAACTCGGTGGGGCCGAGACCCGGGTGCGCGGCGGGAAGAGCGCGGACCCTGTCGTGTACACCGCTCACCCGCTGTTCGCCGAACGTGCGCTGATCGCGCTCGGCAGCGAGGGCATACGGCGACTGCGCACCGAGGTGGTCACGCTGCTGTCGCGACAGCCGTCGACGCATGTCAGCGACCGGCTGCGGCTGGCCTCGCTGGCGGTGGACAGTGATGCGCCGCAGCCCGCTGACGAGGTGGCAGCTGGCGCGCAGCAGGCGTTGCGGCTGGGCGATCTCCCGTTGGCCAGGCGGTTGGCCGCCTCGGCCGTCGACCGCGGCGCCGGCTTGCCGGCGCGGCTGGCGCTGGCCTATGCGCTGGCCTGGCAGGGCCGGGGACGGGAGGCCGGCGCGGTGCTGGCCGCAGTCGATCCGGACACGTTGTCGGAGACCGAGTTGATGGCCTGGGCGCTGCCGCGGGCGGCGAACCAGTTCTGGATGCTCAGCGAGCCGGAACGGGCGACCACCTTCTTGCAGACCACCCGTAACCGGATCACGACGCCGGCGGCGCAGGCCATGATCGACGGGCTGGCGGCCACCTTTGCCATGAATGCGGGCACCCCGCTGCGGGCGTTGCGCCTGGCCGACGAGGTGCTGGCTTCCCCGCATGCCGGGGACATCGGGGTGGGGTGGGCGGCTTCGGCTGCGGCACTGTGCTCGGCCCGGATCGGCCGCTTCGGCGACGTCGAGGCGCTGGCCGCCCGGGCGGTGGCCGCCGAGCACCCGGGGTTGTTGAGGTTCACCAGCGGGTTCGCCCGGGTCACGGCGCTGCTGATGGCCGGGCGGCTGGACGCGGCGCGCTCCTTGGCGCAGCGCCATACCGATTTCGCCGAGCTGCAGCAGCCGGGACGGGCGATCGGCGAGGTGCTGGTCGGGTATGTGGCGATTGCCCAGGGCGACTTCGACACCGCGGTGACGCTGCTGGAACCCGCTGCCGCGGCGCTGGAGCGCACCGGCTATTCGTGGGGCCCGCTGTCGCTGTCGCTGCTCGCGCAGGCGCTGGGCCAGCAAGGCGAACAGCTCGCGGCGGCAAAGGCTTTCAGTCGAGCGGAGTCGCGACATGGTCTGAAGTCGGCACTGTTCGCTCCGGAGCTGGCCTTGGCCAGAGCGTGGTCGAAGGCGACTCGCGGCGATACCACCGGCGCCATCGTCGCCGCCCGGGAAGCCGTGCAGGCCGCCGAACGCGGCGGGCAGTCAGCGATCGCGCTCCGGGCGCTGCAGGACGCCGCCCGACTCGGCGACACCAGCGCGGTGTATCGCGCCGAACGCCTGGCGCTCGAGGTGGACTGTGTGCTCGGCCGGCTCACGCTGGCTCATGCCCGCGCGCTGGCGGCCGGTGATCCGGTCGCGCTGGCCGACGTGTCCGCCGACCTGGCCGATGCCGGATTGCGTCCGGCGGCCGTCGATGCCGCCGGGCAGGCCAAGCGCGCTGCCAACGAATAGAGGCGAGTATGTTGGCGATGTATGCTTGCTCGATACATCACCAACAACAGCGGAGGTTGCCGTGTCGGTGACACAGATCGACCTCGACGACGAAGCGCTGGCCGAAGTTATGCGGATCGCCGGGGTGCACACCAAGAAGGAAGCCGTGAACCTCGCGATGCGTGGTTACGTCGAGCAGTTCCGGCGCATCGAAGCGCTGGCGCGCTCGCGTGAGCAGGCCAAGGACTGGGACTACGAGGGCTGGCTCGCGGCGCGGGCCGACGAGAAGTCCGTCGGAACTTGATCCACTTCCTGGTGGACTCCTCCGCGGTCTGGCGTCTCCAACGACAACCTGAATTCACCGCGGCCTGGAACCCGTTGCTTCTCAGCGGGGCGGTCGGCTCGTGCGAACCCCAACGAGCCGAGTTTCGTCGATCGGCGCGGAATACGGACGAATTCGATCAGATGAACCAGGCTTTTCGTGACATTTACCCTGATGTGCCGGTGCCCAAATCCGTGTGGCGGTGGATCGATTCGGCGCAGCATCGACTTGCCGGCGTGGCTGCGGTGCGTGCCCTCTCAGTCGTCGACCTTCTAGTCTGCGGCACCGCGGCGGCCCGGGGTCTGATAGTCCTGCACGACGACACCGACTACGAACTCGCCGAGCGCCACTTGCCCGACGTCAGAGCGCGACGGGTCGTGAGCACCGGCGCCCTCTAGCTCGTCAAATAGCGGCGCAACATGTCCACCGCGGCGCTGATCTGCCCAACCGGCACCCGCTCGTCGCGACAATGCGCCAAATTGGGGTCACCGGGGCCGTAGTTGACCGCAGGGATACCGCGGGCCGCGAATCGTGAGACGTCGGTCCAGCCGTATTTCGCCCGGACCTGCCCGGCCGCCGCCTCGACCAACGCCTTGGCGGCAGGCTTGGCCAGGCCCGGCAGCGCGCCGGCGGCGGAGTCGGTCTGTTCGATCCGCACATCGAGCCCGTCGAACACCTCGTGCACGTGTTGCAGCGCGGCCTCCGGCGAGCGGTCGGGTGCAAACCGGAAATTGACGGTCACCGACGCCGCGTCTGGGATGACATTGCCGGCCACACCGCCGTCGATGCGCACTGCCGAAAGGCCCTCGCGGTAGGTGCAGCCGTCGATGTCGACGTCGCGGGCCCGATAGGCCGCGAGCCGGTCCAGCACCGCGCCCAGCTTGTGAATCGCGTTGTCGCCCAACCACGATCGCGCCGAATGGGCGCGTGTTCCGTTCGCGTGGATCACGACGCGCAGCGTGCCTTGACAGCCGGCCTCGATGTAGCCGGCGGTCGGCTCGCCGAGGATCGCCACATCGGCGGCCAGCCATTCCGGCAACTCACGCTCGATGCGGCCCAAACCGTTTGAGGCGGCGTCGATTTCCTCACAGTCGTAGAACACCAGGGTCAGGTCGTGCGCCGGGTCGGTGACGGTGGCCGCCAGGTGCAGAAACACCGCGTCACCAGACTTCATGTCGGCGGTGCCGCAACCGTAGAGCAGGTCGCCGTCTCGATGGCTGGGCAGGTTGTCGGCGCTCGGAACGGTATCGAGATGGCCGGCCAGTAGCACCCGTGTCGGGCGGCCGAGATCAGTGCGGGCCAATACGGCATCGCCGTTACGCACGATCTCGAACCCGAGAGACGGAGGAGTCTGAGCGCGTAGCGCGGCCTCGACCTCGTCGGCGATGCGTGCTTCGTGCCGCGACTCGCTGGGGATGTCGACCAGTGCCGCGGTCAGCTCGATCGGGTCCCCGGCTAAGTCCAGCACCGGTCCAGCCTAGTAGCGTGGGCCAGGTGACTGCAGCTTCGGGTATTGGGCTGGCGACACTCGCCGCCGACGGGTCGGTGCTCGACACTTGGTTCCCCGCACCGGAACTGATCGATGCCGGCGAAAGCGGCACCGTACGGCTGTCGGTAGCCGAGGTTCCCGACGAGTTCGCCGCCCTGGCGGGCCGCGACGACGACCGCGGCACCGAGACCGTCGCGGTGCGCACGGTGATCGGTTCGCTGGACGACAAGCCCGCCGACGCCTACGACGCCTATCTGCGCCTGCATTTGCTCTCGCACCGGCTGGTCGCGCCGCACGGGCTCAACGCCGACGGTTTCTTCGGCGTGTTGACCAATGTGGTGTGGACCAATCACGGGCCTTGCGCCGTCGAGGGTTTCGAGATCGTGCGGGTGCGGCTGCGCAGTCGCGGACCGGTCACCGTCTACGGCATCGACAAATTCCCGCGGATGGTCGACTATGTGGTGCCGGCCGGGGTGCGGATCGCCGACGCCGACCGGGTGCGATTGGGCGCGCACTTGGCGTCCGGCACCACGGTGATGCACGAGGGATTCGTCAACTACAACGCGGGGACGCTGGGCGCGTCGATGGTGGAGGGCCGCATCTCGGCGGGCGTGGTCGTCGACGACGGCTCCGACATCGGCGGCGGCGCCTCGATCATGGGCACGCTGTCCGGCGGCGGCACCCACATCAACTCGATCGGCAAGCGCTGTCTGCTCGGCGCCAATGCCGGGCTGGGCATCTCGTTGGGCGACGACTGTGTCGTGGAGGCCGGCCTGTATGTCACCGCCGGCACCAAGATCGCGATGCCCGACGGAGCCGCGGTCAAGGCCGGTGAACTCTCCGGCGGCAACAACATGCTGTTCCGCCGCAATTCGCTGACCGGCGCGGTCGAGGTGGTCTCCCGCGACGGCCAGGGCATCGCGCTCAACGAAGACCTGCACGCCAACTAATTTTCGCCGCGAGCGTGCGTGTCCCCGC